>JBGQFF010000032.1:0-24662 GCA_041496745.1 Gammaproteobacteria bacterium
AATGCGGCATCGACCTCCGCCGGCTTGCCGTAGCGTGTTTCCGCTGCGATGTTGCGAGGCGCTTCGGGCCAGAGCAGCGGCGCGCCCGGTTCGACCGCCCGGCGCGCATCGACCACGCAAGGCAGTTCCTCGTATTCGATGGTCACCAGGTCCGCGGCATCCTGCGCCTGCTCGCGCGTCTGCGCGACGATCGCGACCACGGGATGGCCGACGTAGAACACGCGTCCCTCGGCGAGTGGCGTGCGCCGCGGCACGGACATCGGCTGACCGTCCGCGCGCTTGAATAGCGGCGGGTTCGGGATGTGCCCCACGCCATCCTTGCGCAGGTCGGGCATGGTCCACGCGGCGATCACGCCCGGCGCGGCGAGGGACTGCGCCAGGTCGATCGACGCGAGATTCGCATGCGCATGCGGCGAGCGCACCAGCACCACGGCCGCCTCGTTGTCGAAGCGCCGGTCGTCGCTGAACAGGCCTTTGCCGGCGAGCAGGCGGTCGTCCTCGAGGCGTTTGTGCGTGCGCGAGGAACCGAAGCGTGCGGACTCGGGGTCAAACTGGATGGCGGGAGCGTTCATTTGTTGCCGCCGAGCGCATCGATCAGCGCACGCGCCTCGGCGGCGCCCGCCGCGTCGCGGTCGGCCGTGCTCACCGCGAGCGCCCGCTCGTAGTACACGCGCGCCGCCTCGCGCTCGCCGCGCAGCGCGCTCGCGCGCCCGAGCCCGACTAGGTCGAGGTGGATCTTGCGCGGCATCCGCAGGTCGCGGTCGATGGCGAGCGCTTCGTGCAAGGGAGCGAGCGCGGTGGCGCCGTCCCCGGCGGAGATTGCGGCCATGCCGAGCAGGCGCAAGGCGTTTGCCGCCTCGGCGCGGTCCCCCGCCGCACGGCTTGCCGCCAGCGCGGTCCTGCCAGCCGCCGCGGCCGCGTCATGGGTTCCCGCCTCCAGCGCAAGCTGGCCTTTCACGTTCTGGATCGCAGCGGTCAGCCCGCAGGGCCGCCCGCACCACGCGGCGGCGCGCTCGGCCCACTCGGACGCGCTGGCGTGCCGCCGCTCATCGAGATCGAGCACCGCGCGGCGCAACGCGGCCTGTGCCCGGCGCTCGGGCGCGTGGTTGAGCGTGGCGCGCTCCAGGAGCGGCGCGAGGCTGGCGCGGGCCTCCTCGTACTTGCCCTGGCGCTGGTACACGACGGAAAGGTTGATGGCGTTGGCGGCGATGCCTTCCGCGTCCTCCAGCGACTGCGAGACGCGCAGGGCTTCGCGGTAATGCAAGGCTGCGCCGTCCAGGTCGCCGTGGCGCAGGAAGGACTCGGCCCTGCGGTTGGCTTCCATGGCGGCCGTAGGCTGCGCGGGGGCCGGCGGCGCGGGCGCCTGCGCGCAGGAAGCCATGAAAGCGCAGGCCAGGCCTGCCGCAAGGAACCGCATCAGCGCTGCGCAGCGGCAGGAATGCGTGCGCCGCCGCCGTAAGACTCGAAACTGTCCATCGGTAAAGTGCGCATCGCCGGCGGCTCGATGTAGTCCCGGACCAGCCAGCTGTTCTTCGCCGCGCTGATCACCTCCTGGCCGTCGCGCACCAGCTGCGTGCCGTCGCGCATCAGCGCCGGGGTTTGCGAGAGCAACTGATGCAGTGCTTCGCCGTTCTTGCGCGTCGCGGAACGGATCTCCGTCGCCGCATCGCCAATCGAGTCGAGCGCCGTGACGAGCCTGCCGGAAAGCGCCGGCAGCTCCTTCTCGGCTTGTGTTCCCAGGCGCTCGGTCGCAGCCAGGGCGGCCTCCGCCCTGCCGCCGACCGTGCCCAGCGTCCGGTCGGCGTCGCGCATCAGCTGCCGCAACTCGCGGTTGGTTTCCGGCAGCTGCTGCAGCACGATGCTCGCACCTTGCAGGGACTTGCGAAAGTCGCCGTCAGGCCGATTCAGCTCGGCGAGCATCCGTCGCAGCTCGCCTACCACCGGCGCCAGCTGGTTCCTGATGTTGTCGACCAGCTCGGCCACGCCGAGGTTGGGGACGTAGCCGATCACGTCGCCTGCTGACACCGGCTCGCGGGAGCCCTTCGGGTCGCTGCCGGGCACGAGCTGGATGCTCGCCGCGCCGATGTAGCCCTCGCGCGTCAGCCTGGCGTGCAAGCCCTTGGTGAGGCGCGGGACATACTCGCTGCTGATCGACAGTTCGACCTGCACCCCGCGGACTGTGATCTCCAGGCTCTTCACGCTGCCCACCGGGAGCCCGAACAGCCGGACCGACATGCCCTTGTTGATGCCGAACACGTCGTCCGCGTAGAAGTAGATCGAGGTTTGCCGCACGAATGCGCCCTGCTTGTAGGCCACCAGCAGCACGGCGCCGACCAGGCCGCACAGCGCGGTGACGAGGAATAGGCTGATCCGCCTCCTGATCCCCGGAAAACGTCTCGGAAGTACCTGTTGGTCCTGCATGGTTCCCTCCTCGCTGAAGCAGACGGAAATCTATCCCGACTCGTCCGGCACATCCTCCAACTGGATGAATGTACCGTCCGGGCAATCCGCAAGATAGGCAGCGGCGAAACCCGCCGCGCGCCGGCGCTCGCCGGCCCCGAGGCCGCCACCCAGGTCCTCGGCCAGCACGAGTTTCGGCCTGCCGAGCCGCATCCTGACATAGCCCGCGAGTTTCCTTTCGTACAGCGTCATCTCCTCGGGCAGCCTGGCGAGCAGGGAGCGCGGATCCGCGCCGAACTGCTCCAGCATGGCGTACACCTCCGGCGCCAGGCCCGCCAGCCGCTTCGGCGTGTGGTAGCCGAGCGGCAGCGCGATGTTCTCCCAACCGTTGAGGTTGCTGATCAGCCCGCCGTTCGCCGGCAGGAAGGCTACCTGGGCGCGCAACCCGGCGCGCGCCCTGGGCGGCAGCGCATCGATCTCGGTGCCGAGCACCACCACCCGCACCTGCTTGCGCGGCTTGAGTTCGAGCACGGCCGAGAGCAGGGCGGACTTGAACGCGGCGCTAACCGCGGGGACGACGTGGCTGCCGCCCTGCGTGATCCAGATCCGGCCTTCGCGGCGCTTCTCGTCGGCAAGGGGCTCGTAGCCCAGCGCCACGCCCGCGGCCGCGCTCATAGAGCGGCGGTGAACAGCCCGAACAGGGCGGAGCCGTAGACCAGGTAGGCGAACACGACGTTCAGCAGCATCACCGCCAGCGTCGCCTGCGTCACCGCGCTGATCGCCGCCTTGGGCACGGCGTTGATCGAATTGCCGGGCGGGTTGAGGCCGTAGTAGCAGGCGATCACCCCGATCGCCGCGCCGAACAGCAGGCTCTTGGCGATGCAATAGACCAGGTCGAGGGGGCTGGCGAGCAGGAAGAAGCTGCCCGCCATCTCGCCGAACGAGACGTTGACGATCAGCGCGCTGAGCACCATGCCGCCGCCCACCGCGATGAACTGCACGTAGAAGGTCAGCGCCATGTTGGCCACGGCGATACCGACCACGCGGGGAACCACCAGGTAGTCGAGCGGGTCGACGCGCATGTGGCGCAGGCTCGCCACCTCACCCGATATCTTCATCAGCGCGAGCTCGGTGGCGACTGCGGTGCCGCTGCGCTGGATCACCATCACCGCCGCGATCAGGGGTCCGATCTCGCGCAATACCACCCATGACAGTATCTTCACCGCCAGCTCCGCGTCGGCGTTGAGCACCTCGATCACGTACGCGATGATCAGCGTGCCGATGAGCGCGCCCAGGATCACGATGGTGGTGGTGGCCCTGGCCCCGCTGAAATAGATCTGGCGCGCCAGTTCTTCCGCCACCGGGGGCAGCTTGAGCACCCAGAAGCGGCGCAGCACGTGCGTCGCGAGCCGCATCGAGCCTTCCAGTTCGCGGTAGACGCCGATCATCGCAGCCGGTGGGGTGGAGTGGCGGAGAGAGAGGGATTCGAACCCCCGGTACGGTTACCCGCACAACAGATTTCGAGTCTGCCGCAATCGACCACTCTGCCATCTCTCCGCAGGGGCCGGATTCTATCAGGGCCGGACGAGCCTCTCCGCCCCGCCCATGTAGGAACGGAGCGCCGCGGGAATGCTCACCGAGCCGTCGGCGTTCTGGAAATTTTCCAGGATCGCCACCAGCGTGCGGCCCACAGCGAGGGCCGAGCCGTTCAGCGTGTGCACCGGCTCCGGTTTGCCCTTGTCGTTCCTGAAGCGCGCCTGCATGCGCCGCGCCTGGAAGGCCTCGTAGTTCGAGCAGGAGCTGATCTCGCGGTAGGTGTTCTGCGCGGGCAGCCAGACTTCCAGGTCGTAGGTCTTGGCGGCGGAGAACCCCGTGTCGCCGGTGCACAGCACCACCACGCGGTAGGGCAACTCGAGTTTCTTGAGGATGGTCTCGGCGTGCGCGGTGAGTTCCTCTAGCGCCGCGTAGGACTTCGCCGGATGGATGATCTGCACCAGCTCGACCTTGTCGAACTGGTGGTTGCGGATCATGCCGCGCGTGTCCTTGCCCGCCGCGCCCGCCTCCGAGCGAAAGCACGGCGAGTGGCAGACGTACTTCAGCGGCAGCGACTCGAGCGCGAGAATCTGCTCGCGCACGAAATTGGTCACCGGGTATTCCGCGGTCGGGATCAGGTACAGGTCGCGGTCCTCGAGCTTGAACAGGTCGCCCTTGAACTTGGCGAGACTCGACACGCCGTCGGCGCACGCGCCGCTCACCATGTAGGGGGCATAGACCTCGGTGTAGCCGTGCGCCGACGTATGCACGTCGAGCATGAACTGCGCGATGGCCCGATGCAGGCGCGCGAGCTGACCCTTCATCACCGCGAACCGCGCGCCGGCGAGTTTCGCGCCTGTTTCGAAATCCAGACCGAGGGGCGTGCCGACGTCGACGTGGTCCTTCGGCGCAAACGCGAACTCTCGCGGCGTTCCCCAGCGGCGCTGCTCCACGTTCTGTTCCGAAGAAGACCCCACGGGGACACTCTCGTGGGGCAGATTCGGGATCAACGAGACGAAATCGCGGAGCCTTGCCCGTATCGGTTCGTTCTCCTGTTCCATCCTATTCAGCTGATCGCCAAACCTGGCCACCTCGGCCATGAGGTTGTCAACCTGCTGTTGATCCCCTCTTGCTTTCGCTTGTCCAATCAACTTCGAGAGCGAGTTGCGTTGGGCCTGATAGTGCTCAGTACCTGTCTGGATCTTCTTTCTTTGTTCTTCCAACTTGGCAAAGGCGGCAATATCCAATTGATGGCCGCGCGTCGCGAGGCGCTTCGCGACCGCGTCAATGTCCGTCCTGAGCAGCTGAATGTCGATCATGGGCGCTTCTTCGCCGCGGCCGCGTTGAGGCCGCGCAGGTGTTCCAGCTTCTCGCGGATCTTCGCTTCCAGCCCGCGCTCGGTCGGCTTGTACCACTCGAGCGCCGGCATGCCCTCCGGCAGGTAGGTCTCGCCCGCCGCGAAGGCGTCCGCCTCGTCGTGCGCGTAGCGGTAATCCTTGCCGTAGCCCAGGTTTTTCATCAGCTTCGTGGGCGCATTGCGGATGTGCAGCGGTACCGGCCGCGTGCCGTCCGCCGAGACGAAAGCGCGCGCCGCATTATAGGCGTTGTACACCGCGTTCGACTTCGCCGCGCAGGCCATGTAGATCACCGCCTCGGCCAGCGCCAGCTCGCCCTCCGGAGAGCCGAGCCGCTCGTAGGTCTCGCTGGCGTCGAGCGCAATCTGCAGCGCGCGCGGGTCCGCCAGCCCGATGTCCTCCACCGCCATGCGCACGATGCGCCGCGCGAGGTACAGGGGATCGGCGCCGCCATCGAGCATGCGCACCAGCCAGTAGAGCGAAGCGTCCGGGTCCGAGCCGCGCACCGACTTGTGCAGCGCCGAGATCTGGTCGTAGAACTGCTCGCCGCCCTTGTCGAAGCGCCTGAGGTTCTTCGCCAGCGTGGACTCGACGAACGCCGCGTCGATGGCGCCCTGCGGCTTGGCGTTCTGCAGATTCTCCACGGCGTTGAGCAGCCGGCGCGCATCGCCGTCGGCGAAGCCTACGAGGCGCGCCTGCGCCTCGGCATCGGCCTGCAGCCCGGTGCGAGCGAGCAGCACGCCTAGGTCCTCCTCCGACAGGCTTTCCAGCACGTACACGGTCGCGCGAGAAAGCAGCGCCGAATTCACCTCGAACGAGGGATTCTCGGTGGTGGCGCCGATGAAGGTGACCAGGCCGCGCTCGACGTAGGGCAGGAATGCATCCTGCTGCGCCTTGTTGAAGCGGTGCACCTCGTCCACGAACAGGAGGGTGTGGCGGCCGCTCGAGGCGAGCGTGGCCTCGGCCATCTGCACGGCGTCGCGGATGTCCTTCACGCCCGAGAACACGGCGGACAGCGCGATGAACTCGGCGTCGAACGCCTGCGCCATGAGCCGCGCCAGCGTGGTCTTGCCGGTGCCGGGCGGGCCCCACAGGATCATCGAGTGGGGCTTCCTCGATTCGAACGCCAGGCGCAGCGGCCTGCCGGGTGCGAGCAGGTGGCGCTGGCCGAGCACCTCGTCGATGGAGCGCGGCCGCAGGCGCTCGGCGAGCGGCGCCGCCGGCGCCGGCGCCGCGAACAGGTCACTCGCCGAGGACATCCGCGCCCTTGGGCGGCACGAAGCGGAAGGCCGAGGGATCGAGCTGGGGATTGCGCGTGATGTTGGAGAAGCGCAGCACCGTGGTCTGGCCGAAGTGGTCGGTGAGCTCCATCGCCTGCACGCCCGCCGCGCCCATGCCGAGCCGGATGCGCTCGAAGCCCGCTTCGCGCTCGCGCGGCTTCGCCTCCAGCCACTCCAGGCCGTCGCGCAAGCCTGCCTCAGAGAGCTCGAAGGCGCGCTCGACGTCGGCCGCGCCCGCGAGCAGCGCCGCGGGCGTCGAGCCGAGCGCGCGCGCCATGGCACGCACCGTCACCTGGTTCAGGTCCTCGTCGTAGATCCAGACACGCTCGCCGTCGCCGACGATCAGCTGCGCGTAGGGCTGCGCGTAGCTCCAGCGGAAGCGCCCCGGGCGCAGGAAAGCGAAGCTGCCCTTCGACTGCTGCACCAGCTTGCGCTCTTGGTCGTAGACCTGCTGCTCGAAATCGGCGCGCGCCGTCTGCGTCGTGCGCAGGTAGGCCTGGAAGCGCTCCACGCCAGAGGCCAGCGCGGCGGCGGGCAGGAGGAGCAAGGCGAGCAGCGCGCCGCGCATCGTGGAAGCCCTACTGCGCTTTCGCGGGCACCAGCACTTCGCGGTTGCCGTTGGTCTGCATCGGCGACACCAGGCCGGCGCGCTCCATGTCCTCGATCAGGCGCGCGGCGCGGTTGTAGCCGATGCGCAGGTGGCGCTGCACCAGCGAGATCGAGGGCCGGCGCGTGCGCAGCACGATCTCCACGGCCTGGTCGTAGAGCGGATCCTTCTCCCCGGTGGCCTCGCCATTGATGCCGGCGCCGGAGCCTTCGTCGCCCGCGCCAGCCACCAGCACGTCCTCGAGGTATTCCGGCGCGGCCAGCGACTTCAAGTGCTCCACCACCTTGTGCACCTCGTGGTCGGCGACAAACGCGCCGTGCACGCGCTGGGTCAACCCGGTGCCCGCCGGCAGGTACAGCATGTCGCCCGCACCGAGGAGCGCCTCCGCCCCCTGCTGGTCGAGGATGGTGCGCGAGTCGATGCGGCTCGCCACCTGGAACGCGATGCGCGTGGGAATGTTGGCCTTGATCAGGCCCGTGATCACGTCCACGGAAGGCCGCTGCGTGGCGAGGATCAGGTGGATGCCGGAAGCGCGCGCCTTCTGCGCCAGCCGCGCGATCAGCTCCTCGACCTTCTTGCCGACCACCATCATCAGGTCGGCGAGCTCGTCGATGACCACCACGATGTAGGGCAGCTGCGTCAGCGGTTGCGGCTCGCCGGACGCCAGCGTCGCCGGATCCTCCAGCGGCTTGCCGGCCTTCTCCGCCTCGGCCACTTTGTGGTTGAAGCCGGAGAGGTTGCGCACGCCCACCCAGGACATCAGCTTGTAGCGGCGCTCCATCTCCGCCACGCACCAGGTGAGCGCGTTGGCGGCCTGCTTCATGTCGGTGACCACCGGCGCGAGCAGGTGCGGGATGTCCTGGTACATCGACAGCTCGAGCATCTTCGGGTCGACCATGATCAGCCGCACGTGCTTGGGCTCGGCCTTGTACAGCAGCGACAGGATCATGGCGTTGATCGCCACCGACTTGCCCGAACCGGTAGTGCCGGCGACCAGCAGGTGGGGCATCTTCTGCAGGTCCACGACCACCGGGTGGCCGGCGATGTCCTTGCCCAGCGCCAGCGCCAGAGGCGCGTGCATGCCGGCGTAGAGCTCGGAGCCCAGGATTTCCGACAGGCGCACGGTCTGGCGGTGCGGGTTGGGGATCTCCAGGCCCATGCAGGTCTTCCCGGGGATGGTCTCGACCACGCGGATCGACACCACCGACAGCGCGCGCGCCAGGTCCTTCACCAGGGCGACGATCTGGCTGCCCTTGACGCCGACCGCCGGCTCGATCTCGTAGCGCGTGATGACCGGGCCGGGATAGGCGGCGAGCACCTTCGCCGAGACGCCGAAGTCCGAGAGCTTCTTCTCGATCAGGCGCGAGGTGAACTCCAGCGTTTCCGCGCTCACCTGCTCGCCGTCGCGCGCCACGTCGTCGAGCAGCTTGAGCGGCGGCAGCGGCGTGTCCGGCAGATGATCGAACAGCGGCGCCTGCTTCTCCTTTTGCACGCGCTCGGATTTCCTGATTTCGGCGACGGGCGGAGCAATCACCAGCGGCGGATGCTCCTCTTCGCGCTTCTTCTCGGCCTCGACCACCACCTCGCGCTCCTCGCGCGCGATCTCGCCCGCCTTGCGGTCGGCGCGCTGCTCCCAGGCGCGCCGCGCGGTTCCTGCCGCCGCCTCGAGCAGCAACCCGGTCATCTCGGCCACCGCGAGCCACGAGACGCCGGTGAACAGGCTGAAGCCGACCGCGGCGAGCGTGAGCAGCAACAGCGTCGCGCCGGTGAAGCCGAGCAGGCCGGCGGCAAATATGCCGATCTCGCCGCCGAGCATGCCGCCGGGCACCAGCGGCAGCTGCGCGGTGAGCGTGTGCAGGCGCAGCGCCTCCAGGGCCGAACTCGACAGCAGCAGCAGCGCGAAGCCGACCAGCGCAATGGCCAGCGGCCGCCGGTCGATCAGGGCCGAGCGGTCGAGGCTGCGGTAGCCCCAGGCCACCGCCACCAGGCAAAGTGCGATCCACCAGTAGGCGGAAAGTCCGAACAGGTAGAGCAGCAGGTCGGCAACCCAGGCGCCGGCGCGCCCGCCCGCGTTGTGCGTTTCGGCCGCGGTGGCGCTGAGCGACCAGCCCGGATCGCCCTTGTGGAACGTCAGGAAAATGAGCAGCAGGTAGCCGGCAAGCGCCGCCAGCACCAGCCAGCGGGCTTCGCGCAGCAGGTTGGCAAGCTTTGCGGGGAGGGGCGCTGCTGTGGTTTTCTGTGCGGCTGCCATCGCGGCCCGATCGGGTCCGCGGATTCTACCGCAAGGGGGAAACGCTCAGCGCCGTTCCCGGCCGGTCACTCGGGCAGCAGGATGGTGTCGTGCAGGACGATGGTGGAACCGCGCATCTCGATGTAGCCGCCCCGCTGCAGGTCCTTCATCACGCGGCTCACCATCTCGCGCGAGGCGCCGATCATCTTGGCGATGTCCTGCTTCGGCAGGCGCTTGGTCACCATCTTCTGGCCGTCCACTGTCTCCGACATGTCGAGCAGCAGGCGCGCCACGCGCCCGTACACGTCGAGCAGCGCCAGGCTGCCGATCTTGCGGTCGGCCTCGCGCAGCCGGCGCACCAGGCCGCGCATCACCGCCATCGCCATCTCGACATTCTCCGCCAGGCACTTCTTGAAGTCGCGTCGCGTGATCGCCATCAGCTCGCAAGGCTCGATCGCCACCACGCTCGCCGAGCGCGGGCTGTCGTCGATCAGGCCCATCTCGCCGAAGAACTCGCCGGCCCCGAGGATGGTGAGGATCACTTCCTTGCCGTCCGCGTCGCTCATCATCACCTTGAGCCGGCCCGAGAGCACGATGTAGAGCGACTCCGTCGGGTCGCCGGCGGCCATGATGATCGAGCCGCGCGTCGCGCTGCGGCGCGTCACCACGGTCGCCAGCAGGCGCAGCGGCTCCTCGGGGAAGCTCGCGAAGAGCGGCACCGAACGCAGCATTGTCGAAGAGACCGCGATCGCCATGGTGGGGGATCCTTTGCCAATGTTAACGGTTAACAAACCGGCCGCGCGCGCCCGCGACGGGCCAAGCGGCGCCCCTTGTTATCTATAATGCCAGCCTCAAATTCAGTATACGCCCTGCACCCAAGCGGAATCTCATCTCGCGCCCCACCACCATGCCGACGCGCCACCAGCGACTCGTAATCCTTGGATCCGGCCCCGCCGGCTATACCGCCGCGGTGTACGCCGCGCGCGCCAACCTGAAGCCGGTGCTCATCACCGGCGTCGCCCAGGGCGGGCAACTGATGACCACCACCGACGTGGACAACTGGCCGGCCGACGCCGCCGGCGTGCAGGGGCCGGAGCTGATGGAGCGCTTTCAGAAGCACGCTGAACGCTTCGAGACCGAATTGGTGTTCGACCAAGTACACACGGTACAACTCGGCGCGCGCCCCTTCGTGCTGCAGGGCGACTCGGCGACCTACACCTGCGACGCGCTCATCGTCGCCACGGGCGCCTCGGCCAAGTATCTCGGCCTGCCCTCGGAGAGCAGCTACCTGGGCAAGGGCGTTTCGGCCTGCGCCACCTGCGACGGGTTCTTCTTCAAGGGGCAGGACGTCGCGGTGATCGGCGGCGGCAACACCGCGGTCGAGGAAGCGCTGTATCTCGCCAACCTCTGCCGCAAGGTGACGCTGGTGCACCGGCGCGAAAAGTTCCGCGCCGAGAAGATCATGGTGGACAAGCTGATGCAGCGCGTCGCGGACGGCAAGATCGTGCTGGAACTCGACTCGACGCTGGACGAGGTGCTCGGCGACAAGAGCGGTGTCGCCGCGGTCCGCATCAAGCATGTGAAGACCGGAGCGGTGAAGGAACTTCAGGTGAAGGGCTTGTTCATCGCCATCGGCCATACGCCCAACACGCAGATCTTCGACGGCCAGCTGGAGATGGAAAATGGCTACATCGTGACGCGCACCGGCCGCGACGGCGGCGCCACGGCGACCAGCGTCCCGGGCGTGTTCGCCGCCGGGGACGTGCAGGACCGCGTCTACCGGCAGGCGGTGACCAGCGCCGCTACCGGCTGCATGGCGGCGCTCGACGCCGAGAAGTTCCTCGACCTTCAGGCCGCCTGAGGCGCGCCGTGGCGGACGCCGACGACCGCGAGGCACTGCGCCGCGCACTCGCCGGCGTCAAGCCGCTGGAGCGGGTGCGGCGCGAGGCGCTGCGCAAGCCCGCCCCGCCGCCGGTGCCGGCGCAGACCCGGCGCGACGAGCGCGCCGTCCTCGCCGAGAGCGTCTCCGGCCCGCTGTCGGTGGACGACGCGCTCGAGTCCGGCATCGAGTTGACCTACCTGCGCGATGGCGTGTCGCGCCAGGTGCTGCGCCGGCTGCGGCGCGGCCATTGGGTGGTACAGGACGGCCTCGACCTGCACGGCATGAACCGGGTGGAGGCCGCGCAGCAGGTGGCGCAGTTCGTGCGCGCGGCGGCGGCGCGCGGGCTGCGCTGCGTGCGCATCGTGCACGGCAAGGGGCTGGGCTCGAAGAACCGCGAACCGGTGCTGAAGGGCAAACTGCGGGTCTGGCTGACGCCGCGCGACGAAGTGCTGGCCTACTGCCAGGCGCCGGCCGCCGAGGGCGGCAGCGGCGCGCTGCTGGTCCTGCTAAAGGCTAGATAGCGCTTTCGTTGGTCTCGCCGGTGCGGATGCGCACCACGTGCTCCACCGAGGTGACGAAGATCTTGCCGTCGCCGATCTTGCCGGTGCGCGCCGACTTGACGATCGCCTCGATCGCCGGCTCCACCTGCTTTTCCGGCACCACCACCTCGATCTTCACCTTGGGCAGGAAGTCGACCACGTATTCGGCGCCGCGGTAGAGCTCAGTGTGGCCCTTCTGGCGGCCGAAGCCCTTCACTTCCGTGACGGTCAGGCCGGTCACGCCGACCTCGGACAGTGCCTCGCGCACCTCGTCCAGCTTGAACGGCTTCACGATGGCTTCGATCTTCTTCATGCCAAATCCTCCGGGAAATCGTCCCTCATTATAGCTACAGGTCGCCTGCATCGAGATACTTCGAGGTGATCGGGTAGCGCCAGTCCTTGCCCAGGCCGCGGAAGGTGATGCGCACCCCGGGCGGGGCCTGGCGGCGCTTGTACTCGCTCTTCCTGATCAGTTCGACGACGCGCTTCACGTCGGCCGGCGCGTAGCCCAGGCCCACGATCTCGCGCGGGCTGCGATTCTGCTCCATGTAGGCCTCCATGATGGCGTCGAGCACCGCGTAGGGCGGCAGGCTGTCCTGGTCGGTCTGGCCGGCGCGCAGCTCGGCCGAAGGGGCGCGCGCGATGACGTTTTCCGGAATCACGTCCGACAGCGTGTTGCGGTAGCGCGCCAGGCGCCACACCATGGTCTTGGCCAGGTCCTTGATCACCGCGTAGCCGCCGGCCATGTCTCCATACAGCGTCGCGTAGCCGACCGCCATCTCCGACTTGTTGCCGGTAGTGAGCACGATGGAGCCAAACTTGTTCGACAGCGCCATCAGCAGCGTGCCGCGCACGCGCGCCTGCAGGTTCTCCTCGGTCACGTCGGCTGCGCGGCCGGCGAACTGCGGCGCCAGCGCGGCGCGGAAGGCGCCGAACACCGGCCCGATCGGGATCACGTCGCAGCGCACGCCGACGCGCCGTGCCATCTCGGCGGCGTCGTCCAGGCTCATCTGCGCCGTGTACTGCGAGGGCATCATCACCGCGCGCACGCGTTCCGGGCCGAGCGCGTCGCAGGCGATGGCCAGCGTCAGCGCCGAGTCGACGCCGCCGGAAAGGCCGAGGACTGCGCCCGGGAAGCCGTTCTTGTCCACGTAATCGCGCGTGCCCAGGCACAGCGCGCGGTAGATCTCCGCCTCCAGCGGCAGCTCGGGAGCGATTGCACCCGCCACCGGCCGCGGACCGTCGAATTCGAAGATCTCCAGCGCTTCCTCGAAAAACGGCGCCTGCCGCACCACCTCGCCGCGTCCGTCGAGCACGCAGGAGGCGCCGTCGAACACCAGTTCGTCCTGGCCGCCCACCAGGTTCACGTAGACCATCGGCAGGCCGGTGTCGCGGATCCACTCGCGGAACACCTTGTGCCGTGTCGGCTGCTTTCTCTTGTGGTACGGCGAGGCGTTGATCGAGAGGATGGCCTGCGCGCCCGCCGCCTTGGCCATGGCCGGCGCCTGGGGCCCCCACACGTCCTCGCAGATGGTGAGGCCGAAGCGCACGCCCTTCAGTTCGAACACGCAGGGCTCGGCACCGGCGGCGAAGTAGCGCCTCTCGTCGAACACCTCATAGTTCGGCAGGTCATGCTTGCGCGCCACCGCGGCCACGCTCCCGTCGCGGATCAGCGCCGCCGCGTTGTAGCGCCGCCCGTCGGCGGCCTGCTCGGGAAAGCCGACCACCAGCGCGGTGCCGCGCACCTGCGGTGCCAGGCGCTCGAGGCCACGGCGGCAATCGGCGAGAAAACCCTCGCGCAGCAGCAGGTCCTCGGGCGGATATCCGCACAGCGACAGCTCGGGGGTCACCACCAGGTCGGCGCCCGCGGCGCGTGCGCGCTCGGCGTACTCGAGGATCCTGGCGGCGTTGCCAGAGAGGTCGCCGACGGTGCAGTTGATCTGCGCCGCGGCGATCAGGATGCGGTCGGCCATCGAGGAGATTCTATAATGGACCCATGGCGATGACCGAACGCATGCGCATCGCCGAGTCGCTGGCCGGCGTCCCGGCGGCGCAATGGAACGCCCTCGCCGGCGACAGCCCGTTCCTGCGGCACGAGTTCCTCGCGGCGCTCATCGACACCGGCTGCGCCAGCGCACGCAGCGGCTGGCAGCCGCAGTTCCTGCTGCTCGAGCGCGATGGCGTGCTGGCCGGTGCCATGCCGCTGTTCGTGAAGGCCCACTCGCGCGGCGAGTACGTGTTCGATTGGGCCTGGGCGGACGCTTACGCACGCCACGGACTCGAGTACTACCCGAAATTGCTGTGCGCGGTACCCTTCACCCCGGTCTGCGGCCCGCGCCTGCTCGCCGCCGATGAAGCCACGCGCGGCGCGCTCGCCGCGGCAGCGCTCGCGGCGGCGCGCGAGTTCTCCTCGCTGCACGTGCTGTTTGCGCCGCAGTCCGAGGCGCAGCTGCTGCAGGATGCGGGCATGCTCCTGCGCCGCACGGTGCAGTTCCACTGGATCAATGCCGGCTACACCGATTTCGAGGCGTTCCTCGCGCGCATGTCGCACCAGCGGCGCAAGAACATCCGCCAGGAGCGGCGCCGCGTGCGCGAAGCGGGCATCTCGTTCCGCTGGCTGCAGGGCGCGCAGATCGGCGCGCGCGACTGGGAGTTTTTTCACCGCTGCTACTGCAACACCTACGCCGCGCACGGCGCGCGCCCCTACCTCAGCCTGGAGTTCTTCCTGCGCATCGGCGCAACCATGCCCGAGCACACCCTGCTGATCGTCGCCGAGCGCCGCGGTGCGCCGCTCGCCGCCGCGTTCAACGTGGCAACGCCGGATGCGCTCTTCGGGCGCTACTGGGGGGCGCTGGAGCATGTGCCGCTGCTGCATTTCGAGGCCTGCTACTACCAGGCGATCGAGTTCGCCATCGCCCACGGCTTGCAGCGCTTCGAAGGCGGCGCGCAGGGCGAGCACAAGCTGTTCCGCGGACTGCTGCCGGTGCAGACGCTGTCGGCGCACTGGCTGGCGCACCCGCGCTTCGCCAGCGCGATCGAGGATTACCTGGAGCGGGAGACGCAGGGCATCGCGCGCTACGTGAACGAACTGAACGAGCACACGCCCTTCAAGCTATGATCGCCGGCCATGGAGGAGCCACGAGAGGGAAACTATGAGACTCAGGGACAAGGTCGCCATCGTCACCGGCGCGGGCTCCGGCTTCGGCGCCGGCATCGCCAAGCGCTTCGCGCAGGAAGGCGCCAGGGTGGTGGTCAACGACATCAACGCCGAGGGCGGCACGCGCGTCGCGAAGGAAGTCGGCGGCGAGTTCGTGCAGGCGGACGTCACCAAGGCGGCTGACTGGGCGAAGCTGGTGGCGGCCGCCACCGCGAAGTTCGGACGACTCGACGCGGTCGTCAACAACGCCGGCTGGACCCACCGCAACAAGCCTTACCTCGAGGTGACCGAGGCCGAGTTCGACAAGGTGTACGCGGTCAACGTGAAGAGCATTTACCTGTCCGCGCTGCACGTCCTGCCGGTGATGCGCAAGCAGGGCGGCGGCTGCTTCGTCAACATCGCCTCCACCGCGGGGCTGCGCCCCCGCCCCGGCCTCACCGTGTACAACAGCTCCAAGGGCGCGGTGATCCTGATGTCGAAGTCGATGGCCGCCGAGTTCGGGCCCGACAAGATCCGGGTGAATTGCGTCAACCCGGTGTTCAGCCCGGAAACCGCGCTGTCGGCGGACTTCGCCGGCGGCGCAGTGACGGAAGAAGCGAAGAAGCGTTTCCTGGCGACGATCCCGCTGGGCCGCTTTTCCACGCCGCTCGACGTGGCCAACGCCTGCCTGTACCTCGCCTCGGACGAGGCGTCGATGATCTCGGGGACTTGTATCGAGGTGGACGGCGCGCGCTGCGTCTAGGCGCGCTTCAGTCCACCGAGCAGCGCGGCCACCTGCGGCTGGCGGCGCGTGGATTGCTGCGGCGCCTCGGGCTTCGGCGCGCCGGAGGCGCTCGCCGCGGAGGGCTCGTAAGGCATGGAGAAGATCGGGTCGCCTTGCGGGCGCTGCGGCTTGGGCGCCATCGGGCGTTGCGGCCGGGGCGCCATCGGGCGCGGCGCGGCTTCGCGCGGCGCGGCCTCGCGGCGCGACGGGGTGCGGGCTTCCCTGCCCATCAGCGTCGCGGCGGTGCCGCCGTCGGGCTGGAAGCCCGGCACCAGCACGCGCTCCAGTTTCTTCTTGATCAGCCGCTCGATCGCCGCCAGCGCCTCGAGGTCGGTCGGCGCGACCAGCGAGATCGCCTCGCCCGCCAAACCGGCGCGGCCGGTGCGGCCGATGCGGTGCACGTAGTCTTCGGGCGTGTGCGGGATGTCGAAATTGATGACCTGCGGCAGCCCCTCGATGTCGAGGCCGCGCGAGGCGACGTCGGTCGCCACCAGCACCGCGGTCTTGCCGGCCTTGAACGCCTCCAGCGCCTCCAGGCGCTCGGCCTGCGACCTGTCGCCGTGGATGGCGTCGGCGTGGATGTGGTCCTTGCGCAACTGGTGCGCGAGACGATTCGCGCCGATGCGCGTGCCGCAGAACACCAGCACCTGCTGCAGGTTGCGGGTCTGGATCAGGTAGGAAAGCAGTTCGCGCTTCTTCTCGCGCGCCACCGGATGCACCACGTGCGTCACCAACTCGGGGGGCGCATTGCGCGCCGCCACCTGCACCTCGGCGGGATCGCGCAGGAGGGATTTCACCAAGCCGCGGATTTCGTCCGGGAAGGTGGCCGAGAACAGCAGGTTCTGCCGCACCTGCGGCAGCAAGGCGATGATGCGGCGGATGTCGGGCAGGAAGCCCATGTCGAGCATGCGGTCGCCTTCGTCGAGCGTCAGGATGCCGACCTGGTTGAGCATCACTGTCTTGCTCTGCACGTGGTCGAGCAGTCGCCCGGGCGTCGCCACCAGGACCTCGACGCCGCGCCGCAATTGCTGGATCTGCGCGTCCATGTCGGCGCCGCCGTACACCACTGCGCTGCGCAGCGGCAGGTGCTTGCCGTAATCGCGGAAGCTCTGCTCGACCTGGATCGCCAGCTCGCGCGTCGGCGTCAGCACCAGCGCGCGCACCGGATGGCGCGCCGGCGAGGCGCTGCTGCTGGCCTGCGGCGCGAGGCGCTGCAGGATGGGCAGCGCGAAAGCGGCGGTCTTGCCGGTGCCGGTCTGCGCGCCCGCCATCAGGTCGCGCCCGGCGAGCACCAGCGGAATCGCCTGCTCCTGCACCGGGGTGGGCTGCTCGTAGCCTAGGTCGCGCACCGCCTGCACGAGGGGCGCGATGAGTCCGAGCTGATCGAAGGAAGAACTTGCCAAGGGCGCGAATTATACTCCGATCCCCGCATGATCCTCCTGCGCAACCTCACCCTGTCCAGAGGGCCGCACCTGCTGTTCTCGGGCGTTTCGCTCACCCTGGAGCGCGGCTGGCGCGTCGGCCTGGTGGGCGCCAACGGCAGCGGCAAGTCGAGCATGCTCGCGCTGCTCGCCGGCGAGCTCACGCCCGACGCCGGCGACTGCGAGATCCAGCCGGGCATGCGCCTGGCGCGCGTCGAGCAGGAGGCGCCGGCACTGCAGCGCAGCGTGCTCGACTACCTCCTCGACGCGGACGCGGATCTGCGCGCGGCGCAGGCGCAGATCGTCGCCGCCGAGGCCGGCGGCGACGGCGAGGCCATCGCGCATGCGCACGAACGGCTCGAGCGCGCCGATGGCTACACGGCGAACGCGCGCGCGCAGGTCCTGCTTGCCGGCCTGGGCTTCGCTCCCGGCGACGAGGCGCGCGCCGTGCGCGAATTCTCCGGCGGCTACCGCATGCGCCTCAATCTGGCGCGCGCACTGATCGCGCCCTCGGACCTGCTGCTGCTGGACGAGCCGACCAACCACCTCGACCTCGACACCATCCTGTGGCTGGAAGGCTGGCTGCGGGCCTACGAGGGCACGTTGATCGTGGTGTCGCATGACCGTGATTTCCTCGACCGCGTCTGCGACCATTCCCTCGCCATCCTGCCCGCCGAGCAGGGCGGCGCGGTGCGGCTCTACGACGGCGGCTATTCGCAGTTCGAGCGCAGCCGGTCCATCGAGCTGGAACAGCAGTTCGCCGCGGCGGCGCGCCAGGACAAGGAGATCCGCCGCATCACCGCCTTCGTCGAGCGTTTCCGCGCCAAGGCCACCAAGGCGCGCCAGGCGCAGAGCCGTCTCAAGCGCCTGGAGCGCATGGCGCGCGTCGCGCCGGTGATCGCGGCCGATACCTACCGCTTCGAATTCGAGGAGCCCGAGCGCCAGCCCGAGCGCATCCTTGCGCTGCACGAGGTCGCCGCGGGTTACGGCGGGCGCACCGTGCTCTCGGGCATCGAGCTCGCGCTCACCAGCGCCGACCGCGTGGCGGTGATCGGCGCCAACGGCAACGGCAAGACCACCCTGATGCGCTTGCTCGCCGGCGAGCTCGACGCGCTGTCGGGGCAGCGCATCGCGGCGCGCGACATCGTCATCGGCTACTTCGCCCAGCACCAGGTGGAGATGCTGCGCGCCGAGGAGACGCCGCTGGCGATGCTGCAGCGCCTGTTCCGCGGCGAGCGCGAGCAAGCGCTGCGCGACTTCCTCGGCCGCTTCGGCTTCTCCGGCGAGCGCGCCGAACGGCCGATCGGGCCGCTCTCGGGTGGCGAGAAATCGCGCCTGGCGCTGGCCGCGCTGGTGAAGCGCCGGCCCAACCTGCTGTTGCTGGACGAGCCGACCAACCACCTCGACCTGGAAATGCGGCGCTCGCTGGCCATGGCGCTGCAGAGCTATTCGGGGGCATTGGTGATCGTGTCGCACGACCGAAGCCTGCTCGCGTCCTGCGCCGACCGTATCCTGGTGGTCGCGGACGGCCGGGTGCAGGAGTTCGACGGCGACCTCGATGACTATCGGCAGATGCGGCTCAAGGAAGGGCGCGGCGGCCGCGCGGCGCCCGAGCGCGCCAGCCGCAAGGATGAGCGGCGCGCCGGGGCCGCGGCGCGCGCCGAGTTCAGGCAGCGGCTGCGGCCGCTGGAAAAGCAGATGGCGGCGATCGAATCGCGGCTGGCGCAGCTGTCGCGGCAAGTCGGCGAGATCCGCGCCGCGCTCGCCGACCCGGCGCTGTACGACAGTCCCGACCGAGAGAAGCTCGCCGAACTGGGCAAGGCGGAAGCGCGGCTCGCGTCCGAACTCGCGCACACCGAGGAAGACTGGCTGCACGCCTCGGCGCGCCTCGAGGCGCTGCGCGCCGAGCCGACGAACTAGTTGATGGTGCGGCCGGAGCGCTCTTCCGCGGGCTGGGACTCCGCGCCGGGGAGCTTGAGCTCCATGTCCCAGCCGCTCTTCTTCACCGCGGCCTGCAGCAGCCGGCAAACCGAATGCAGCAGCACCGAGTCGAGCGTCAGCGTCACCCCCTGCCCCTCGGCCGGGTGAAGCGCCACCACCGGCTGGCCCTTGCGGTCGTGCCCGGTCTGGATGCGCCCCAGCAGCAGCGGCTCCTCGCCCAGTGGCGTGCTGCGCGGCTTGGGCTCGTAGGCCTTGCTGAAATCGGCCTTCTGCACCGCCTGCTGGTGCTCGATGCCGAGCAGCGCCTTGCGCGCTTCGGGGTTGGCCTGGGTGCGGATGCGGGGGCTCGCCTCCTCGGCGAGCTTCACCAGCAGCGGCCACAGCAGCTTGCTGAAGCGCCGCGTCAGCCACATGCGCAACTCGACCCCGTCGCTGGTGGCGATCAGCATCAGCAGCCGGTCCTGCTCGGCGTTGTAGTCCACCTTCAGCTGATGCAGCTTCATGGCGGAATGATATCGCTGCTACCGGGCCGTACGGCGCGCTTTTCTCCGTGCCGAGACCTTGCCGCGGCCGCCGATCCGGCGCAGCAGCGCCGTGCTCGAGCGCTGGTGCTCGAAGGGTATCGAATGCACGGCGCCGCCGCGCGCCAGCACCTCGCTGGCGCCGACGATGCGCGCGACGGGCCAGTCGCCGCCCTTCACCAGCACTTCCGGCCGGCAGGCGGCGATGAGCGCCGCCGGGGTGTCCTCGTCGAACCAGGTCACCGCGTCCACCGACTCGAGCGCGGCGACCAGTGCCATGCGGTCCTCGAGCGCGTTGACCGGGCGCCCGGGCCCTTTGCCCAGGCGCCGCACCGAAGCATCGCCGTTCAATGCCACCAGCAGGGCCGCGCCGAGCGCGCGCGCCCGCGCCAAGTAGGTCGCGTGCCCGCGGTGCAGGATGTCGAACACGCCGTTGGTGAACACCAGGGGGCGCGCCAGCCGCGCCGCCCAGTGCGCAACGTCAACCGGCGCGAGGATCTTGCGCTCGAACGCGGGCTGGCCGGATCCTACTTGCGCGGCTGGCACGCTTCGTCGGTGGGCCTGCAAAACTCGAACATCTTGACCACCTTGCGCACCCCGCCGGTGGTGCGTGCGATCTCGACCGCGTCCTCGGCCTCCTTCTCCGTCACCATGCCGAGGAGGTAGACCACGCCGGCCTCGGTCACCACCTTGACGTGGACGGCGTTGAACTTGCCGCTGTCCAGGAAGCGTGTCTTCACCATCGAAGTCAGGTAGGTGTCGTTCGAGCGCGAGCCCATCGAGGACTTGCCCGCCACCTGCAGGTCGTTGGTCACGCCCAGCACGTTGGGCACGCCGCGCGCGCTCTTCTCGATCTCCGCGCGCGCCGCCTCGTCGGGCACCTCGCCGGTGAGCAGCACGTAGCGGTTGTATGAAGTGACGTTGACGTGCGCCCGGTCGCCGTAGCGGTCGTCGACGCGGTTGCCGGTGCGCAGTTCGATGCCCCGGTCCTCGAGCTGCGCGCCCATGGTGCGGCGATCCTCGAACGCGACCACCGCCGTGCCGGCGCCGATGAGCGCCATTTCCATGCATCCCTGCAGCAGCAGCGCGGCAAGCAGCAGCGCGACAGGCAGGAGCTTACGCGGACTGTTCATGGATTCGCTCCGAATAGCTGGAAATCGATGCCGTCGCACAAGCAGTGCAAGGCCAGCAGGTGCACTTCCTGGATGCGCATGGTCCTGTCGTGCGGCACGCACACGTGCACGTCGCCGGGGGCGAGCAGCGCCGCCATCTTGCCGCCGCCGCGGCCGGTGAGCGCCACGCTGTGCAGGCCGAGTTCGTGCGCCGCGCGCATCGCCGCGAGCACGCTGGGCGAATTGCCCGAGGTGGAAATCGCCAGCAGCACGTCGCCCTTGCGGCCGATTGCGCGCAGCTGCTTCTCGAACACCAGTTCGTAGCCGTAATCGTTGGCGATCGAGGTCAGGCTGGAGGTGTCGGTGGTCAGCGCCACCGCGGCGAGCGGCGGGCGCTCGCGCTCGAAGCGGTTGACCAGCTCGGCGGAGAAGTGCTGCGCGTCGGCGGCCGACCCGCCGTTGCCGCAGGCGAGGATCTTGCCGCCCGCGCGCAGCGCACCGGACATCAGCTCGACGGCGCGCGCGATCGGCGCGGCCAGCGGCTGCGCCGCGGCAAGCTTCAGCTTCGCGCTGTCCGCGAAGTGCGCGGCGATGCGCTCGGCGAGCCCGGCGCTCGGTTCTGCGTGGCCCATGGCCGGCGATTTTACACGCTCACTCGGCATACACCTCGAAGCGCACCCTCCGCGCGGGATTCGGATGCGGCTCGAGGCGCGTAATGCGCGCCCGCAGCAGCTCGCCGCGGTCCAGTCCCCAAGCCAGCGCGGCGTTCTCGCGCCGGGGCACGTAGCCCAGCTTGCGCCCGCGCCATTGCACGCGCACCGCGTTGGCGTCGTGCGGGTTGTCGGGCTCGCGCGACAGTTCGAGCGCGTCGCCTACGCGCAGCAGCGGCCAGACGTCGGAGGCCGCCGCGTAGCGGTAGCCGGCGAGGGGCGACTCCTGCACCAGCAGCCGCAGGCTGGGGCCGCGCTCCTGGGCCTGCGCGCAGGCCGCCGCGAGGAACATCCCGGCCGTCACGAGATTATTCACTGAACGCATTGCGGATCCATTGCACGCGCGCCGGGGAGAGCGCATCGAGCAGCAGCACGTCAAAGCGGCACGGGACCGCGGCGCGGCCGGCGAGGTAGAGCCGAGCTGCCGCCACGATGCGCGCGCGCTTCGCGGCGGTGATGGACTCGGCCGCACCGCCAAAGCGCGCGTCCCGGCGCAGCCGCACCTCGGCGAACACCAGCGTGCCGGCCTCCTCCGCCACCAGGTCGATCTCGCCCAGCCGGCAGCGCCAGTTGCGCGCCAGGATGCGCAGCCCCGCCCTGCGCAGCAGGTCGGCGCACAGGTCCTCCGCCTTCTGCCCCTCCAGGTTCATGCCGCCTCCGTTTGCTCTTCGACTAACGGATCAGCACAATCGGGCGTTGACGCACGCCGCCGCCCATCCCTTGCCCGGAACCCTGTACGTCGTCGCCACGCCGATCGGCAACCTTGCGGACGCCAGCCCGCGCGCCCTGGACGTGCTGCGCCAGGCCGAGCTGGTGGCCTGCGAGGACACGCGCACCACGCGCACCCTCCTCGCGCGGCACGGCATCGAGCGCGCGACGCTCGCGCTGCACGCGCACAACGAACGCACGGCCACCGCCAAGCTGCTGGCGGCGTTGCGCGCAGGCAGCAGCGTGGCCCTGGTGACCGACGCCGGGACGCCGGGCATTTCCGATCCGGGCGCCCTGCTGGTCGAAGCAGCGCACCGGGAGGGCCTGCGCGTGGTTCCGGTGCCCGGTCCCAACGCCGCGGTGGCGGCGTATTCGGCGGCCGGCTTCGCCGCCGACCGCTTCTTGTTCGTCGGCTTCCTGCCAGCCAAGCCTGCCGCGCGCCGCAAGGCGCTCGCGGCGCTCGACCTGCCCTGGCCGGTGATTCTCTACGAAGCGCCGCATCGGGTGCTGGAAACGGTCGAAGACCTTGCGGCGCGCTTCGGCGGCGAACGCGAGCTGGTCATCGCGCGCGAACTGACCAAGAAGTTCGAGGAGGTCGCGCGCCTTCCCCTGGCGCAGGCCGTTGCGTGGCTGAAGGCCGGCGCCCACCGGCAGCAGGGCGAGTTCGTGCTGGTGCTCGGCGCCGGCACAGTGGCTGCGCCCGGCCGCGACGAAGGCGGGCGCGTGCTGGACATCCTGCTCGAATCGCTGCCGGCGAGCGAGGCGGCGAAGCTCGCCGCGCGCATCACCGGCGCGCCGCGCAACGCCCTCTACAAGCTGGCGCTCGAGCGCGCCAAGTAGAATCCGGGCCGTGGACCGCATCACGCTCATCCGGCCGGACGACTGGCACCTGCACCTGCGGGACGGCCCGCAGATGGCGGCCGTGGTCGGAGATAGCGCGCGGCGCTTTGCGCGCGCGATCGTCATGCCGAACCTGCGATCGCCCGTGCGCACCACGCAGGAAGCGCTCGCCTACCGCGGCCGTATCCTCTCCGCGCTGCCGGAGGATGTCGAATTCGAGCCGCTGCTGACGCTTTACCTCACCGATGACACGCCGCCGGAGGAGATCGCGCTGGCCAAGCGCTCGGGCCACGTGCACGGCGTGAAGCTCTACCCGGCCGGCGCCACCACCCATGCGGATTCCGGCGTGACGCGCATCTCGCGCTGCTTCAACACGCTGGAGCAGATGGAGGAACAGGGCCTGCCGCTGCTGGTGCACGGCGAAGTCACCGACCCCGAGGTGGACGTGTTCGACCGGGAAGCGGTATTCATCGAGGTGGTGCTCGGCCCGCTGCTCGAGCGCTTTCCCGGCCTCAGGGTCGTGCTGGAGCACATCACGACGCGCGAGGCGGCGCAGTTCGTCGAGGTCACTGGCGCCAACGTCGCCGCCACCATCACCGCGCACCACCTGCTGCTCAACCGCAATGCGCTGTTCCAGGGCGGGATCCGACCGCACCACTACTGCGTGCCGGTGCTCAAGCGCGAGGCGCACCGCGAAGCGCTGGTCGCGGCGGCAACCTCGGGCAACCCGAAATTCTTCCTCGGCACCGACAGCGCGCCGCATGCGCGCGATGCCAAGGAGGCCGCCTGCGGCTGCGCCGGCGTGTACACCGCGCACGCTGCGCTCGAGCTGTACGCGGTAGCGTTCGAGGAAGCCGGCGCGCTCGACAAGCTGGAGGGCTTCGCCAGCCGCTTCGGGCCGCAGTTCTACAAGCTGCCCGTCAACAGCGGCAGCGTCACCCTCGAGCGTGACGAGTGGACGGTCCCCGCGTCGCTGCCTTTCGGCGCCGGGCAGCTGGTGCCGCTGCGCGCCGGAGAGACCATTCCCTGGAAGATCGCCTAGCCCACCCGATCTACGCGCCGCTGCGGCCCTGGCTCGAGCGGCTCGGGCCGGCGCCCTCGCTGGATGCGCTCAACGCGCAGGCGGATCGGCAGGCGCTGTGCACCGAGAGCGGCAAGCCGGTGCGCTTCGTGCCGCCTGCGGGCGCGGACCCCTACTACGAGATCCACTTGTTCGAGTCCGGCCAGGTCCATACCCGGCCGCAGAACCGCCACGACCTGTTCAACGCGTTGTGCTGGCTGACGTTTCCGCGCACCAAGGCGCGCGTCAACGCGATGCACGCCGCGCAGATTCCGCGCGAAGGCGGCAGGCGCGGCAGGCTGCGCGACCTGCTCACCATCTTCGACGAAGGCGGCGCGCTGGTGTCCTGCGCCGATGAGGAACTGAACGCGCTGATCCGGGAGTTCCGCTGGAAGGAATTGTTCTGGGAGCAGCGCAACCGGGTGCGGGCGGCCATGCGCTTCGTGGTGCTGGGCCACGCGGTGCTGGAACAGGCGCTCGAGCCCCGGCCCGGCATCACGTGCAAAGCCCTGTTCAACGATCCGGCACGAGACGCAGATGCACAGGTGGCCCAAGGGCTCGGGCAGCTGTCCGCCGACGCCTCTCCGCGCCTGCTCGCGCCCC
>JBGQFF010000033.1:0-24526 GCA_041496745.1 Gammaproteobacteria bacterium
ATCGGCAAGTACATCTGGAGCCAGGATGCCAAAGTCATCGCCGTCCAGTACGCGATCACCGCGATCGGCATAGGGTTGGTGGCGTTGGTGTTGTCGGGATTGATGCGGTTGCAACTGGGTTTCCCGAACAGCTTCCATTTTATCGACCCCAGCAACTACCTTCAGTTTGTCACCATGCACGGCATGATCATGGTCATCTACCTGCTCACCGCGTTGTTTCTGGGCGGATTTGGCAATTACCTGATCCCGTTGATGGTCGGCGCCCGCGATATGGTTTTTCCCTATGTCAACATGGTGAGTTACTGGGTCTATCTAAGCGCCGTGTTGTTGCTCGTCGCGAGTTTCTTCGTGCCGGGCGGGCCCACGGGCGCCGGCTGGACCCTGTACCCGCCCCAGGCAATCCTCCAGGGCACGCCCGGGGCGACTTGGGGAATCATCTTGATGCTCGTTTCCCTGGCTTTGTTCATCATCGGTTTCACCATGGGCGGTTTGAACTATGTGGTGACGGTATTGCAGGCGCGCACGCGCGGGATGACGATGATGCGGCTTCCCCTGACGGTATGGGGCATTTTCACGGCCACGGTTCTGGCGCTGTTGGCATTTCCCGCCTTGTTCGTCAGCGCCATCATGATGCTGTTGGACCTGAACCTGGGCACGAGTTTCTTCATGCCCGCCGTCGTCTCGCAGGGACAACACCTCGACCACAGTGGTGGAAGCCCGGTGTTGTTTCAACATCTGTTCTGGTTTTTCGGCCATCCCGAGGTCTACATCGTCGCCCTGCCGGCCTTCGGCATCGTCTCCGACCTGATCAGTGTCAATGCAAGAAGAAACATCTTCGGCTACCGGATGATGGTGTGGGCGATTGTGGCCATCGGCGGGCTCAGTTTCATCGTGTGGGCGCACCACATGTACGTCAGCGGGATGAACCCGTACTTCGGCTTCTTTTTCGCCACCACCACGCTGATCATCGCCGTCCCGACGGCGCTCAAGGTCTACAACTGGGTGCTGACGTTGTGGCGGGGCAACATCCACCTCACCGTGCCGATGCTGTTTGCCATCGGCTTCGTCTTCACATTTATCAACGGCGGGTTAACGGGCCTGTTCCTGGGTAACGTGACCGTGGATCTCCCGTTGTCCGACACCATGTTCGTGGTTGCGCACTTCCATATGGTGATGGCCATTGCGCCCATCCTGGTGGTGTTCGGGGCGATCTACCACTGGTACCCCAAGATCACCGGGCGCATGCTGAACGATAGCCTGGGCAAAATTCACTTCTGGGTCACATTCATCGGGAGCTATTGCATCTACTACCCCATGCATTACCTAGGCTTTTTGGGCGTGCCGCGCCGGTATTATGCAATTGGAGGCACGGACTTTATCCCCCAATCGGCGCACTCCCTGAACGTCGCTATCACGATCGCGGCGTTGATCGTGGGTGCCTTCCAGCTGGTGTTTTTGTTTAATCTGGTTTGGAGCTATTTCAAGGGCAAACCATCGGGGGGCAACCCCTGGAACGCCACCACGCTGGAGTGGCAAACCCCCGACACCCCGCCGAAGCACGGTAACTTTGGTGCGACGTTACCGGTGGTCTATCGCTGGGCATACGATTACAGCGTGCCGGGCGCCGACCGGGACTTCATACCGCAAAACGTCCCGCCGCGAAAATTAGCCAGCCATAGCAATCAGACGTTGGAAGAAGGGAACCCAACGGCGTGAGTATTTTTCAAGAATTGACGGCCAAGCCCTGGGCGACGGACCAGGGCAAGGTCGATGACCTTTACGCGGGAGTCGCATCTTCCGGGCTTGCGAAGAAACTCGCGCTGAGGGTATTTCTTGCGGTGGTCGCGGTCCTGTTCATGCTTATGGTTATCGCCTATGGCGGCCGGATGGCGTATGAGGACTGGCGTCCCGTGCCTCAACTAAGGCTGTTGTGGGCGAATACGTTTGTGCTGATATTGAGCAGTGTCGCCTTGCAATGGGCGCAGTATTCAATACGTCATGGGCGGATGGACGCCATGCGAGTCGGCCTGCTTGCTGGCGGCGCTTTCACCGTTGTTTTTCTGTTCGGGCAGATCCTGGCCTGGCGGCAACTGGGCACGATGGCTTATTTTGATATAACGAACCCTGCAATCGGGTTTTTTTATATGATCACAGGATTGCACGGGCTGCATCTGTTGGGCGGTTTGGTGGCCTGGGGCAGGACCGTCGCCAAAGTTTGGGGCGATTTCGACGCGGCGAAGGTCAGGCAGAGCGTGGAGTTGTGTACCGTTTACTGGCACTTCCTGCTTTTGGTTTGGTTGGTCCTTTTTGGTCTGCTGTTTACAGGGAATAATTTGGACCTTTTATTGAAGCTCTGTGGGATTAGGTAAACAGGCCCAAAGCACATGACACAAGCTATTCCGACAAATACCGTAGAACCCCTCCCGCTGCCTGAAGGCTTGCAGGGCATCGTCGCCGACTGGTCCTCGGACCAGCGGGCGTTCAAGAAGGTCCCATGGGGCAAGGCCATGATGTGGATCTTCCTCCTCAGCGACACCTTCATCTTCAGCTCTTTCCTGATCTCGTACATGACGGTGCGAATGTCCGCCACGGAGCCTTGGCCCAACCCCAGTGAGGTTTTCGCGTTGACGCTGTGGGGCAAGAAAATCCCGCTCATCCTGATCGCCATCATGACCTTCGTCCTGATCAGCAGCAGCGGGACGATGGCCATGGCGGTCAACTTCGGCTATCGAAAAGATCGCGTCAAGACCTTCGTCCTGTTGCTGATCACCGCGGCATTGGGCGCCACATTCGTCGGCATGCAGGCCTTTGAGTGGACCAAACTGATCGTCGATGAGGGAATACGTCCCTGGGGCAACCCGTTGGGCGCGGCGCAGTTTGGCTCGGTCTTTTTCATGATCACGGGTTTCCATGGCACGCACGTATCGATCGGCGTGATCTTCCTGGTCATCGTGGCTATAAAGGTGCTGCGGGGAGATCTGGATCACCAGAGGCCGGGCTTTTTGACCGGCAGGAAGGGAAACTACGAGATCGTCGAAATCATGGGTCTGTATTGGCACTTCGTCGATCTGGTGTGGGTATTCATCTTCGCGGTTTTCTATCTCTGGTAAGGCAAATCATGGCACACGCGGAAGGGCAACAGAATGCGCACGTGGAAGGGCAACAGCATCCGATCGGCATTTATCTCAAGATCTGGGGATTGCTGTTTGTTCTCAGCACCGCGTCTTACCTGGTCGACTACTTCCACTTTCAGGGTTACCTCAGGTGGTTTCTGATCATCGTGTTCATGTTGTTGAAGGCAGGGCTGATCGTCGCCGTCTTCATGCACATGATGTGGGAGCGCCTGGCGCTGATGTATGCCATTCTGGTGCCAACGCTGTTGTTGATGGTGCTTCTGGGCATCGGGGCGCTTGAAGCGGACTACACTTTTTTCACGCGGGGCGTCTTTTTCGTGAAGGGATTGCTGTAGCAATGACTCCCAAAAGCTACGCGATGAACGTTTCGATCATTCTTGGGATCGGTGTGGTGTTGATGCTGTTTATATTCGTTCTTGTGGTCCATCACCGCGGCATCTCCGACCGGGTCCGACAGGATCGCAGCGCGCTGCTGGCCACCGGTTCGAGTGTGGCCGAGCGGATCAAACCGGTTGGCCAGGTCAGCGTCGTTTCGGCGGAAACTCAGCGGGAGCCGGTAAAAAGCGCGGTGGCCGCGCCGCCGCCCAGGCGCGACGGGCAACAGGTCTACCAAGCGACTTGCGTCGTCTGCCACGGTGCCGGTATTGCCGGCGCGCCGAAGCTGGATGATAAGGGCCAGTGGGCTACGCGCATCGCCAAGGGCGTCGACACCCTCTACGCCAGCGCCGTTAACGGGGTACAAGGGAGCGCGGGAGTGATGCCGGCCAGGGGCGGGAACCCGGCGCTGAGCAACGCCGAGGTCAGGGCCGCCGTCGACTACATGGTAGCGCGGTCGAAATAAGCGCCAGAACCCGCAAAACGCCCGAAGTCTTCATTTGCGCACCTCGAAGGCGACGGGTAAAACTAGGCCGCCGCGGAATTCCAGGTTGATGACAACCGGGTCGCCGGCGCGCAGTGTCCGTTTCGGTTTCATCAGCATCAGATGATAACCTCCCGGCGCAAAGATCAAACTCGCGTTGGGTGCAAGCTCGATCTGCGACGCGTGCACCATACCCGCCATGCCGTCCTTAACGATAGTGCGGTGAAGCATCACGCTCCCGAACCTGGAACTGCTTGCGGCCACGAGTATTTGTGGCCGTGAGGTGTTGTTTCGCAACTCCATGTATCCCGCCATCATGGCCATGCCGGGCGGCGTTTCCCGGATCCAGGCATCGCGTACGGAAACGCCCGCCCCTTCACTCGCAGCGGGGACGAGGGTCAGCGCCAATATCAGGCAGACGAAAACCGGATGTCGCCATCTCATGTCGCATTGCCTGCTTCAAGCTCCCGCACTACTTTGAAACGCTTGCTGATCGCCTCCGCATCATGGGGTGGCGTGAACACGGCATGATATCGGGCTCGCGGATCCAACAGAAATACGGCCGGGGTGTGGTAGACGGGATAGTTTTCCAACCCCGGTCTAATTGAAACCTGATACGCGGCGCCCAGTTGACCAGCCAGGTTACCGATCTGCGCCTCGTCTCCCGTCACGCCGAGAAAAGTCGGATCAAAATAGTGCACGTATTGCCTGAGCTTGCTAGCGGTATCGCGATTTGGATCTACTGAGATAAAGACGAATTGGATATCTTCGGCGCCGACCGCATTCTTGGCGATGTGGTCACGCGCGCGGGCCAGTACCGCCAGGGTCGTCGGACAGATGTCCGGGCAATGGGTGAAGCCGAAAAAGAGGAATGACCATTTACCCTTCAAGCTTGCAAGATCAAATACCCGATTCTTGTGATCGGTGAGCGCAAAGGCCGTCAGTGGCTTCGGCTCAGGAAACAAGGTGATCACCTGATCCGGCAGCAACATGGCCCGTGAATCGTGTTCCCGATATATTTCAGCGAGCCACACTCCGGCAAGTATCGCGGCCAGCGCGACGGCTGTTACCATGATGCTGAACTTGAGAGATATCTTGTTCATGACTGCTCGATGAGCAAATCCCGAGTCCGCCGCCGACTACGTCGTGGCGCATGATTTCAGGATACTCTTTCCGTCCCCGCCGGTGGGCCTGCGCGCTCGCGGCGGCGGCCTGCGCCGCCGGCATCGCGCTGGGCAACTGGCAGTCGGGCCGCGCGGCGGAGAAGCGCGCGGCCATGGCGAACGAGAAGCGCCTGGAGCTGCGCGGCGAGTTCCTCGAGCGCTACACGGTGCTCCTCGACAACAAGGTGAACCGCGGGCGCCCGGGCTACGACGTGGTGCAGCCGCTGCGCCTCGCCGACGGCCGGCACGTGCTGGTGAACCGCGGCTGGGTGGCGGCGCCACTGCACCGCGAGCAACTGCCGCAATTGCGCACGCCGCCCGGGCTGCACGACATCGAAGGCCGCGTGCTGGATCATTTCCCGCGCGCCTACGCGCCCTCGGGCGCGAAGCCCGAGGGCCGCGTCTGGCGGAACGTCGAGGTGACCACCTTCGCCGTCTGGTCCGGCCTGAAGCTCGAGCCCTATGTCCTTGAGCAGCACTCGCCCCTGGCCGACGGCCTGGCGCGCAACTGGCCGCGCGCCGACGCGGGCGTGGACAAGCACGAGAGCTACGCGCTGCAGTGGTACTTGCTCGCCGCCCTGTCGGCGGTTCTGTTCGTCGCGCTGGGCATCCGCCGTGAGCGCAAACCCGCCGCCTGATCGCATGAAGCGCGGGCGCTGCTCGTTGACCATTACCTGCCGCTTTAGCCTCGCGGCGCTCCTCGTGCTGGCGCTGGCGGCCTGCGACGGCGGGCAGTCGAAGTTCAAGAGCACCGACATCACCGGCGTTGACTACGGCAGGAGCCTCGAGCTCACCGACCATAGCGGCAAGCCGCGGCGCCTGGAGGATTTCCGCGGCAAGGCGGTGGTGGTGTTCTTCGGCTTCACGCGCTGCCCTGACGTCTGCCCAACCACGCTGGCCGACGCGGCGCAGGCGATGAAGCAACTGGGGCCGGACGCGGACCGCGTGCAAGTCCTGCTGGTGACGGTGGATCCCGAGCGCGATACCCGCAAGGTGCTGGCCGACTACGTCACGGGGTTCGACCCGCGCTTCCTCGGCCTGTATGGCGACCTGGAGGCGACGCGGCGCGCCGCGAAGGAGTTCAAGGTGTATTTCGAGAAGCGGCCCGGCAAGACGCCGGACTCCTACTCGGTGGACCACAGCGCGCAGAGTTACGTCATCGATCCGCAGGGCCGGCTGCGGCTGTTCGTGCGCCACGACCGCATCGCCGAGGACCTGGCGGACGACCTGCGCGTGCTGCTGAAGTAGGCCTTACGCCGCGGCGGGCGCGGCCAGGGCGCGCGGCGCGTCCTGCGCCTGCATCACTTTTTTCATCTTCTGCATCGCCTTGGCCTCGATCTGCCGGATGCGCTCGGCCGAGACCTTGAACTCGGCGGCCAGGTCGTGCAGCGTCGCCGCGTCCTTTTCCTTCAGCCAGCGCGCCTCGACGATGCGGCGGCTGCGCGCGTCCAGGCTCGCCAGCGCGCGCCGCAGGCCGGCGGCGCCCACAGTCTCCTGTTCCTGCGCTTCCAGCACGCTCGACGGCTCGGCCTCCGGGTCAGCCGCGAGGTAATGCACCGGCGCATACGCCTCCTCGTCGCTGTCTTCCGCCTCGAATGCGACATCGCGGCCGGCCAGGCGCATCTCCATCTCCACCACTTCCGCCGGCTTGACCTTCAACTCGGCGGCGATGTGCTCGACCTCCGCGACGCCCAGCGGCGCGAGGCCCTTTTTCATCGAGCGCAGGTTGAAGAACAGCTTCCTCTGCGCCTTGGTGGTGGCGACCTTCACCAGCCGCCAGTTGCGCAGGATGTATTCGTGGATCTCGGCCTTCACCCAGTGGATGGCGAAGGACACCAAGCGCACGCCGCGCGAGGGATCGAAGCGCTTCACCGCCTTCATCAGGCCGATGTTGCCTTCCTGGATCAGGTCGGCGTGCGGCAGGCCGTAGCCGAGGTAGCCGCGCGCCACCGCGACCACCAAGCGCAGGTGCGACAGCACCAACTGGCGCGCGGCCTCGACGTCGTTCTGCTCGCGCCAGCGGCGCGCGTAGTCCCGCTCCTGCTCGGCGCTGAGCAGCGGCAGGCGGTTGACCGACTGGATATAGGACTCAAGGCTGCCCGCCGCCAGCGGCATGGGCAGCGCCATCGGTAGAGCTTGTGTGGGTTGCATTGGCTTATCCCTTTGGGAAAATTCTAGCACTCGCAACATTGGAGTGCTAAACCGCCTCAGGAGTTCCTTCCAATGATGTCGAATATATCATATTGGTGAACGAGTTTAGCGTAAGTATTTACTTACTGATAGGAGGGCTCCTGCCCAGCCGAGAAAGGCGGAAAGCGCAAGTACCATCAACGCCTCCGGGCCAGGGAGATAGGCCAGCTGGAAGCTGGAGCCGTAGGCCTGCGCCAGGTCGCGCACGCCCTGGTTGAGCAGGGCGAGGCCGGCCCAAAGGATCGCCAGGCCGAGTGCCCCCCCTGCCAGGCCCTGCAGCAGTCCGAGGTAGAAGAAAGGCCGCCGGATGAAGGCGTCGGTCGCGCCGAGCAACTGCGATACCTCGATTTCGTCGCGCTGCGTAAGGATCTGCAGGCGGATGGTATTGAAGGTAACCGCGACCAGACCCGTGGCGAGCAGCACGGCGAGCGCCGCCAGCGCCAACCGCCCGATGCGCGCAAGGGCTCCAAGGCGCTGCGCCCAGGCCGAATCCACCTGCACTTGCGCGATCCCGGTCATGGCGCGCACGTCGGCGGCGAGCGCTTCCAGCGCTGCGGCGCTGCCGTCCCGCGCGCGCAGCACGAAAGCGTCGGGCAGGGGATTGCGCTCCAGCGCCGCCACCACTTCGGCGAGGCCTTCGGACTGGCGCAACTCCTTGAGGGCTTCGTCGCGCGAGACGAAGCGCAGCTGCGCGACGCGGGCGTCGGCGCGCAGGCGGCCTTCGAGCTCCGCGCGTTTCGCCTCCGGCTTGAGGAACACCGACAGCTGCGGCTCGAGCGTGAAGCGCTGCGCCACCTGCTGCAGGTTGGCGAGCAGCGCATAGCCGCCGGCGGGCAGCGACAGCGCCACGCCGATCACCAGGGCGTTCAGCAGGCTCGCGCTGCGCTGCGCGAGGAGCTTGCCGAGCGCGCGCGCGAACGCTTCGCGATGCTGGCGCAGCCAGGACATCATGTGGCGAGCCTGCCTTCGGCCAGGCGCAGGACGCGCTTGCCGTAGCGCTCGATCAGCGCCTGGTCGTGCGTGGCGATGAGCAGCGTGACGCCGACCTGGTGGAACGAGACGAAGATGTCGATGATGCGGCCCGCCGACTCGGCGTCCAGGTTGGCGGTGGGCTCGTCCGCCACCAGCATCGCCGGGCGGTTCACCACTGCGCGCGCGATCGCCAGGCGCTGCTGCTCGCCACCGGAAAGCTGGATCGGGTTGGCGCGCTCGCGCGCGAGCAGCCCCACCTTGTCGAGCGCCGCGCGCGCGCGCCGCGCCGCTTCCCTGGGCGGGTGACCGCTGAAGGAGAGCGGCAGCATGACGTTGTCGTAGACCGTGCGGTCATAAAGCAGTTTCTGGTCCTGGAACACCAGGCCCAGGTTGCGCCTCAGGTAGGGCACCGCCGAGCGCTTGAGAGCGCCGACATTCTGCCCGTTGACGATCACGCTTCCCGCGGTCGGCCGCTCGATCGCCGGAATCAGCTTGAGCAGCGTGGATTTTCCCGCGCCGGAATGCCCGGTGACGAAGGCGAACTCGCCGGCCTCGAGCGCGAAGGTAACCCCGCGCAGCGCCTCCTGGCCCCCCGCGTAGCGCTTGGACACGGCGGAAAAGCTAATCAACCAGCGCCTCGGCGAAATCACCGGCCGCGAACGGCCTGAGGTCGTCGATGCCTTCACCCACGCCGATGAACAACAGGGGCACCGGCCTTTGCTGCGCGATCGCGCACACCACGCCTCCCTTGGCGGTGCCGTCGAGCTTGGTGAGCACCAGGCCGGTGAGGCCGAGCGCCTCGTCGAAGGCCTTGACCTGGGCGAGCGCGTTCTGCCCGTTGTTGGCGTCCAGCACCAGCAGCACTTCGTGCGGCGCGCCCGGCAGCGCCTTGGCGAGCACACGCTTCACCTTCTTGATCTCCTCCATCAGGTGCAGCTGCGTCGGCAACCGGCCCGCGGTGTCGGCGATCAGCACGTCGATGCCGCGCGCACGCGCCGCGGCGGTGGCGTCGTACACCACGGCGGCGGCATCGCCCGATTCCTGGCTGATGACCGCGACGCCGTTGCGCTCGCCCCAGGCGGCGAGCTGCTGGCGCGCGGCGGCGCGGAACGTGTCGCCGGCCGCCAGCAGCACGCTGCGATCCTGCTGCTGCAGCCACTTGGCGAGCTTGCCGATCGAAGTGGTCTTGCCCGAGCCGTTGACGCCCGCCACCATGATGACTAGGGGCTTGGCGCGCCCGAGGTCGAGCTTCCTTTCCAGCGGGGCGAGCAGGATGCGCAGTTCCTCCTGCAGCGCGCCCTTCAGCGCCGCGGGCTCGGCGATGTCTTCGCGCCGCGCCCGGGCGCGCAGGCGCTCGAGCAGCGTGCGCGTTGCCTCGACGCCGCAGTCGGCGGTGAGCAGCGCGGACTCGAGCTCCTCGTACAGCGCTTCGTCGACCGCGCTGCGCCGGAACAGCGTGCCCAGGCCGCCGCCGAGCGCGGCGCGCGTGCGCGCGAGGCCGTTCCTGAGGCGTGCCGCCCACGAGGTCGCTGCTAACATGGTCGCGTGGATTCTAGCAAGCACGGCAAGCCTGCCGGCCGCGTGCGCATCGTCGGCGGTCGCTGGCGCAGCCGGCTGATCGACGTGCCCGCGCGTCCGGACCTGCGGCCCACTCCCGATCGCGTGCGCGAAACGCTGTTCAACTGGCTCGGCCAGCGGCTCGACGGCTGCGCCTGCCTGGACCTCTATGCGGGAAGCGGCGCGCTCGGCTTCGAGGCGGCTTCGCGCGGCGCGGCGCGCGTGGTGATGGTGGAGACCGACCGCGCGGTGCTCGCAGCATTGCGCCGCAGCCGCGAGCGGCTGCCAGCGGAGCAGGTGGAAATCGTGGCGGGCGACGCGCTCGAGTACCTGGCGCGTCCCGGCGAGCGCTTCGACGTGGTTTTCCTCGACCCGCCATTCAGGCAGAATGCCCTGCCGGCGCTGCTCGCGAAGCTGCCGCCGCGCCTGCAGCCCGGCGCGCGCGTCTACCTCGAGGCGGCGGACGCGGTGGAACCTGCGGCGCCGTGGCGCGAACTGAAACGCGCGCGCGCGGGGCAGGTGAGCTACCAATTACTGCAATGGAGCGCAGATGATCCGAGCTGTGTATCCGGGAACGTTTGATCCGCTCACTCGCGGCCACGAAGACCTGGTGCGGCGCGCCTCGACCGTGTTCGGCGCGCTGATCGTCGGCGTCGCCGACAGCAGGGCCAAGCGCACCTTCTTTCCGCTGCACGAGCGCGTGGAAATGGCGCGCGAGGTGCTCGGCGACCTCAAGAACGTCCAGGTTGCCGGCTTCAACGGGCTGCTGATCGACTTCATCCGCCAGCACAACGCGCGCGTGGTGCTGCGCGGCCTGCGCGCCGTATCGGACTTCGAGTACGAGTTCCAGCTCGCCGGCATGAACCGCAGCCTGTACCCGGATTTCGAGACCATGTTCCTCACGCCTTCCGAGCAGCACATGTTCATCTCGGCGACGCTGGTGCGCGAAATCGCGCTGCTCGGCGGCGATGTGTCGAAGTTCGTGCATCCCCTGGTCGGCAAGAAGCTCGCCGCCAAGGTCTCCTCGCTCGGCAAAGCCTAGCGCTGGCAGCGCGGGCAGTAGTAGGTCGAGCGCTGTCCCTGCACGATGCGGCGCACCGGCGCGCCGCAGTCGCGGCAGGGCTCGCCGGCGCGGTCGTAGACCCGGGTGCGCTGCTGGAAGCAGCCGTAGACCCCGTCGCTGCCGACGAAATCGCGCAAGCTTGAGCCGCCCGCGCGGATCGCCGCGCGCAGCGTGTCCTTGATCGCCCGCGACAGGCGGGCGCATTGCGCTTGCGACAGCCGACGCGCCGGCTTGCGCGGGTCGATGCCGGCGCGGTGCAGGCTCTCGCTGGCGTAGATGTTGCCGACGCCGACCAGGCGGCGGCTGTCCATGAGGAACAGCTTGATCGCGGCGCGGTGGCCGCGCGTGAGCGCGTGCAGGCGCCGGCCGTCGAGCGCGCGCGACAGCGGCTCGACGCCGAGGTGGCGCAGCAGCGGATGCGTTGCAAGGTCCGTCGCGGCCCACAGCACCGCGCCGAAGCGCCGCGGGTCGCGCAGCCGCAGCATGCGGTCGCCCAGCACCAGGTCGAAGTGGTCGTGCTTTTCCGGCGCCGCGTCGCTCGGCAGCAGACGCAGGCTGCCGCTCATGCCCAGGTGCAGGATCAGGTGTCCGTCGCCGCAATCGAGCAGCAGGTACTTCGCGCGCCGATCCACCGCGCGCACGGTGCGCCCGGCAAGGCGCCGCACCTCGTCGGTCACGCGCCAGCGCAGGCGCGGCTCGCGCACCACCACCGCCGAGATCCTGCGGCCGGCGATCTGCGGCGCGATGCCGCGTCGCGTGACTTCCACTTCGGGCAGCTCGGGCACGGGACCTGGTTGCTTGTGCAGGGCATCAAATATACCTACACTCGACACGCCATGTCCGCCGCATTCCGACTGCTTTCGCTGTTTCTTTCGGCGCTGCTCGCCATCGGCGCCGCGCAGGCGCAGACCACCGAGGACGACGACGAGGAGGAGGCGCCGCCGCATGCCGCGTCCGGCCCGCCCCCGCCGCCGCCCAATCTGCCCGCGCTCGATCTGACCGTGCCGCTGTTGTACGACATGCTGCTCGGCGAGATCGCGCTGCAGCGCGGCAGTGCGGGCCTCGCGGCGCAGACCTATGCCGAACTCGCCAAGCGCACCAAGGATCCGCGCATCGCGCGCCGCGCCGTGGAGATCGCCAACTTCGCGCGCACGCCGCAGTACGCGCTGGAGGCGGCGCGCGCCTGGCACGAGGCCGACCCGGCCTCGCCGCAGGCGCTGCAGATGCTGGCCGGGCTGCTGGTCGGCGCGCGCAAGGTGGACGAGGCCGAGCCGTACCTCGCCAGGCTGCTGGCGAGCGACGGCACCGCCGCGGCCAACGGCTTCCTGCAACTCGGGCGGCTGCTCGCCGGCAATCCCGACAAGCAGGCCAACCTGCGGGTGGTGCGCAGCCTTGCGGCGAAGTACCCGGACCTGCCGCAAGCGCACCTCGCGCTGGCGCAGGCCGCGCTCGCGGCGAACGACGAAGCAGGCGCGCTCGCGGAGACGCGGCGCGCGGCGCAGCTGCAGCCGGGCTGGGAAGCGCCGGCGATCTTCGAGGCGCAGATCCTGCAGCGCAAGTCCCCGGCGCAAGCCGGCAAGGCGCTGGCGGGATTCCTCGACCAGTACCCGAAAGCGCGCGAGGCGCGGCTCAGCTACGCGCGCCTGCTGGTGGCCGAACGCAAGTTGCCCGAGGCGCGCGCCGAGTTCGACAAGCTGCTTGCCGCGCATCCGACGGACAGCGACGTGATCTACGCGGTCGGCCTGCTGGCGGCGCAGCTGAAGGACTATGCGACAGCCGAGACCAACCTCAAGCGCCTGCTCGACCTGGGCTTCCGCGACCCGAACGGCGTGCGCTTCACGCTCGGCCAGGTCGCCGAGGAGCAGAAGAACTGGAAGGCCGCGACCGACTGGTACCTGAGCATCCAGCGCGGCGAGCACTATCTGCCGTCGCGCCTGCGCGCGGCGAGCGTCATGGCCAAGGAGGGCAAGCTGGCGGAGGCGCGCGAATTCCTGCACACGGTGAACGTGAGCGGCGAGGAGCGCATACAGCTGCTGATTGCCGAAGCGCAGCTGCTGCGCGAGGCGAACCAGCACCGCGAGGCCTTCGAGCTGCTGGGCAAGGCGCTGGAGGCGCAGCCGGAGCAGCCCGAGCTGCTCTACGAGCATGCGCTCACCGCCGAGAAGCTCGAGCGCTTCGAAGTGCTGGAGGGCAGCCTGAGGAAGCTCATCCAGTTGAAGCCCGACCACGCGCATGCCTACAACGCGCTCGGCTACTCGTTCGCCGAGCGCAACCTGCGCCTGCCGGAAGCGCGCAAGCTGATCGAGCGCGCGCTGGAGCTTGCGCCGGAGGACTACTACATCGTCGACAGCCTGGGCTGGGTGCTCTACCGTATGGGCGACCTGAATGGCGCCGCCGAGCAGCTGCGGCACGCCTACCTCGGGCGCCCGGACGGCGAGATCGGGGCGCACCTGGGCGAGGTCCTGTGGATGATGGGCGAGCGCGCCGAAGCCGAGCGCATCTGGCAGGACGCGCTCAAGCACCACCCCGCGAACGAAACCCTGCAAAAGACGGTCAAGCGCTTGCGCCGCTGAGGGCCGCGCATGAACCCCCTGTTGCGCGTCCTGGCTGTCGTCGCGGCGCTGCTCGGCGCGGGCTGCGCCGAGCTGCCGCGCACGCCCGATGACGGTTTCGAGTTCGAGCTGACGGCTCGCTTCGCCGCCCGCTACCGCGACGAGGCGGCCTCGGGCATCCTTGCCTGGCGGCACCAGGCCGGGCGCGACGACGTGCTGCTCAGTTCGCCGTTCGGCCAGGGCCTGGCGCGCATCTCGCGCGACGGCGAGGCCGTGACGCTGGTGGCGGGGGACGACAAGCGCTACAGCGCCGCCGATGCCGAGATATTGACGGAGCAGGTGCTGGGTTTCCGCCTCCCGCTCAGGGGTCTCGCCGATTGGGTGCGGGCGCGCCCGGCGACCGACGCGCCGGCGGCCGCCGAGTACGCGCAGGACGGCCGCTTGCTGTCGCTGGAGCAGCACGGCTGGCGCATCGAGTACTCGAACTACGAGGGCGCGCGCCCGACGCGCCTCAAGCTCAACTATCCGGGACTCGAACTGAGGCTCGCGATCTCCGAGTGGAAATGAACTGGTTTCCGGCGCCGGGAAAACTCAACCTGTTCCTGCACGTGCTCGGCCGCCGGGCCGACGGATATCACCTCTTGCAGACGGTGTTCCGGTTGATCGACCGCAGCGACCGTGTCGGCATCGCAGTGCGCGGCGACGGCGAGATCCGGCGCCACGATCCGCTGCCCGGGGTGCCGGCGGACAAGGACCTGTGCGTGCGCGCCGTAAAGCTGCTGCAGCAGCGCTGCGGCACGCGGCAGGGCGCCGACCTGGCGCTGGAGAAGAAGTTGCCGATCGGCGGCGGCCTGGGCGGCGGCTCTTCGGATGCGGCCACCACGCTGATCGTGTTGAACCGCTTGTGGAATGCGGGCCTCCCGCGCGGCGAGCTGCAGGCGCTGGCCGCGCAGCTCGGCGCCGACGTTCCGTTCTTCGTGTTCGGCGAGAATGCGCTCGGTGAAGGGATCGGCGAGCGCCTGACTGCGCTCGCCCTGCCCGCGGCCTGGTACCTGGTGCTGGTCCCGCCGGCGGTGCTTTCCACGGCGGAGGTTTTCAGCGATAACGCATTGACACGTAATACGAAACCGCTCAAAATACCGCCCTTTTTCTCCGGCCTCGGCGCAAACGATCTCGAGGCCGTGGCGCTCAAGCGCAGCCCGGAGATCGCGGCGCACCTGCAGTGGCTGCGGGCGCGCCGCCCGCAGGCGCGGATGACGGGGTCGGGGGCTTGCGTGTTCGCGGAGTTCGCAACTGAAGTCGAGGCGCGCGCGGTGCTGCGCGAGCTGCCCGGCGATATGCGCGGCTTCGTCGCGCGGGGCCTGGACCGGCACCCGTTGCACGGGTTTTGATCTTATGAATTTGATCCATTGGGGAGTCGCCAAGTTGGTTAAGGCAGCGGATTTTGATTCCGCCATTCGAGGGTTCGAATCCTTCCTCCCCAGCCATTTACTACTGGCCGGCGCGTGACACGGTGAACAAGCTCGCGAACTCCCCGGCCTCGGCGATGGACCGCCTGATGGTGTTCGCCGGCAACGCCACGCCGCGCCTCGCGCAGGAAGTGGCGAAGCACCTCAACCTGTCGCTCGGCCGCGCCATCGTCGGCAAGTTCTCCGACGGCGAAGTGATGGTCGAGATCATGGAGAACGTGCGCGGCCAGGACGTGTTCGTGCTGCAGTCCACCTGCGCGCCGACCAACGACAACCTGATGGAGCTGCTGGTGATGGTGGACGCGCTCAAGCGCTCCTCCGCCGCGCGCGTCACCGCCGCCATTCCCTACTTCGGCTATGCGCGCCAGGACCGGCGCCCGCGCTCGGCGCGGGTCGCCATCAGCGCCAAGGTGGTGGCCAACATGCTCACCTCGGTGGGCGTGGCGCGCGTGCTGACCATGGACCTGCACGCCGACCAGATCCAGGGCTTCTTCGACATGCCGGTGGACAACGTCTATGCGGCGCCCGTGCTGCTGGGTGACGTGTGGAAGCAGCGCTACGAGAACCTGATCGTGGTGTCGCCGGACGTCGGCGGCGTGGTGCGCGCCCGGGCGCTCGCCAAGCGGCTGGAATCCGACCTGGCGATCATCGACAAGCGCCGTCCGCGCGCCAACGTCTCCGAGGTGATGAACGTCATCGGCGAGGTGAAGGGCCGCACCTGCGTGATCATGGACGACATGGTGGACACCGCGGGCACGCTGGTGAAAGCGGCGCAGGTGCTGAAGGAAGAGGGCGCCACCAAGGTGGTGGCTTACTGCACGCACCCGGTGCTCTCGGGCGCCGCGGTGGAGCGCATCACCAGCTCCGACCTGGACGAGCTGGTGGTGACCGACACCATCCCGCTGCGCGAGGACGCGCGTGCGTGCAAGAAGATCCGCCAGTTGTCGGTCGCCGGGTTGCTCGCCGAGACCATCCTGCGCATCTTCAACGAGGACTCGGTCAGTTCGCTGTTTATCGAGTGAGGTTTTTTCAACCCCGCCGGTGCCTGGTCGCGGGCCTGGCGGATTAACGAGGAGCAGTTCATGAAAATCGAAATCAGCGCGTCCCAGCGCAAGGCGCAAGGCACGGGTGCGAGCCGCCGCCTGCGCCGCTCGGGCAGGGTGCCGGGCATCGTCTACGGCGGAGAGCAGGGCGCGGTCAATATCGACCTCGACCACAAGGAGCTCTACCGCAACCTGACCAACGAGAAGTTCCACGCGTCGATCCTGACGCTGAAGCTGGAGGCCGGCGTCGAGCAGGTGCTGCTGCGCGCCTTCAACATGCACCCGTTCAAGGCGCAGGTGCAGCACGTGGACTTCCAGCGCGTGTCCAAGGACAAGAAGATCCACATGAAGGTGCCGCTGCACTTCGTCAACGCCGAGAAGTCGCAGGGCGTGAAGGAGCAGGCCGGGGTGGTGAGCCACGTGCTGAACGAGCTCGACATCACCTGCCTGCCGGACGACCTGCCCGAATTCATCGAGGTCGACCTGATCAACCTGTCGGTCGGCAAGTCGATGCACGCCAGGGACCTGGTGCTGCCCAAGGGCGTCGAGTCGACGCTGCACAAGGACGAGAACCCGGTGGTGGCCACCTGTATCCTGCCGGCGCTGATCGTCGAGGAGGAGCCCGCGACGGCCGAGGCAGTTCCGGCTGCGGCCGAGGTGCCCACCACGGCGCAGGCCGCTCCCGAGAAGGCGGACGAAGCCGCCGCGGGCGACAAGGCCAAGGCGGGCGACAAGGCCAAGGCGGGCGACAAGGGCGCGGACAAAGCGGCCGACAAGGCCGACAAGGCCGACAAAAAAGACAAGAAGTAGCCGCTGTCCAAGATCCGCCTCATCGTCGGCCTGGGCAACCCGGGCAAGGAGTACGAGCGCACCCGGCACAACGCCGGGTTCTGGCTCGTGGAGCGCCTTGCCTTGGCCCGGGGCATGGCGCTCAAGAAGGACAATCACTACCAGGCGCTCGTGGCGCGCGACGCGGGCCTGTGGCTGGTGCTGCCGCAGACCTTCATGAACGCCTCCGGGCGTGCCGTGCAGATGCTTGCCGGGTTCTTCAAGATCCCGGCGGAAGAGATCCTGGTGGTGCACGACGAGCTCGATTTCCCGCCCGGGACCGCGCGCATCAAGCAGGGCGGCGGCATCTCCGGCCACAACGGGCTGCGCGACATCTCGCAGCGGCTCGGCACGCACGACTACTGGCGCCTGCGCCTGGGCGTCGGCCGACCGGCGGACAAAGACTCGGGCGCCGACTACGTGCTGGAGAAACCCCCCGCCGAAGAGCGCGAGGCCATCGAAGGTGCAATTGCGCGTTCCCTGGAAATCATGCCGCTGGTGCTCGAAGGCGATTTGCAGGCGGCAATGCTGAAGCTGCACAGCCAGGACAAGGCCGTCGCGCCGAAAGCGGAAACGAAGAAGCCGGAAACGAAGAAGCCGGAAGCCAAGAAGGCGGCGCCCGCGCCGCAACCGAAGCCGGAAACAAAACCGGAAGCGAAGCAAGAGGGCGGACTGAGGGGCTTCTTCAAGGGCCTCACGAGCGGCAAGAAATGAGTTTGAAGTGCGGTATCGTGGGCCTGCCGAACGTCGGCAAGTCCACGCTCTTCAATGCGCTGACCAAGTCGGCGATCGCCGCCGAGAATTACCCGTTCTGCACCATCGAGCCGAACGTCGGCATCGTCGAGGTGCCCGACCCGCGCCTCGCCAAGCTGGCGGCGATCGCCAAGCCGCAGAAAGTGATCCCGGCGGCGGTCGAGTTCGTGGACATCGCCGGCCTGGTGGCGGGCGCGTCCAAGGGAGAGGGCCTCGGCAACAAGTTCCTCGCCACCATCCGCGAGACCGACGCCATCGCGCACGTGGTGCGCTGCTTCGAGGATCCGAACGTGATCCACGTGGCCGACAGGATCGACCCAGTTTCCGACATCGAGACCATCAACACCGAGCTCGCGCTGGCCGACTTGGAAACGGTGGGCAAGCAGCTTTCGAAAAACACCAAGCTGGCCAAGACCGGCGGCGACAAGGAGGCGCAGCGCCTGGTGGCGGTGCTGGAGAAGGCGGAAGCCGCGTTGGACCAGGGGCGTCCGGCACGCTCGGTGGACTGGTCGAAGGAAGAGCTGACGCTGCTCAAGCCGCTGTTCCTCCTCACCATGAAGCCGACGCTCTACGTCGCCAACGTCGCCGAGCGCGGCTTCAAGGACAGCCCGCGCCTCGCCCAGGTCGAGGCGTTGGCGCAGCGGGAGGGCGCGCAGGTGGTCGCGATCTGCGCGGCGCTGGAAGCGCAGATCGCCGACATGAGCGACGAGGACCAGAAGCTGTTTCTCGCCGACACGGGGATGACCGAGCCGGGGCTGGACCGCGTGATCCGCGCCGGCTACGCGCTGCTGAGCCTGGAGACCTTCTTTACCGCGGGACCGAAGGAAGTGCGCGCCTGGCAGCTGCACATCGGCCAGACCGCGCCGCAGGCGGCGGCCGCCATCCACACCGATTTCGAGCGCGGCTTCATCCGCGCCGAGGTGATTTCCTGCGAGGACTACATTGCCTGCGGCGGCGAGCAGGGCGCGAAGGAAGCCGGCAAGATGCGGCTGGAAGGCAAGGACTACGTGGTGCGCGACGGCGACGTCATCTACTTCCGCTTCAACGTGTGAAACCCGAGTTCGGCACGGCGCTTGCCGCCGAACTGCCTCAGCTCGTCGAGCTGCTGGAAATCCTGTTCACGCAAGAAGCCGAGCTCAGTCCCGATGCGGGAAAGCAGCGCCGCGCGCTGGAAATCATCCTCGCGGATCCGTCGCGCGCGCGCATCTTTGTTGCGCGCGAGGCCGGAAAGGTGATCGCCATGGCCGCGCTGCACTTCACCACCAGTACCGCCGAGGGCGGCAAGGCCGCCTGGATCGAGGACTGCATCGTGCGGCCGGAGTACCGCCGCAAGGGAATCGGCAAGGCGCTGCTCGAGCACGTCATCGCGCAAGCGCGCGCCGAGGGCGCGCTGCGCGTGATGCTGCTAACCGACAGGGACAACGAGCGCGCGCAGGCGCTTTACCGCAAGATGGGCTTCACGCCTTCGTCAATGCTTGCGATGCGATTGAAGTTGTAGGGTAGGCCGAAGGCCCGCCGTACGTCATCAAACCCCGCCCATGCAGATGTACTTCACCTCGACGAACTCCTCGCAGCCGTACTTCGAGCCTTCGCGCCCGAGCCCGGACTGCTTGACGCCGCCGAACGGCGCCACTTCCGTGGTAATGAGGCCGCTGTTCACGCCGACCATGCCGTACTCGAGCGCCTCCGCCACGCGCCACACGCGGCCGATGTCGCGGCTGTAGAAGTAGGACGCCAGCCCGTACTCGGTGCGGTTGGCGAGTTCGATCACCTCGGCGTCGGTCTTGAAGCGGAACAGCGGCGCCACCGGGCCGAAGGTCTCCTCGCGGAAGATCTTCATCGAGGGCTTCACCTCGGTGAGCACGGTCGGCTCGTAGTAGGTGCGTCCCAGCGCGTGGCGCTTGGCGCCGGTGAGCGCTTTCGCGCCGCCGGCCAGCGCATCGGCGACGTGCTCCTCGACTTTCGCCAGCGCCTGGTTGTCGATGAGCGGACCCTGTGTGACGCCCGCCTCGGTGCCGGCGCCCACCTTCAGACCCTTCACTTTCTCGGCGAGCTTCGCGGCGAACTTGTCGTATACGCCGTCCTGCACGAACAGGCGGTTAGCGCAGACGCAAGTCTGGCCCGTGTTGCGGTACTTGGAAACCATCGCTCCCTCCACCGCGGCATCCAGGTCGGCGTCGTCGAACACGATGAAGGGCGCATTGCCGCCGAGCTCCAGGGAGATCTTCTTCACCGTGGGCGCGACCTGCTTCATCAGCAGGCGCCCGACCTCGGTGGAACCGGTGAAGGAGATCTTGCGCACGGCGGGATTGGCGCACAGCTCGCCGCCGATCGCCGGCGCATCGCCGGTGATGATGTTCAAGACGCCTTTCGGAAAGCCCGCGCGCTCCGCGAGCTCGGCCAATGCGAGCGCCGAGTACGGGGTCTGCTCGGCGGGCTTGAGGATCACGGTGCAGCCCGCGGCGAGCGCGGGGGCCACCTTGCGCGTGACCATCGAGTGCGGGAAGTTCCACGGCGTGATCGCCGCGCATACGCCCACCGGCTGCTTGATTACCAGGATCCGGCGGTCGGCCCAGGGCGTCGGAATCGTGTCGCCGTAGATGCGCTTCGCTTCCTCCGCGAACCACTCGATATAGGCGGCGCCGATGGTGACCTCGCCTTTCGATTCGGCGAGCGGCTTGCCCTGCTCGCTGGTGAGGATCAGCGCCAGGTCGTCGAGGTTGGCGAGGATCAGGTCGTTCCACTTGCGCAGGATCGCCGCGCGTTCCTTGCCGGTCTTCGCGCGCCAGGCGGGCAGCGCGGCATCGGCAGCGGCGATGGCGCGGCGCGTTTCGTTGGCGCCCATGTCCGGCACCGTGCCGAGCGGCGCGCCGCTCGCCGGGTTGTGCACCGGGAAGCTTTTGTCGCCCGCGGCGCCCTGCCATGCGCCGTCCAGGTAGCACTGCTCGCGGAACAGTTTCGGGTCTTTCAAGGGGAGCGCCGGCAGGCCGGCGCGGGAGAGTGCGTTCATGGGAATCCTCGCTGGGGTCGGACTGGAATTCTAACGCCGCGCGCTAGAAAGTCCCGGGGTAGGCGCCGCCGTCGATGAGGAGGTTCTGCCCCGTCACGTAGGCCGCCTGCGCGCTGCACAGGTAGGCACAGTACGCGCCGAATTCGTCCGGAGTGCCGAAGCGGCCCGCCGGGATGGTCTTCTCGAGCGCTGCTTTCACCTCTTCCACGGTCTTGCCCTGCTGCTTGGCGTTGTGCTCGGTGTTGCCCTTGAGCCGGTCGGTCCAGAAGCGCCCGGGCAGGAGGTTGTTGATGGTGACGTTGGCGTGCGCGGTCTTCCTCGACAGGCCGGCGACGAAGCCGGTGAGGCCGGTGCGCGCGCCGTTGGACAATCCCAGTTCCGCGATCGGCGCCTTCACCGCACTGGAAGTGATGTTCACCACGCGGCCGAACTTCCTCGCGATCATTCCGTCCAACGTCGCCTTGATCAACTCGATCGGCGTGAGCATGTTGGCGTCGATCGCCTTCAGCCAGTCCTCGCGCGCCCAGTTGCGGAAATCCCCGGGCGGCGGGCCGCCGGCGTTGTTCACCAGGATGTCCGGGTTGGGGCAGGCGGCGAGCGCCTGGGCGCGGCCCTCCGCCGTGGTGATGTCGCCCGCGATGGCGAGGACCTTCGCGCCGGTGGCTTTCCTGATCTCGTCCGCAGTCGCCTCCAGCGCCTCCTTGCCGCGCGCGGTGATGACGAGGTTGACGCCTTCGCGCGCGAGCGCCAGCGCGCAGCCCTTGCCGAGGCCTTTCGATGCCGCGCACACCAGCGCGTTCTTTCCCTTGATGCCGAGATCCATGGTTTTCAGCCTTTCTTCAACGTGACGAGCAGGACGCCCGCGATCACCAGCGCACCGCCGAGCATCTGCAGCGGGGTCAGCGCGCCTTCGAGCAGCACGAAATCCGCGAGCACGGTGGTCACCGGCCCGAGCGCGCCGATGAGCGCGAACTGGTTGGCGCCGATGCGCTTGAGCGCCTCGGCGACGAGGAACACGGGGAGCGCCGTGCACACCGTCGCCAGCAGGATGGCGTAGACCCAGACGACGTCAGGCAGCGCGAGCGCGGCCGGGCTCTCCAGGACGCCGAACTGGACCACTGCGGGCACGGTGGACACCATCATGGTGTACGCGGTGAAGCGCATCGAGCCCACCCTTTTCACGAGTTGGCTGCCGGTGACGAGGTACACGGCGTAGCACATGGAGGAGCCGAAGACGAGCGCCGCGCCGAGTAGGAACAGGCGGTGCTCCGGGGAGGCGCCGAGCTGGTGCGACAGCACCAGCGCGATGCCGGCGTAGGTCATGCTCAGCGAGACCAGTTCCCGCCGCGTGGGCCGCTTGGCGAGGAACAGCGCCGACAGGATCACCACCAGCGTGGGATAGAGGAACATGATCAGCCGCCCGATTCCCGCGGGCACGTACTGCAGGCCAAGGAAGTCGAGCAGGCTGGCCAGGTAGTAGCCGAGGAAGCCCAGCCCTACGATGCCCGCCCAGTCGCGCCGCGCGATCGGCGGCTCGTTCCTCAGCCACCAGGCCACCGCTGCGAAGAAGGGCAGCGACAGCACCATGCGCAGAAAGAGCAGCGTGGTGGCGCTCACCGGCGCCGCCGCGTAGCCGAGCTTGATCAGCACCGGCCGGAAGGCGAAGGCGATGGTGCCCGCGAGTGCGAACAGCATGCCCCCCCAGCGATACGCCGCGGGATTCAACGCCGCCGGACCCTCGTTGCGACCAGAAGGGGCGCGGCCATGACGGTAAAATTACCACATGTCAGGTCACAGCAAATGGGCGAACATCAAGCACCGCAAAGCCGCGGCGGATTCGAAGAAGGGCAAAATCTTCACGCGGCTGATCAAGGAAATCACCGTCGCGGCCAGACTCGGCGGCGGCGATCCGAACATGAATCCGCGCCTGCGCCTGGCGATGGACAAGGGGCGCGAGGCCAACATGGCCAAGGACAGCGTGCAGAACGCCATCAAGCGCGGCGCCGGGCAGCTGGAGGGCGTGTCCTACGAGGAAGCGCGCTACGAGGGCTACGGCCCCGGCGGCGCCGCGCTGATCGTGGATTGCCTCACCGACAACCGCACGCGCACGGTGGCCGAGGTGCGCCACGCCTTCACCAAGAACGGCGGCAACATGGGTTCGGACGGCTCGGTGGTCTTCCTGTTCAAGCACTGCGGCCTGTTTGTATTCGCCCCGGGCACGAGCGAGGAGAAGGTGATGGAGGCGGCGCTGGAAGCCGGCGCAGAGGACGTGGTGGCGAACGACGACGGCTCGGTCGAGGTGCTGTGCGCGCCGAACGACTTCCACGCGGTCAAGGCGGCGCTGGAGAAGACCGGGCTCAAGCCCGAGGTGGCCGAAGTGACGATGAAGCCGCTGAACGATACCGTGCTCGCCGGCGGCGACGCGCAGCGCATGAGGGGCCTGCTCGACGCGCTGGAGGGACTGGACGACGTGCAGGACGTGTACACCACGGCCGTCCTCGAGGACGCGTGAGAATCCTGGGCATCGATCCCGGCTTGCGGGTGACCGGCTTCGGCGTCCTGGAAAAGAACGGCAACCACCTCGCCTACGTCGCCAGCGGCTGCGTAAGGTCGGGCGGCGGCGAGCTCGCCGCCCGGCTGAAGACCCTGCTCGAGGGCCTGAACGAAGTGATCGCCGCGCACCGCCCGGCCGAAGTCGCGATCGAGAAGGTGTTCGTCAACGTCAACCCGCAATCCACCCTGCTGCTGGGCCAGGCGCGCGGCACCGCCATCTGCGCGGCCGTACTCGCCGGGCTGCCGGTCGCCGAGTACACTGCGCTGCAGGTCAAGCAGGCGGTGGTCGGCAAGGGCCACGCAAGAAAAGATCAGGTCCAGCAGATGGTGAAGCGGCTGCTCGCGCTGCCCGGCACCCCCGCGCCCGACGCGGCCGACGCACTCGCCTGCGCCATCTGCCATGCGCACGGTGGCACGCTGGGTCGGCTTTCCACCAGGGGATTGAGGATGAAGCGGGGCCGGCTCGTATGATCGGCCGGTTGACCGGCAAGCTCGCCGGCAAGCACCCGCCGCAGGTGCTGGTGGACTGCAACGGCGTCGCCTACGAGCTCGATGTGCCGATGAGCACCTTCTACAACCTGCCCGCCACCGGGGATCCGGTGACGCTGCACACCCACCTGGTGGTGCGCGAGGACGTGCAGGCGCTCTACGGCTTCGGCACGCTCGAGGAGCGTGCCGCGTTCCGCCAGCTGCTGAAAATTTCGGGTGTCGGGGCCCGCACCGCGTTGTCGGTCCTCTCCGGCCTGTCGGTGGCGGAGCTGGCGCAGGTGGTGGCCCTGCAGGAGGCGACCCGGCTGACGAAGATCCCCGGCATCGGCAGGAAGACCGCCGAGCGGCTGCTGCTGGAACTCAAGGGCAAGCTCGCGGACGCAAAGCCGGCGGCCGCCGGCGGCGCCTCGGACGTGCTCAATGCCCTGCTGGGACTGGGCTACAGCGAGAAAGAGGCCGTTGCGGCGCTGAAGGGCTTGCCGCCCGGTCTCCCGGTGGCCGACGGCATACGCGCAGCGCTCAAGGCGCTGGCGAAGAGCTGAGCTAGAAGCGAACCACCGCGTTGATCGACCACAGGTCGGTGCGCGCGCGGTTGTAGGCCGCGTCCTCGCCATACCGGCTGTTGTAGTCCATGCGCAGGCCGACGTTGCGGCTCAACTCGTACTGGCCGCCGAAACCCCACAGCAGATTCGAGCGGACCCTGGCCGGGTCCATCGAGGCGAGCGTCGACGTGGCGCCGGCGGCGGACGAGAGCGAGAGCTCGGAGGTCGGCACGGCGAGGCCCAGCCGGCCCTGCAGCGAGAATGAGCGGCCGATGGGCAGCAGACCGCTGCCGGAGACCGTCCAGGCGTTCGATTGCGAGCTTCCGGCAAAGCCGAAATTGACGCTCCA
>JBGQFF010000034.1:0-23657 GCA_041496745.1 Gammaproteobacteria bacterium
GGAGTTCACCTGCCTGTGCCCGCTCACCGGGCAGCCGGATTTCGCCACGCTGGAGCTGGAGTACGTGCCCGATCGGCTGTGCGTGGAACTGAAGTCGCTCAAGCTCTATGTCTGGTCGTTTCGCGACGAGGGCGCCTTCCATGAGGCGGTGACCAACCGCATCCTGGACGACCTGGCGCGCGCCACCCGGCCGCGCTTCATGCGGCTCACGGCGCGCTTCAACGTGCGCGGCGGCATCGCCACCGCCATCGTCGCCGAACACCGCAAACGCGGCTGGAAATCGTCGGTTTGAATCCGCTCCTCGGACGCCTGCAGCCCTACCCCTTCGAGAAGCTGCGCGCCCTGCTCGCCGGCGTGTCGCCGAACCCGGCGCTGCGCCCCATCAACCTGTCGATCGGCGAGCCGAAGCACCCTACGCCGGAACTGGTCAAGGCGGCGCTGGCCGGCGCGCTGGACGGCCTGTCCGCCTATCCCGCCACCGCGGGCACTCCTGCGCTGCGCGAGGCGATCGCCGCCTGGCTGATGCGCCGCTATGCCCTGCCGGCCCTCGACGCGGCCACGCAAGTGCTGCCCGTGAACGGCTCGCGCGAAGCCCTGTTCGCCTTCGCCCAGACGGTCATCGACTCCGCGGGCGGCGCAGCCCGCGTCGCCTGTCCGAATCCCTTCTATCAGATCTACGAAGGCGCCGCGCTGCTCGCCGGCGCCACGCCGGCCTATCTCAACGACGGCATGGGATTCGGCGAGCTGGACTGGCGCGGCGTGCAGCTGGCCTACGTGTGCTCCCCGGCCAACCCCACGGGGCGCGTACTGCGGCTCGAGGACTGGAAGCGCCTGTTCGAGCTGTCGGACCGGCACGGCTTCGTCATCGCCTCCGACGAGTGCTACTCGGAGCTCTATTACGATGAGGCGCATCCACCCCTCGGCGCGCTGCAGGCCGCGCAGCAGCTGGGCCGCGCAGGCTTCCCGCGCGTCGTGTCCTTCTCCAGCCTGTCCAAACGCTCCAACGCTCCGGGCATGCGCTCGGGCTTCGTCGCCGGCGATGCCGCGATCCTGCAGCGTTTTCTGCTGTATCGCACCTACCATGGATCGGCGATGAGCCCGCCCGTGCAGCAGGCGTCGATCGCCGCCTGGGGAGACGAAGCGCATGTGCGCGCGAACCGTCAGCTCTATGCGCAGAAGTATCGCGCGGTGCTGCCGCTGATCGCCGCCCCGTTGAGCACCTCGATGCCCGAGGGCGGCTTCTACCTGTGGCTGCGCACGCCGGTCGACGATGCGACGTTCGCGCGCGAACTGCAGCGCCAATATAATGTGCTGGTGCTGCCCGGGAGCTACCTGGCGCGCGACGCGCACGGCGCCAATCCCGGCCGCAACCACGTGCGCATCGCCCTGGTGGCGCCGCTCGCGGAATGCGTCGAGGCGGCGCAAAGAATCGGTCAGCTGGCGCGCAGCCTTTAGAGGCTCCATGGAGAAACAGCAGAGCATCATCGACCGGGCCTGGGACAACCGGCCCGCCCTCAGCGCCGCCACGGCCCCCAGGGAATTGCGCGACGCGATCGAGTTCGCGCTGGCCGGCCTCGACGCCGGGACCCTGCGCGTCGCCGAGAAGCGCGGCGGCGCATGGATCACCCACCAGTGGCTGAAGAAGGCGGTGCTGCTCTCCTTCCGGCTGGAGGACAATCGCCTGATGCCCGGCGCCTCCACCAATTACTACGACAAGGTGCCGGGCAAGTTCGCCGGTTACGACGATGCGGCATTCGCCCGCGGCGGCTTCCGCGTGGTGCCGCCGGCGATGGTCCGGCGCGGCGCCTACCTGGCGAAGAACGTGGTGCTGATGCCCTCCTATGTGAATGTCGGCGCCTACGTCGACGAAGGCACCATGGTGGACACCTGGGCCACTGTCGGCTCCTGCGCCCAGATCGGCAAGAACGTCCACCTCTCGGGGGGCGTGGGCATCGGCGGCGTGCTCGAGCCGGTGCAAGCCAATCCCGTGATCATCGAGGACAATTGTTTCATCGGTGCCCGCTCCGAGGTGGTCGAAGGCGTGATCGTCGAGGAAAACAGCGTCATCTCGATGGGGGTGTTTCTCGGCCAGAGCACAAAGATATTCGACCGCGAATCGGGCCAGGTTCGCTACGGGCGGGTTCCCGCGGGCTCGGTGGTGGTCGCCGGCACCCTGCCTTCCGCCGACGGCAAGTACGGGTTGACCTGCGCGGTGATCGTCAAGCGGGTGGACGCCAGGACGCGCGCGAAAACTAGCCTGAACGAACTTCTGCGCGGGGACTAAACTAGCGGGGGTGCGCTAAACGTCACCCTTGGAGGTGTGCGATGTCGGCAATGAAACGCCTGTTCCAGCTGATGGCCGATAAGAAGGCCTCGGACATCTTCTTGTCCATCGGCGCCCCGATCAACATCAAGATCAACGGCTTGGCCATGCCGGTCAACCAGACCATCCTGACTTCCAGCGCCGTCCAGACGCTGCTCTACGAGGTGCTGAACGAGCACCAGGTGCGCGAGTTCGAGGAAGAGCTGGAGCTGAACACCGCCTACACCCTGGAGGGGGTCGGCACCTTCCGTATCAGCGCGTTCCGCCAGAAGGGAACGCCCGCCTTCGTGGTGCGCTACATCCCCGGCGCGGTGCCGCCGCTCGACTCGCTCGGCCTGCCGGCGGTGCTGAAGGAGATCGTGATGCAGAAGCGCGGCCTGATCCTGATGGTCGGCGCCACCGGCTCGGGCAAGTCCACGTCGCTGGCCGCGATGATCGACTTCCGCAACGCCGAGAAATCGGGCCACATCCTGACGCTGGAAGACCCGGTCGAGTTCATATTCAAGAACCGCAAGTCCATCGTCAACCAGCGCGAAGTCGGCACCGACACCAAGGCTTTCCAGATCGCACTGAAGAACGCTCTGCGGCAGGCCCCCGACGTCATCCTGATCGGCGAGATCCGCGACCGCGAGACCATGTCGATGGCCCTGCAGTACGCGCAGTCGGGCCACCTGGCGATGGCCACGCTGCACGCCAACAACAGCTATCACGCCATGAACCGGATCATCAGCTTCTATCCGCTGGAGAACCGGCCGACCCTGCTGCTCGACCTCTCGGCTTCGCTGCAGGCGGTGGTCTCGCAGCGCCTGGTGCGCACCAAGGCCGGCCTGCGCAAGGTGGCTTGCGAAGTGCTGCTCAACACACGCCACATTTCCGAGCTGATCGAGAAGGGCGAGGTCAATGCGATCAAGGAAGCGATGGAGAAGAGCATGGCGCCCGGCTCGCAGACCTTCGAGCAGTCGCTGTTCAAGCTGTTCGTCGACGGCGAGATCACGCAGGACGAGGCGATGCTGAATGCGGATTCGGCCACCAACATGCTGTGGCTGATCAACCAGGCCACCGCGGGCCAGATCACCTCCGGGCGGGTGTCCATTCCCGTGCCCACGGACAGGAAGGAAGGCGACAGGAAGGAGGGGTTGCTGTCTGGAGGCCCGGGCGGCACCGCGTTCAACGACTTCAAGATCGACGTGACCTCCTGAGGTGAATTCAGCCCTCGAACTTTCCCGGGAGCTGATCGCCCGCAAGTCCGTAACGCCCGCCGACGCGGGCTGCCAGGCGCTGCTGGCCGCGCGCCTCGCCAAGGCCGGCTTCCAGTGCGAAGACGCCAGCGTCAACGGCGTCGCCAACCTCTGGGCGCGGCGCGGCAGCGGCCGCCCCCTGCTGTGCTTCGCGGGACACACCGACGTGGTGCCGAGCGGTCCGCTCGAGCAGTGGCACTCCGACCCTTTCGTGCCCAGCGTGCGCGACGGCAAGCTCTACGGCCGCGGCGCCGCCGACATGAAGTCCTCCATCGCCGCGTTCGTCGTCGCCGCGGAGCAGTTCGTCGCCGAGCGTCCCGGGCACGCGGGTTCGGTCGCGCTGCTCATTACCTCCGACGAGGAAGGCCCCTCGGTGGACGGCACGGTGCGCGTCGTCGAAAAACTCAAGCAACGCGGCGAGACCATCGACTACTGCATCGTCGGCGAGCCCTCCTCCAGCAGCGCGCTCGGCGACACCATCCGCAATGGCCGCCGGGGCTCGCTCTCCGGCAAGCTCGCCGTCCGCGGCGAGCAGGGCCACGTCGCCTATCCGCAGCTGGCGAGGAACCCGATCCACGAACTGGCCCCGGCGCTGGCCGAGCTCGCGGCCACCAGTTGGGACGACGGCAACGAGTATTTCCCGCCGACGACCTGCCAAGTGTCCAACGTGCATGCGGGGACCGGCGTAGGCAACGTCATACCGGGCTCCCTCGAGTTGGAGTTCAATTTCCGCTTTTCCACCGCCAGCACCGAGCAGTCCCTGAAGCAACGCTTCGAGGCGGTGCTGCGCAAGCATCGCCTCGAGTACTCGCTGGCGTGGACCCTCGGCGGCAAGCCTTTCCTCACGCAGCGCGGCAAGTTGGTGGAAGTGGTGTCGCAGGCGATCAAGGCGCACGCCGGCCGCGTGCCCGAGCTCTCCACTGCCGGCGGCACCTCCGACGGGCGCTTCATCGCCGAGATCTGCCCGCAGATCGTCGAGCTGGGTCCGGTCAATTCCAGCATCCACAAGCTCAACGAGCACATCGAGCTTGGCGCATTGGAGCTGCTGCCGAAGATCTACCTCGACACGCTGCGCGCGCTGCTGCCTTGATCCTGCGAGCGCTGGTCCGCGACGTTGCGCAGCGGCTGCGCAGGGCGCCGCTGCATTACGGCCATGGCACTTCCAATGCGCGCGACGAAGCGGCCTTCCTAGTGCTGCGCGGTCTACGCCTGCCGTTCGAGGCATCCGCCGACCGGGCGGTGACGCCGCGCGAAGCCGCGCGCATCCATCGCCTCCTGCAGCGCCGTATCCGGGAACGAATTCCGGTCGCCTACCTCCTCAACGAGGCGTGGCTTGCGGACCAGCCGTTCTACGTTGATCGCCGTGTCATCATCCCGCGCTCGCACATCGCCTTCCTGCTCAAGGATCTCGGGAAGCCGGGGCGCGTGTTGGACCTGTGTACCGGCTCGGGTTGCCTGGCGGTGCTCGCGGCACAGGCGTTCCCGCGTGCACGCGTCGATGCTGCCGATCTCTCCCGGGGAGCACTTGCCGTGGCGAGACGCAATGTCGCGCAGCACGGGCTGCGCGGCCGGGTGCGGCTGATGAAATCGGACTTGATGGCGGGACTCGGAAAGAGCCGCTACGACTTGATCGTCTGCAACCCGCCTTACGTCAACGCCCGCTCAATGCGTGCGCTGCCGCGTGAGCACCGGCACGAGCCGCGCCTGGCGCTGGCCGGGGGCCCGGATGGGCTGGCCCTCGTTCGGGTGATCCTGCAACAGGCGTTCGATCGCCTGGAACCGAAGGGACTGCTGGTTTGCGAGATCGGAAGAAACCGCAGGGCGCTGGAGCGAGCCTTCCCCCATACGCAGTTCGCCTGGCCGGCGACCGCGGCGGGGCCGGGTCAGGTGTTCCTGCTGCAGCGCGAAGACCTGCCGCGCGGGGAGAATGTGGGGTGACCGATGGGACTCGAACCCACAACAACTGGAATCACAATCCAGGACTCTACCTTTGAGCTACGGTCACCATTGCATCTGTGGCCTGCCCGGCGGGACTCGAACCCACAACCCCCAGCTTAGAAGGCTGGTGCTCTATCCGGTTGAGCTACGGGCAGCCGCCGGGCTTCCTTCTGGTCGGGGTGGAGAGATTTGAACTCCCGACATCTTGCTCCCAAAGCAAGCGCGCTACCAGGCTGCGCTACACCCCGAAAAGGGCGCCAATGATACTCTTTTTTCGGCTTGCTGCTGGGGGGGTTTTCTGCTAAAAAGCGCAATTCATTTTTCGGGCCGACGCAGGAAATGCCACTTGAGCTGAGCAAGAGGAACTTCACTCCCTACGCGCCGAAGAAAGGCGAGGAGTACATGAACGCCAAGATGCGCTCGCACTTCCGCAAGATGCTCGAGCAGCTGAAAGCCGAGCTGTCGGAGGAAATCGACCGCACGGTGCACACCATGCAGAACGAAGCCACGGCGTTCGCCGACCCCAACGACCGCGCCAGCCAGGAGTCGGACATGGCGCTGGAGCTGCGCAACCGCGACCGCGAGCGCAAGCTGATCAAGAAGATCGACGAGACCATTGCGCGCATCGACGCCAACGAGTACGGCTACTGCGAGAGCTGCGGCGTGGAGATCGGCCTGAAGCGGCTGGAGGCGCGCCCCACCGCGACGCTGTGCATCGACTGCAAGACGCTGGACGAGTTGCGCGAGAAACAGGTCGCCAGGTAACAGCGGCCGGCTAGGCCTGCTTCGCCGCCTCCGGCGCGCCGATCGCCTTCATCGACAGTCGCACGCGGCCCTTGTCGTCCGCCTCGAGCACCTTCACCTTCACGATCTGCCCTTCCTTGAGGTGGTCGGACACGGCGTTCACGCGCTCGTGGCTGATCTGCGATATGTGCAGCAGGCCGTCGCGGCCCGGCATCAGCTGCACGATCGCGCCGAAATCGAGCAGGCGCAGCACCGGGCCCTCGTAGATCTTGCCGACTTCGACGTCGGCGGTAAGTTCCTGGATGCGCTTTCTCGCCGCCTCGCCGCCCTCCGCCACCACGCACGCGATCGAGATGGTGCCATCGTCCTCGATCTCGATAGTGGTGCCGGTCTCTTCCTGGATGCCGCGGATCACCACGCCGCCCTTGCCGATGACGTCGCGGATCTTGTCCGGGTTGATCTTGATCTTGATGATGCGCGGCGCGAAGCTGGAAAGCTCCGTGCGCGACCCGTCGATCGCCTGCTTCATGATCTGCAGGATCTGCAGGCGCGCGTCGCGCGCCTGGTCGAGCGCGATCTTCATGATGCTCTGGTTGATGGACTCGATCTTGAGGTCCATCTGCAGCGCGGTGACGCCGTTCTCGGTGCCCGCGACCTTGAAATCCATGTCGCCGAGGTGATCCTCGTCGCCGAGGATGTCGGAGAGGACGGCGAAGCGGTTGCCTTCCTTGATCAGGCCCATGGCGATCCCGGCCACGTGCGCCTTCACCGGCACCCCCGCGTCCATCAGCGCGAGGCTGCCGCCGCACACCGAGGCCATCGACGAAGAGCCGTTCGACTCGGTGATTTCGGAGACCACGCGCAGCGAGTAGCCGAAGTCCTCCGCCGTCGGCAGCAGGGCGACCAGCGAGCGCTTGGCGAGGCGGCCATGGCCGATCTCGCGGCGCTTGGTGAAACCGAAGCGGCCGGTCTCGCCGGTGGCGTAAGGCGGCATGTTGTAGTGAAACATGAAGCGCTCGCGGTACTCACCGCTCAGCGCGTCGATGATCTGCTGGTCGCGTCCGGTACCCAGCGTCACGGTCACCAGCGCCTGGGTTTCGCCGCGGGTGAACAGCGCCGAGCCGTGGGTGCGCGGCAGCACGCCGACGCGCACGCTGATCGGCCGCACCGTGCGGGTATCGCGACCGTCGATGCGCGGCTCGCCGTCGAGGATCTGCGTACGGACGATCTTCGACTCCACGCTGAAGAACACGTCCTTGGCGGCGTTCGCGTCGACCACCGTCCCCGCGGCCCTGGCCTCCTCCTCCAGCTTGGCCATCGTCGCCTTGCGGATCTCGTTGAGGCGCGTGTTGCGCGCCTGCTTCTGCCGCATCTCGAAGGCGGCGCGCAAGTCGCTCTCCGCCAGCGCCGCAATGCGCGCGATCATGGCCTCGTTCTTCGCCGGCGGCTGCCAGTCCCAGGCCGGCTTGCCCGCGGCTTCCGCCAGTTCCTGGATCGCCTGGATCGCGGCCTGCATCTTCTCGTGGCCGAACACCACGCCGCCGAGCATCACATCCTCGGGCAGTTCCTGCGCTTCGGACTCCACCATCAGCACGCCCTGTTCGGTGCCGGCGACGACCAGGTTGAGCTTGGATTCCTTGAGCTGCGTCGCGCTCGGGTTGAGCACGTACTGGCCGTTGACGTGTCCGACCCGGCAGGCGCCGATCGGGCCCTTGAACGGGATGCCCGAGATGGTCAGCGCCGCCGACACCGCCAGCATCGCGGGGATGTCGGAATCCACCTCCGGATTGAGCGACAGCACCGTCGCCACCACCTGCACTTCGTTGAAGTAACCGTCGGGGAACAGCGGCCGGATCGGGCGGTCGATCAAACGCGAGGTCAGCGTTTCCTTCTCCGACGGACGGCCTTCGCGCTTGAAGAAACCGCCGGGAATCTTGCCGGCGGCATAGGTCTTCTCCGCATAGTCCACCGTCAGCGGGAGCCAATCCTGGCCCACGCGCGGCTCCTTGGCGCCCACCACGGTGGCGAGCACCACGGTGTCGTCGATGGTGCAGATGACGGCGCCGTGCGCCTGGCGCGCGATCTCGCCGGTTTCGAAAGTGACCTGCTGGTCGCCCAGGGTGAAAGTCTTCTTGATCGGATTCAAAGGGTTTCCTCGTCGGTGGCTCGCAAACAAAAAACGCTCATCGAGCGATGAGCGTCCGGTGTCGCGGCATCAGTGGGTACTACTTGCGCAGACTGAGCCGCTCGATGATCGAGCGGTACTTGCCCGCATCCGTGCGCCGCAGATAATCGAGCAGCTTGCGGCGCTGCGAAACCATCTTGAGCAGCCCGCGGCGGGAATGGAAGTCCTTGACGTGCGACTTGAAGTGACCGGCAAGGCTGTTGATGCGCTCGGTGAGCAGCGCGATCTGCACTTCGGTCGATCCGGTGTCTTTGCCGGACCGCTGGTACTGCTTCACGACTTGCGCTTTCTGCGCAACCTGCAATCCCATGCTCTCTCCTACGCTTCGCTCTTGGGTAAGCCGTCATTTTAGCCGAGAGGCGCGGGGACTCACAAGTTTTTTTGATGTTTTTCAGCCGGTTGCGTGGGCTCCGGCATCTGCGCGACCAGACGCCGGGGGCGCAACTCCCCTAGAGGACCGGCTTCGCCGATGCCCAGCAGTCCGCCTTGAGCCCGAAACACGCTGCAGCAGCCCGCCGGCGTCCCCTCCAGCTGGATTGCCTGGCCCCGGGCGAAACGTTCGGCCAGCGGGCCGGCGAGGTCGACCCGCGGCAAACCCGCCAACAGGCGCTCCAGCGGCAGCAGCAATGCGTCGCGCTCGCGCGGGGTCGCGAGTTGCACCTGGTCGAGCGTGGCCGCATCCGCGATGCGGAACTGGCCCGCCGCTGTGCGGCGCAATGCCGAAAGGTGGGCACCGCAACCCAGCGCCTGGCCCAGGTCTTCCACCAGGGTGCGCACGTAGGTGCCCTTGCTGCATCGGACCCGCAGGTCGAGGCGGTCGCCCTCGAAGCGCAGCAGCTGCAGTTCGTGGACATGCACGCGGCGCGCGGCGCGCGCCACGCTGCGGCCCTGCCGGGCCAGCGCGTAAAGCGGCTGGCCGGCGTGCTTCAAGGCGGAATACATCGGCGGCACCTGCTCGATCGGCCCGCGCAGGCGCTCGAGCGCCGGTTCGATGTCGCTCGCCCGCACATCGACCGGCCTGCGTTCGAGGACTTCCCCCTCCGCGTCCGCCGTCGTGGTGGTGATGCCGAGACGGGCGCTGGCCAGGTACTCCTTGTCGGCGTCGAGCGCGAGCTGCGAGAACTTGGTGGCTTCGCCGAAAAGGATGGGAAGAAGTCCCGAGGCGAGGGGATCCAGCGTGCCGGCGTGGCCGGCTTTCTCCGCCTGGTAAAGGCGCTTGGCCGCCTGCAGCGCCGCATTCGAGCCCAGGCTGACCGGCTTGTCGAGCAGCAGCACCCCGTCCAGCCTGCGGCGCATCAGCGCTTGGGCCGGACGCTGTCGATCAGTTGGGACAAGCGCGCGCCGCGCTCCACCGATTCGTCGTACTTGAAGCGCAACTCCGGGGTGGTATAAAGCTTCATGCGGCGCGCCAGCTGGCTGCGCAGAAAACCCGCGGCCTTGCGCAAGGCGCGCCCCGCCGCCTCCGCCTGGACCTGGTCCAGGCAGGTGAAATAGACCACGGCATGGGACAGGTCCGGGGCCGCGTCCACCGCGGTCAGGGTGAGCAGGTTGAGCCGCGGGTCCTGCAGCTCGCGCCGCAGGATCTCGGAGAGCTCGCGCTGGATCTGGTCGGCGACCTTCTGCGGCCGGCCGCGGCTCACAGCGTGCGCGCCACCTCGAGGACTTCGAACACCTCGAACTGGTCGCCTTCCTTCAGGTCCGAGAAGTTCTTCAGCGAGATGCCGCACTCGAAGCCGGCCTTGACCTCGCGCGCGTCGTCCTTGAAGCGCTTGAGCGCATCGATCTCGCCGGTGTGGATCACCACGTTGTCGCGCAGCACGCGCACCTGGGCATTGCGCTTGACCAGGCCGTCCACCACATAGCAGCCCGCCACCGTGCCGACCTTCGAGATACGGAACACCTGGCGCACCTCGACCATGCCGAGGATCTGTTCCTTCTTCTCCGGCGGCAGCATGCCGGAGAGCGCGGCCTTGATCTCGTCCACCGCGTCGTAAATGATGTTGTAGTAGCGCACGTCGATGCCTGCGCTCTCGATGAGCTTGCGCGCCGTGGCGTCGGCGCGCGTGTTGAAGCCCACGATCACCGCGTGCGCCGCCATGGCCAGGTTGACGTCCGACTCCGTGATCCCGCCCACGCCCGCGTGCACCACGCCGACCTTCACCTCGTCGGTGGACAGCCGCGTCAGCGCGTGCACCAGGGCCTCCTGCGAACCCTGCACGTCGACCTTGAGCACCAGCGACAGCACTTTTTTCTCGCCTTTGCCTATCTGCTGGAAAAGGTTCTCGAGCCTGGCGGCCTGCTGCTTGGCGAGCTTCACGTCGCGGAACCTGCCCTGGCGGAACAGCGCGATCTCGCGCGCCTTGCGCTCGTCGGTGAGCGTGGTCAGTTCCTCGCCCGCGTTCGGCACCTCCGACAGGCCCTGGATCTCCACCGGGATCGAAGGCCCGGCGGACTCTACTGGACTGCCGTTCTCGTCGAGCATCGCGCGCACGCGCCCGTAGACCGGACCGATCAGCACCACGTCGCCGCGCTTCAGTGTTCCGGATTGCACCAGCACCGTGGCCACCGGGCCGCGGCCCGTGTCGAGCCGTGCCTCGATCACCGCTCCCCTGGCGGGCGCGTCCACCGGCGCCTTGAGCTCCAACACCTCTGCCTGCAGCAATACGTGCTCCAGCAGCGCGTCGACGCCCTGCCCGGTCTTGGCCGACACCAGCACGAACGGTGCGTCGCCGCCAAACTCCTCCGGCACGACGCCGTGCTGCAGCAGTTCCTGCTTGACTTTCTCCGGGTTGGCTTCGCCCTTGTCGATCTTGTTGATCGCCACCACCAGGACGACCAGGTCGGTGACCTTTGCGCCTCGGGCACGCATCGCCGTGAACGCCTCGTGGCCCGGGGTATCCAGGAAAGTGACGACGCCGCGGGGCGTGTGCACGTGGTAGGCGCCGATGTGCTGGGTGATGCCGCCCGCCTCGCCCGCCGCCACCTTGGTGCGCCGGATGTAGTCAAGCAGCGAGGTCTTGCCGTGGTCGACGTGGCCCATCACCGTGACCACCGGCGGCCGCGCCTCGCCCGCTTCCTCTTCCGGCGCCGCCTCGACCAGATAGGACTCCGGATCCGCCAGCTTGACCGCCTTCGCCTTGTGGCCCATCTCCTCCACCAGGATCATCGCCGTCTCCTGGTCCAGCACCTGATTGATGGTCGCCATGGTGCCCAGCTTCATCAGCGCCTTGATGACTTCCGCGGCCTTCACCGACATGCGATGCGCAAGCTCGCCCACCGTAATGGTCTCCGGCACGTCGACTTCGCGCGTCACCGGTTCCGCCGGCGGGCTGAAGGATGGCTGTTCGGCGGCCGCCCCGCGGTGGCGTGAACCGCCCCGCGCATGCCACCCGCCCACGCCGCCCCCCATGTCGCCACGCGTCTTGATGGTGCGCCTGCGCACGGAGTCGTCGCGCATGGTGGTGGTCGGTTTGGACTTCTTCGCCTTCTTGTCGACCTTGGTCTCGCCGGCCTTCGGTGCGTGCAGCGTGCCTTCGACGGGCGCCCCGGCGGGTGCCTGTGCCTGCGCCTTCTCGATTGCCGCCTGGGCCTCGCGCGCGGCCACTTTGTGCTCCGCTTCGCGGCGCTCGCGCTCCTGCTTTTCGCGCAGCTCGGCCGCCTGAAGCTCGGACAGCTGCTCGTGGCGGCGCGCTTCCTGCTGGCGCGCCTCGAGTTCTTTCGCGTCGATCGACGGCGCCGCGGGCGGCGGGGGCGCCGCCGGCGGCGGGGGCGTCGCCGGCGCGGAACCCTCCGGCATCTCGGCGGCGCTCGCCGCCGCCGCCAGCTCGGCAGGATCGCGCTTCACGAACACGCGCTTCTTGCGCACCTCGACCTGGATGGTGCGCGCCTTGCCCGAGGTGTCGGACTTCTTGATGATCTCGCTCGACTGCTTGCGCGTGAGCGTGATCTTGTTCTTGGGCTCCACCGAGCCGTGCGCCTTGCGCAGGTACTCCAGCAGCCGCGACTTGTCGCCCTCGGTGAGCGAATCGTCGGGCACGCGCTTCTCCACGCCGGCCGCCCGCAGCTGCTCCAGCAGCACGGAGGGCGGGACCTTCAATTCGCTGGCGAACTGGGCAACGCTGGTGAGTGCCACGTTACTGCGCCTCCTTGGCCTGCGCCTGCGCTTCCGCCTCGAACCAGTGTGCGCGCGCCGCCATGATCAGGGTCTTGGCGCGCTCGCCCTCGATCCCGGTCATTTCCGACAGCTCGTCCACGGCGAGGTCCGCGAGGTCGTCGCGCGTCTTCACGCCGCCTTCGACCAGCTTGGCCGCCAGCTGCGTGTCCATGCCCTCCAGCTTGAGCAGGCTCTGGTCCACGCCCTCCACCTGCTCCTCGCTCGCGATCGCCTGCACCAGCAGCGCGTTGCGCGCCCGGTTGCGCAGTTCATTCACCGTGTTCTCGTCGAAGGCCTCGATCTCCAGCATCTCGTTGATCGGCACGTAGGCGATCTCCTCGAGCGTGGAGAAGCCCTCCTGGATCAGGATGTTGGCGACCTCCTCGTCCACGTCCAGGCGCTGCATGAACAGCTCGCGCGCGCGCGTCGATTCTTCGGTCTGCTTCTTGGTGGACTCTTCCTCGGTCATCAGGTTGATGGTCCAGCCGGTGAGCTCGGAGGCGAGGCGCACGTTCTGCCCGCTGCGGCCGATGGCGATGGCGAGGTTCTCCTCGTCCACCACCACATCCATCGCGTGCTTCTCCTCGTCCACCAGGATCGAGCTGACCTCGGCGGGCGCCAGGGCGCCGATGACGAACTGCGCCGGATCCGCCGACCACAGCACGATGTCGACGCGTTCGCCCGCCAGTTCCTGCGTCACCGCCTGCACGCGCGAGCCGCGCATGCCGACGCAGGTGCCGATCGGGTCGATGCGCCGGTCGTTGGTGTGCACCGCGATCTTGGCGCGCACGCCCGGGTCGCGCGCCGCCGACTTGATCTCCAGCAGGTGTTCCTCGATCTCCGGCACTTCCAGCTCGAACAGCTTCATGATGAACTGCGGCGCGGTGCGCGACAGCACCAGCTGCGGGCCGCGCGCGCCGCGGTCGATCTTCGCCACCCAGGCGCGCACGCGGTCGCCGACGCGCAGGTTTTCCTTCGGGATCATGTGCTCGCGCGGCAGCAGGGCTTCCAGGCGTCCGGACTCGACGATGGCGCTGCCACGCTCCATGCGCTTCACCGAGCCGGTCACCAGCTCGTCGCCGCGGGCGAGGAAGTCGTTGAGGATCTGTTCGCGCTCGGCATCGCGGATGCGTTGCAGGATCACCTGCTTGGCGGTCTGCGCGCCGATGCGGCCGAACGGGATCTGCTCGAGCGGCTCCTCGATGTAATCGTCGAGCTTCAGCTCGGCATTGCGCTTTTGCGCTTCCGACAGCGTGAGCATCTGCGCCGGGATGATCTCCGGCATGTCGTCGGGCACCACCTTCCAGCGGCGAAAGGCCTCGTGGTTGCCGGTATTGGTGTCGATGGCGACGCGCACGTCGGCGTCTTCGGTGAAGCGCTTCTTGGTGGCGGAGGCGAGCGCCATCTCCAGCGCGCTGAACACCACGTCGCGGTTGACGTTTTTCTCGCGCGCCAGCGCGTCCACCAGCAGCAGAATTTCCCGGCTCATCGTTGCTCCAAGCTCAGTGGTCTGGAACGAGCCGCGCCCGGTCCATGCCATCCAGTTGCAATGCCACCGGCGCCCCGTCCACCTCCACGGTCGCCGTGGTTCCCTCGATTCCCCGCAGCAGGCCGACGTAGCGCCGCCGTCCGCCTGCGTCGGCCAGGCGCATCCTGACATCGACCTTCTGGCCGGCGAAGCGCGCGAAATCCGCGGGCTTGCGCAGCGGCCGGTCCAGGCCCGGCGAAGACACTTCCAGCCGGTCGTAGTCGATGCCCTCGACCTCCAGCACCCGGGAGAGGTGGCGGCTTACCGCCGCGCAGTCCTCCAGCGTGATGCCACCGGGCTTGTCCATGAATATGCGCAAGAATCGGCCCCGGTTGGACACTTGCGCGTCCACCAGCTCGAACCCCATCCCGGTGAGGGTGGGTTCCAGGATGCCTTCCAGCGTATGCGACACAAATGCGGCCACAAACAAAAAATGGGCCGAAGCCCATCCACATGAAACGACTTGAAGTTTAACCGCTTTTCGCCGTTTTCACAATCTCCGCGACGCTTTTTTCATCGAGCTCGATCCAGCGCCCCGGGCGCAGGTCGCGCGGCAGTTCGACCGGGCCGTAGCGCACGCGCAGCAGGCGGCTGACCCTGTGGCCCACCGCCTCGAACAACCGCCGCACCTCGCGGTTGCGACCTTCGCGCAGGACCACGCGGTACCAGCGGTTGGCGCCTTCGGCCGCACCCGAGGGCTCGAGCCGACCGAAGCGCCCGATTCCGTCCTCCAATGCCACTCCAGAGAGTAGTTTGGTCCGGTTTTCCGCACTTAAAGCCCCCAGCACGCGCACGGCGTACTCACGTTCGACCTCGTAGCGCGGATGCATCAGCCGATTGGCCAACTCGCCGGAGTCGGTGAGCAGCAGCAGGCCGGCGGTGTTGATGTCCAGACGGCCTACGGCCACCCACTTGCCGCCCGGGATCGCCGGCAGGCGCTGGAAAACCGTCGGCCGCCCCTCGGGATCCGACCGGGTCACCATTTCGCCGTCGGGCTTGTGGTAAAGCAGGACGCGGGGTTGCCCGCCGGCTGCCTTCAACGCCAGAGCCTTGCAGTCCAGTTCGATGAGGTCGGCCGGCGAGGCGCGGTCCCCCAGCTTGGCCACGGCGCCGTTGACCTTCAGGCGCCCGGCCGCGATCCAGGTCTCGATCTCGCGGCGCGAGCCCAGTCCCGCCGCGGCGAGCAGCTTCTGCAGCCGTTCAGCCGGCTGCGCTGCGCTCGTCGGGGGCGGCGGGCTCGTTGGCGGCTTCGGGTGCGACGGGGGCCGGCGCAGGTTCAAGCTGCAGCGTCTTGGCGATCTCCTCGAGCGGCGGCAGCTCCTGCAGGGAGCGCAGCCCGAGGTCGTCGAGGAAAGTCCTGGTGGTGGCGTATAGCGCAGGGCGGCCCGGGGTTTCGCGATGGCCGACGACGTCGATCCAGCCGCGGTTCTCCAGGGTCTGGATGATCTGCGCAGAAACCCCTACGCCGCGAATGTCCTCGATGTCCCCCCGCGTCACCGGCTGGCGGTAGGCGATGATGGCCAACGTCTCCATCACCGCGCGCGAGTAGCGCGGCGGCTTTTCCGGCTGCAGCTTCTCCGCGAACGGCTGGAACTCCGGGCGCGTCTGGAAGCGCCAGCCGCTCGCCAGGCTCACCAGCTCGACGGCGCGGCCTTCCCAGTCCTCGCGCAGCTCGGCGAGCAGGTTGTTCAGCGTGTCGCCGCCGACCTGGTCGTCGAACAGCCGCTTCAGGTCGGCGAGCGACAGGGGTTCCGGCGAGGCGAGCAGCGCCGCCTCGAGGATCCTCTTCGCCTCAGTGGGATTCGGCATGGGCCAATTTTACGTAGATCGGCGCGAAGTTCCCGGACTGCGTGATCTCGAGCAGCGATTCGCGCGCCAGCTCCAGCACCGCCAGCAGCGTCACCACCAGCACCGCCACGCCACGCGCGGGATCGAACAGCTCGCCGAACTCGAGCACGCGCCGTTCCTGCAGCCGGCGCAGCACGCCGCTCATGTGTTCGCGCACCGACAGCTCCTCGCGCGACACGCGGTGGTGCGCCGACAGGTGCGCACGGTGCAGCAGCGTGCGCCAGGCCTCGGCCAGGTCCTGGGGGTTGACCTCGGGCAGGCGCTCGGCAGCCGTGCGCGCCACCCAGACCGAGACGGCGAGCACGTCGCGGCCCAGTTGCGGCAGCTGGTCGAGCTGCTGCGCCGCCTTCTTGATCCTCTCGTACTCCAGCAGCCGCCGCACCAGCTCGGCGCGCGGGTCATCCTCGAGCGGCGCGGCGGCCGGCGGCCGCGGCAGCAGCAGCCGCGACTTGATCTCCATCAGCATTGCGGCCATCACCAGGTACTCGGCGGCGAGTTCCAGGTTGGTGGCGTGCAGCGCTTCGACGTACTCCAGGTACTGGCGCGTCAGCGGCGCCATGGGGACGTCGAGGATGTCGAGGTTCTCCTTGCGGATCAGGTACAACAGCAGGTCGAGGGGTCCCTCGAAGGCGTCGAGGATCACCTCGAGCGCGTCCGGCGGGATGTACAGGTCACGCGGGAACTCGATGAACGGCTCGCCGTAGAGCCGGGCGAGCGGCGGGGCGAGCGGCAGCTGCGCGGGCTCGCTCATCAGGTGTAGCCGATCCCCATCGACTCGCGCACGTCGCGCATGGTCTCGACGGCGAGCTTGCGCGCCTTGTCGCAGCCGTCGGCGATGATGTTTTTCACCAGCGTCGGGTCGTCGAGGTAGGTCTGCGCGCGCTCGCGCATCGGCGCGAGCTCTGCCAGCACCGCGTCGATCACCGGCTGCTTGCACTCCAGGCAACCGATGCCGGCCGTGGTGCAGCCCTTCTGCACCCAGGCGCGCCTGGTTTCGTCCGAGTACACCAGGTGCAGCGACCACACCGGGCATTTCTCCGGCGTGCCCGGGTCGCTGCGCTTCACGCGCGCCGGATCGGTCGGCATGGTGCGGATCTTCTTCGCCACCGAGTCGGGCGCCTCGCGCAGGCCGATGGCGTTGCCGTAGGACTTGGACATCTTCTGCCCGTCCAGGCCCGGCAGGCGCGCCGCCTCGGTGAGCAGCGCCTCCGGCTCGACCAGGACTTTGCGGCCCCCGCCCTCGAGCCAGCCGTACAGGCGCTCGCGGTCGCCGCGCGGCAGGTTCTGCTGCTCCTCGAGCAGCGCCTGCGCGCGCTTGAGCGAGTCGGCATCACCGCCCTCGATGAACTTGGTGCGCAGCTCGTGCAGCAGGCGCGCCTTCTTGGTGCCCATCTTCTTCACCGCGGCCTTGGCCTTGTCCTCGAAGCCCGCCTCGCGGCCGTACAGGTGGTTGAAGCGCCGCGCGATCTCGCGCGTCATCTCCACGTGCGGCACCTGGTCCTCGCCCACCGGCACGTAGCGCGCGCGATAGATCAGGATGTCGGCCGACTGCAGCAGGGGATAGCCGAGGAAGCCGTAGGTCGCGAGGTCGCGGTCCTTGAGCTTTTCCATCTGGTCCTTGTAGGTCGGCACGCGCTCCAGCCAGCCCAGCGGCGTGATCATCGACAGCAGCAGGTGCAGCTCGGCGTGCTCCTGGATCTGCGATTGCACGAACAGGATCGCCTGGTTGGGATCCACCCCGGCGGCGAGCCAGTCCACCACCATCTCCCACGCGTTCTGTTCGAGTTGGCCGGGGCTTTCGTAGTCGGTGGTCAGCGCGTGCCAGTCGGCGACGAAAAACAGGCAGGGGTATTGGTTCTGCAGCCTGACCCAGTTCTTGAGCACGCCGTGGTAGTGGCCCAGGTGCAGCGCGCCCGTGGGGCGCATGCCGGAGAGGACGCGGGTTTCGAACATCGCCCTAGATCTGGAACACCGTACCAATGAGCCGATACGAGAAGCTGATCATCGGCGCGAGGATCACGCCGAGCGCGCTGGTGAACAGCAGCAGCAGCAGGATCGGCAAGCCCCAGGGCTCGAGCTTGGCGTAGCGCCAAGCCAGGCGGTTGGGCAGCAGGCTGGCCACGATCCTGCCGCCGTCCAGCGGCAGGATGGGCAGCAGGTTCAGCAGCATGAGGACCACGTTCACCTCGATGCCGGCCTTGCCCATGAGCAGCATCGGTTGCGTAAAGTAGTTGGCCGGCAGCACGTCCGTGAACTTGAAGATCGCGGCCCAGGCGAGCGCCATCGCCAGGTTGGCGCTGGGGCCGGCGGCCGCTACCCACATCATGTGCTGCCGCGGGCGGCGCAGCGCGGAGTAGTTGACCGGCACCGGCTTGGCCCAGCCGAACAGCAGGCCGGCACCGCCTGCAAGCTTGCTTAGCACCAGGATCAGCACCGGGACGAGGATGGTGCCGACGAAATCGATGTGGCGCGCCGGGTTGAGGCTGACGCGCCCCTGCGCGTAGGCCGTCATGTCGCCGAAGTGGCGCGCGACGTAACCGTGCGCAGCCTCGTGCAGCGTGATCGCGAGGAGCACCGGGAGCGCGTAGATCGCGATCGACTGGACGAGCGGGTGGAAGTCCATCGTGGAGCGGGGAATTTTATCAGAGCGCTGCGGCGCGCCCGAAAATCCCGAGCGGGCCCCTGCCCCTGCGCAGCACCAGCGGCGCGTCGCCGGTGAGGTCGATCACCGTCGTCGGCTCCACGCCGCAGGAGCCGCAATCGACGATGAGGTCGAGCTGGTGCTCGAGCGCGGCGCGAATCGCTGGCGCGTCCGACAGCGGCGCCGCGGCACCGGGCAGGATCAGCGTCGAGGACAGCATCGGTTCGCCCAGTTCTGCGAGGAGTGCCTGCGCCACCGCGTGCGCCGGAACGCGCACACCGATGGTCTTGCGCTTCGGGTGCAGCAGCCGGCGCGGCACTTCGCGGGTCGCGCGCAGGATGAAGGTATAGCTGCCCGGCGTCGCCAGCTTGAGCATGCGGAATTGGACATTGTCGACGATGGCGTAGGCCGCGATCTCGGACAGGTCGCGGCACATCAGCGTAAGGTTGTGCTTGGGGTCCACGCCGCGCACGCGCCGCAGCCGCTCCTGCGCCGGCGCATCGCCGAGGGGGCAGCCCAGCGCATAGCAGGAATCGGTCGGATAGGCGATGAGGCCGCCGCCGCGCACGATCTCCGCGGCCTGGCGGATCAGCCTGGGCGGGGGGTGCGTCGGGTGGACGGAGAAGTACTGCGCCAAGTGCTCAGAGCTGCCAGTCGCGCCACACCGGGCGCAGCGCCGCGTCGAGCGCCGGCAGGCTGCCGAGCTCGGCGCCCTCCCCAGGCCCGTGGAAGTCCGAGCCGCGCGATGCGGCGAAGTCGTGCTGCGCGGCGAGCGCGCCGAAATGCCGGACCTGGTCCGGCGAATGGCTGCGGGTCACCACCTCGATCGCCTCGCCGCCGGCGGCACGGAACTGCGTGAGCAAGGCGTCCATCGCCCCGGCCGACAGTGCATAGCGCCCGGGATGCGCGAGCACCGCGTGGCCGCCGGCGGCGCGGATCCAGCCGACCGCCTCCGCCAGCACCGCCCACTGGTGCGGCACGTAGCCGGGCTTGCCTGCAACGAGGTACTTGCGGAACGCGTCCTTGATGTCGGCCACGGCGCCGATCTCGGCCAGGAAGCGCGCGAAATGCGTGCGGCTGACCATCGCCGGATTCGCCGCGTGGCGCAGCGCGCCTTCGAGCGCGCCGTCGATGCCGGCGCCGCCCAGATCCCGCGCCATCTGTCTGGCGCGCTCCAGGCGGCCGCCGCGCACCTTGGCGAGCACTCCCGCGAGGGTTGCGTTCTGCGGGTCGATGCGCAGGCCGACCACATGGAGGGTGGCGCCGCGCCAGGTCACCGAAATTTCGACGCCGTCCACGAACTGCATGCCTTCGGCGTGCGCCGCCTCGCGCGCCTCGCCGAGGCCGCCGAGCTGGTCGTGGTCGGTCAGCGCCCAGACCTGCACGCCGCACCGCGCCGCGCGGCGCGCCACTGCAGCGGGTGCGAGCGAACCGTCGGAGGCGTTCGAATGGCAGTGCAAGTCGATGTTCATGCCGCCAGCAGAAACTCCTCGATCAGGCGCGCCACCTCTTCCGGCTGGTCGTGGTGCAGCATATGGCCGGCATTGTGCACCGTTACGTAGCGCAGGCTGCGGAATGCCGCGCGGCGCTCGGCGTACTGCTCGGCGTTCAGGCCGACGTGCTTGAGCGACTCGGATTCCGCCGCGTCCACCCAGAGCACCGGCGCGGTGACCTGCGCCCAGCAGGCACGCGCCTCCTCGTAGCGATACAGCACCGGGTTCACGATCTTGTGCGCGGGATCGCCGCGCAGCAGCACGCGCCCGTCGGCCGTTTCGCGTCCCCAGTGCCGCGCCAGGAATTCGGCCTTGGCGCGCGCCAGGCGCGGATTGTTCTTCTGCAGCCGGTCGGCGAGCGCGCCAAAGCCCGGGTAGGGACGCAAACCGCTGTGCTCGTGCAGTTCGTCGAGCCACAACGCATAGCGCGCGGGCGCCTGCTCCGGTCGCGTGAGCGCCATGCCGAAGCCTTCCAGGTTCACCAGGCGCTTGACGCGCGACGGCCGCACCCCGGCGTACAGCGCGGCGACGTTGCCGCCCAGGCTGTGCCCTACGAGGTTCACCGGCGCCTCGGGCTGGATGCGCTCGAGCAGCAGGTGCAGGTCCGCGACGTAATCCGGAAACCAGTAGCAGTCGGACTTGCCCCAGTCGGTGAGGCCGTAGCCGCGCCAATCCGGTGCGACCACGTCCCAGTCCGAGCGCAACGCGTCCACCAGGAACTGGAATGACGCGGACACGTCCATCCAGCCGTGCAGCAGGACCATGCGGCGCGACGCATCGCCGGACCAATGGCGCACGTGATAGCGCAGGCCGCGCACATCGTAGTAGAGGGATGCGCTCGGCTTCATCCCGGACGGAACCTGAAATCGACTTCCGGCCGGCGGCCGGAGACCAGGTCGGCCAGCGCGCGGCCCGAGCCCGCGGCAAGCGTCCAGCCGAGCGTGCCGTGCCCGGTGTTGAGGAAGAGATTCTCGTAGCGCGTGCGGCCGATCAGCGGCACGTTATTCGGCGTCGCCGGCCGCAGGCCCGCCCAATATTCCACCTCGCCTGCTCCAGCCAGCGCCGGAAACAGCCGTTCGATGCGCTTCAGGATCGCAGCGCAGCGCACTTCGTTGACGGAGGTGTCGTAACCGGTCAGTTCCGCAGTCCCCGCGCAGCGCAGGCGGTCGCCGAGGCGCGAGATCACCAGCTTGTGCGCCTCGTCCGTCAGGCTCACGGACGGGGCCGCCGCGGCAGCCTGCGGCGACAGCGGGATCGTGATCGAGTATCCCTTCAGCGGATACACCGGGATCGAGATCCCGAGGGGCGCGAGCAGCAGCGGGCTGTAGCTGCCGAGCGAGACGACGAACGCGTCCGCTTCGAGGCGCCGGCCTCCCGCCCGAGCGGCGACGACGCGTCCGCCCGCGATCTCGAATCCTTCGACGACGGTATCCCGCAAGAACCGGACGCCCCGCGCCTCGGCCAGCTGCGAGAGCTGCACCGTGAACTCGTGCGCGTCCCCGGATTCATCGCCAGGCGTGTACACGCCGCCGACCACCGGCGCCATGGAATCGCGCAGCGCAGGTTCGATGGCGAGACATTCCGCCGCGCTGCTGGTTTCTCCCTGCGCGGCCAGCGAATCGAAATCGGCCTGGTCGGTGCAGAAGCGCAGAATGCCCTTGCTCACCTGGTGGTACTGGACGCCGGTTTCAGCGCGCAGTTCCTTCAGGCACGAGTGACTATAGGCTGCGAGGCCGGCGAGCTGCCGTTTGTTACGTTCGAAGCGACCCGGGAAGCATTCCAGCATGAAGCGCAGTCCCCACGTCCATTGCGCGAGGTCGGCGCGCGGCCGGAACAGGAACGGCGCATCCTCGCGCCCGAGCCACTTCAGCACTTGGGGCACCACCGAGGGCTTGGCCCAGGGTTCGGCGTGGCCCGCGGAGATCTGCCCGCCGTTGGCGAACGAGGTCTCCATGCCCGCCTCCGGCTGCCGATCGACCAGCGTCACTTCATGCCCGGCGCGCGCCAGGTACCACGCGCCGGTCACGCCGATCACTCCCGCGCCGAGGACTGCGACTCTCAACAGCCTACTTGGGTGCCATGCGGATGGCGCCATCCAGGCGGATGGTCTCGCCGTTGAGCATCTCGTTCTCGATGATGGCGCGCGCCAGTTGCGCGTATTCCGCCGGCCGGCCGAGGCGCGAGGGGAACGGCACCTGCTTGCCCAGCGACTCCTGCGCCTCCTTCGGCAGCCCTTGCATCATCGGCGTCTCGAACAGGCCCGGCGCGATGGTGCACACGCGAATGCCGTTGCGCGACAGGTCGCGCGCGATCGGCAGCGTCATGCCGACGATGCCGCCTTTGGACGCCGAATAGGCGGCCTGCCCGATCTGCCCGTCGAAGGCCGCGACGGACGCGGTGTTGATGATCACGCCGCGCTCGCCGGCCGCGTTCGGCCCCGCCTTCGCCATCGCGTCGGCGGCGAGGCGGATCATGTTGAACGTGCCGATCAGGTTGATGTTGATCACGCGCGTGAAGCGCGCGAGGTCGTGCGGCGCTTCCTTGCCCAGGGTGCGCTCGGCGATCGCGATGCCGGCGCAGTTCACCAGCACGTGCACGCCGCCGAACTCCTTCACCGCGAGCGCCACGGCGGCCTTGCCGTCGCCTTCCGAGGTGACGTCGCACTTCGCGAAGCGGCCGCCAATCTCCTTGGCGAGCTTCTCGCCCAGGTCGACCTGCACATCGGCAATCACCACCTTGGCGCCGTTCTCGGCGGCCATGCGCGCGGTGGCTTCGCCCAGGCCGGAGGCGCCGCCGGTGACCAGGAAAACGCTGTTCTTGATGAGCATAGGAACCTCGGTGCGTACAGAGGCGCGATTATAATTCACGCACCCGCCGATGCTGCGCCTGCGCTTCAATCTTTCCTTCGAGGATCTTTACGCACGCGACGGGCTCATGCGCCTCGACGCGGCGTTCCTGCAGTTTCTCGCCGAGGCCGACACGAAGCTGCGCGCCCGGCTGCTCGCGGGGCGCGCTGCGCCGCCGGCGGCGAAGGAAGAGTCGGAACTGCTGATCGCGCTCGCTCCGCACCTCGAGGATTTCCTCGCGCGCCTGTTCGGCATCGAGGCCGAGGCGCAGGCGCTCGCCGCGAAGCACCACGAACTCGCCCCGCTCTACTCGGTGAAGCGGCTGTTCGTCCAGCGCCGCGCGCTGCACACGGTGAAGCCGGAAGACGCGACACCGGACGGATTCGAGTTTTCCACTGAGCTTGAGTTCGCCAGGCAGGTCACGGCTTGGTTGAAGGACGAAGCCGCGAACGCAGACCAGCTCGAGCGGGCGGCGCGCTACGCTGCATGGGCCACGACCACGCCTGCGGGCAAGGAGAAGCACCGGCGCGGGGTGCTGTTCAAGACTCCGCACAAGCTCGATTTCATGCGCCTGATCCCGGTGCACACGGAACTGCGCCCTCGCAACGGCTTCCAGCTCACCGACGCCGGCACCGACCTCGCAGGCGCGCTGGACGAGGCGAACTACTGCATCTGGTGCCACGAGCAGGGCAAGGATTCCTGCTCCAGGGGACTCAAGGA
>JBGQFF010000035.1:0-23572 GCA_041496745.1 Gammaproteobacteria bacterium
GACCGCATTCGCCGCACCGGCGACCGTGCTGGCCCAAGCCGCCCCGACCCTCGACAAAGTCCTCGACGCGTCGGGACTCAGCCTTAGCGGCTACATCGACGCAGGGTACAGCCATGCAAACAGGAATGTTGAAACGGGATTCTCAACCCGGGTGTTCGACTCGCAGAACAACTCATTTACGCTGCATCAGGTTGCCGCGCAAATCGCCAAACAGCCGAAGGAGGGTTTTGGCGGTCTGGTGAATTTCACCGCGGGAAGCCATGCCTTGGTAATCCATTCGTTCGACACGATGAGTGAATCTCAGTTCGACGTCACGCAAGCGTTCGGCCAGTACGCCTCCGGCATCATGACCATCATGGCCGGAAAGTTCGTGACGCTCCAGGGAACTGAGGTGATCTGGAGTCCGACCAATCCAAATTTCTCCCGCTCAATCCTGTTTGGCGCCATACCGTTCACCCACACCGGCGTGCGTTCGGTCTGGGCCTTCTCCGATACGTTCAGCTTCACCGCCGGCCTGAACAACGGCTGGGACCAGGTCAAGGACTCGAACAGCGGCAAGACGCTCGAGCTCGGCACGACGATTACGCCGATCAAGCCGCTCACCATCGCAGCGTCCTACTACACCGGCAAGGAAACAGTGCCTCAGTCCACGCCGGGCAATCCGGAAGGCAAGCGCACCAGCCTTAACGCGGTTGCCACATACACAGTCAGCGATCCCTTGACACTGGGCGCGGAGATTCTGAGCGTGAGCCAGGAAAATTTCGTCTCCCTGGTCACCGGCAGCCCGATCAAGGCGAAATACAGCGGGCAGGCATTCTACGTCACTTACATGATCGCGCCGAAATGGCGCGCGGCAGGGCGCCTCGAGTCGTTCAAGGACGACGATGGGTTCCGCTTCGGCACGGCGGGCACCAAATACAAGGAGTTCACAGCCACGGCCGCGTATCTGCCGAACGCCAGCTTCGAGTTACGGGCCGAATTGCGCAGGGACAACGCAGACAACGCGGTGTTCGTAGAGACGGGAGGCGCCGCCAGCAAGACGTTGATGACCTACGCGCTCCAAGCGCTCTACAAGTTCTGATCTGGCGGCCGCCAGGCTACTCAACCCAGGGAGCAAATTCATGAAACTCGTGACCGCAATCATCAAGCCCTTCAAGCTTGACGAGGTGCGGGAAGCTTTGTCCGCGATCGGCGTGCAGGGCATCACCGTAACCGAAGTGAAGGGATTCGGCAGGCAGAAAGGCCACACCGAGCTCTACCGCGGCGCGGAGTACGTGGTCGATTTCCTGCCGAAAGTGAAGATCGACGTCGCAGTCAAGTCCGACCTGCTCGAGCGCGTGATCGAGGCGATCGAGAAGGCGGCGAACACCGGCAAGATCGGCGACGGCAAGATCTTCGTGTTCGAGCTCGAGAAAGTCATCCGCATCCGCACCGGCGAGACCGATGCGGACGCGCTATAGGGAGATGCACATGAAGACGCTGTTCGCATTGATTGCGCTGGTCACCTCGTTCACGTTCGCGGGCGCGGCGATCGGCCAGGACAAGCCGGCGGCAACGCCCGACAAGCCCGCGGCCGTGGCCCAACCAGCCGCCGCACCTGCGGCCGCATCACCGCAGGCGACCGCCGCCGCGCCCAAATGCGGCGACAAGGGATTTGACTGCAACAAGGGCGACGTTGCGTGGATGCTGACTTCGACGGCGTTCGTGCTGTTGATGACGGTGCCGGGTCTGGCGCTGTTCTATGCCGGAATGGTCCGCGGGAAGAACGCGTTGTCGACGGTGATGCAGAGCTTTTCAATATTCTGCGTCGTAGCGGTGCTGTGGGTGATCTACGGCTACAGCGTGGCGTTTACCGCCGGGAATCCGTTCTGGGGATCCTTGGACAAATTATTCATGCTCGGCGAGGACCCGACGACTGCTGTTGCCGCGACGTTCAGCAAGGGACAGTACTTGCCGGACTTCGTATACTGCATGTTCCAGCTGACCTTCGCCACCATTACGGTTGCACTGATCGCCGGGGGCTACGGGGAGCGCTTCAAGTTCTCCGCGATGATCATTTTCAGCATCCTGTGGTTCACGTTCGCCTATCTGCCGATCGCGCACATGGTCTGGTACTGGGACGGCCCCGACGCCTATACGACGGCGAAAGCAGCAGAGGAAGCGGGCGCCCACGCCGGCTTCCTGTTCCAGAAGGGCGCGCTCGACTTCGCCGGCGGAACGGTGGTGCATGTCAACTCCGGAATCGCCGCGCTGGTCTGCGCACTGATGCTTGGCAAGCGCAACGGCTATGGCAAGGTGTCCATGGCGCCACACAGCGTGATGATGACCGCCATCGGCACTGGCATGCTGTGGATGGGGTGGTTCGGCTTCAACGCCGGATCTGCTCTGGAGGCCACGGGCGCAGCCGGGCTCGCATTCTTCAACACATTGTTCGGAGTGGCTGTCGCGGGTGTCGCCTGGACGCTGACCGAGTGGGTCGTCAAGGGCAAACCGAGCCTGCTCGGCATCTGCTCCGGGATCGTCGCGGGTCTGGTGGCGATTACCCCGGCAGCCGGCTTCGTGGGTCCGATCGGCGCATTCGTCACCTGTGCTGTCGCCGGCGTACTTTGCTTCTTTGCAGTGACCAAGGTGAAGGCGTGGCTGGGCTACGATGACGCGCTCGATACCTTTGGGGTTCATTGCATCGGCGGGATTATCGGCTCGCTTGGTACCGGCATGTTTGTCAATCCGGCGTTCGGCGGCACCGGCGTCTATGACTACGTCGCAAACAAAGTGGGCGATTTTGACGCCATGGCGCAGATGGTCTCGCAACTCTGGGACATCGGTGTCACGTTGGTCTGGTCCGGAGGCGTCGCGTTCGTGATCATGCTGATTCTCAAGTTTACGATCGGAATCCGCGCCAGCGACGAATCACAGGAAGAAGGGCTCGACCTCTCCGATCACGGCGAGAAGGCCTATAACCATTGATCAGCTTATTTTCCGCACCAATCACGGGGCCGACCTAGTCGGCCCCGTTTGTTGGGGCCAGGACAGAAGAGTCTCCTAGGTATCTCCTAGTTTCGGGGCGCTCCGGCGCCCCGTTTTTTTTCATGCATCTTCGTGCAGGGCGCGCGCCGGCGGCCGGTATCCGATCCTGCGCTTGCAGGCCCTATACTGCGGCGGGCGATCCGCAATTTTCCGGGATGAACGCGGCCGAACATCTGCTGGGCGAGCAAGCGCTCGCGCGCCATGGCGCGAGGATCGCGCTCGTCTGCGGCGAGGAGGTCCTCACCTACCGCACGCTCGCCGACGAGGTCGGTCGCGCGGCGAACGCGCTGCGCGCGCTGGGCGTGCAGCCCGGCGAGCGCGTGCTGCTGTTGCTGCGCGACACCCCCGAGTTCGTCGCCGCCTGGCTGGGCGCGGTGCGCGCCGGCGCAGTGGCGATCGGCCTCAATACCAAACTGAGCGTAGAAGAGTACCGCCACGTCCACGCCGACAGCGGCGCGCGCCTGCTGATCGCGGAAGAAACATTACTGGGCGCGCTCGGGCCGCTGGCGGCGCTGCTGGCGCGCGAGCAGCGACTCGCCGCCGGCGCGGCATGGCGCCAGCAGCTGCGCCGCGCGGCGCCGCAGGCAGCGTTCCACCCGGCGCGGCCGCAAGACCCCGCCTTCTGGCTCTATTCCTCGGGCACCACCGGGCGGCCCAAGGGCATCGTGCACGCGCACCGGGACGTGCTGCCCGCGGGACAGGCGCAGCGCGAAGTGGTGGGGCTGGGACCGGGCGACAAGGTGTTCGCCACCTCGAAGCTTTTCTTCGCCTATGCGCTGGAGAACGGCCTGCTGGGCCCGCTCGCCCTGGGTGCCACCACGATCCTGCACCCAGACTGGGCGGACGTCGAACAGATACAGGCCGTCGTCGCTCGCCATCGGCCCACCGCTGTGTTCAGCGTGCCGACGTTCTATCGCCGGCTGCTGGCGCTGCAGCCGGAACGCCTGGCGCCGTTCCGCGAGGTGCGCAATTACGTTTCCGCGGGCGAGCGACTGCCGGAGCCGGTGTTCGAGGCTTGGCGCGCGGCCACCGGACGAGAGATCCTTTCCGTCTACGGCATGTCGGAAACCTTCTGCGTCGTCATGGCGACGCCACCCGGCTGTGCGGGCGCGCAAAGAAGCGGCAAGCCGCTGCGCGGCGTGGGCGTGCGCCTGCTCGCCGATGACGGGGGCGAGGCCGCGACGGGCGCCCCCGGGGTGCTGTGGGTCCGTCATGCCGCGCTCAGCTCGGGCTACGCCAACCGGGCGGAGGCGACGCGCGAACAGTTCCGCGACGGCTGGTTCTGCACCAGGGACATCTTCGTGCGCGATGCGCAGGGCAACTACTCGCACCAGGGGCGCAGCGACGAGTTGGTAAAAATCGCCGGCCAGTGGGTGCAGCCCGGCGAGCTCGAGGAGGCGGTGCTCGGGCTGGAGGCGGTCGCCGAAGCGGCGTGCGTGTCGGTCCCGGACAAGGACGGCTTTGATCGCCTGGCGCTGTTCGTGGCGGCGCGCGGCGCCGACCCACAAGCTGCGGTCGCAGCCGCCGCACAGGCTTGCGAAGAGAAACTGCCGCGCCACAAGCGGCCGAAATGGATCCTGCCGGTCACCGAGCTGCCGCGCACCGCCACCGGCAAGGTGCAGCGCTTCAGGCTGCGCGAACTGCTCGAGCGGCAGCGCGCCGCCAAGGACTAGAATCCGCGTTTTTCCCCGAGAGGTCAGCATGGCTTACGCATTCCCGCTCTGGACGCCGCCCGCTCTGCCGATCGCCGGTTCCGGCGACACGTTCCCGGTGCGCCGCATCTTCTGCGTCGGGCGCAACTACGCCGAGCACCAGAAGGAGATGGGCGGCAGCGGCCGCGAGCAGCCGTTCTTCTTCATCAAGAGCGCTCACGCGCTGGTGCCCAATGGCGGCAACGTGCATTACCCACCGAAGACCGCCAACTACCACTACGAGACCGAGCTGGTGGTGGCGATCCACAAGGGCGGGCGGCGCATCGAGGCCAAGCGCGCCAACGAACTCGTCTGCGGGTACGCCGTGGGCCTCGATATGACACGGCGCGACCTGCAGCAGTGGGGCAAGGACCATGGCAGGCCCTGGGACTTCGGCAAGGACTTCGATGAGGCCGCGCCCTGCAGCAGCTTGGTGTTGGCCTCCAAGATCGGCCACCCGGCCAAGGGCGCCATCTGGCTGCAGGTGAACGGCAAGGAACGCCAGAGGGCCGACCTCGCCGACATGATCTGGTCGGTGCCGGAGCAGATCGCCTACCTGTCCGAGTACTACATGCTCGAACCCGGCGACATCATCTATTCCGGCACGCCCGCCGGCGTCGGGCCGGTGAAGCCGGGCGACGAAATGCATGCGGGGATCGACGGCGTCGGCGAACTGAAAGTGAGGGTGGTCGCGGCGCTATGAAGCTCTACGGCTATTTCCGCAGCTCGGCCGCGTTCCGGGTGCGGATCGCCCTGCATCTCAAAGGGCTTGCCTACGAGCCGGCGTTCGTGCACTTGCCCAGAGGCGAGCACCGCAAGCCCGAGTACGGCTCGCTCAATCCGCAGGGGCTGGTGCCGACGCTGGAGGACGGCGGGAGGCTGCTCACCCAGTCGCTGGCCATCATCGAGTATCTCGAGGAAACGCATCCCAACCCGCCGTTGCTGCCGAAGGATCCGTTCGCGCGCGCCCGCGCGAGGAGCCTCGCGCTGCTCGTCGCGTGCGAGATCCACCCGCTCAACAACCTGCGCACGCTGACCCACCTGAAGAAGGAGCTCGGGCTAAGCGAAGATCAGGTCAACGCGTGGTACCGCCATTGGATCGCCGACGGCATGGCGAAGCTCGAGGCCGCGATGGCGAAGACGCCGGGCACCGGCAAGTACAGTCAGGGAGACGTGCCCGGCATCGCCGACTGCTGCCTGGTGCCGCAGGTATTCAACGCCCAGCGCTACAAGTGCGACCTGGCGCCGTATCCCACCGTGATGCGCGTGTTCGAGGCCTGCATGCAGCTCGAGGCCTTTGATCGTGCGCAGCCAGCCAAGCAGCCGGACGCGGAATGAAGGGAGAATGACGCCACCATGAGCAAGATCCGCGGCTACCGCAGGTTCCATCCCGGCACGCAGCCGGAGTACGACTTCCCGATGTATGCTTCGACGGCAAAGCGCCATCCGACGCAGCCGCTCGTCATCCTGCCGCAGACACTGTCGGAGATCACCGGGCCGGTATTCGGCTACGACGAGCTCAAGCCTACCGACAACGACCTGACCCGGCAGCACAGAGGCGACCCGATTGGCGAGCGCATCGTCGTCAGCGGCCGCGTGCTCGACGAGAACGGCAGGCCGATGCCGCACACGCTGGTCGAAGTGTGGCAGGCGAACTCCGCGGGACGATATCCGCACAAGGCGGACCAGCACGAAGCGCCGGTCGATCCGAACTTCTCTGGCGCCGGCCGCGCCCTCACCGACGCCGAAGGGCGCTACCGCTTCATCACCATCCGGCCGGGGGAATACCCTTGGCGCAATCATTACAATGCCTGGCGCCCGGCGCACATTCATTTCTCGCTCTTCGGGCGGGCGTTCCTCACGCGCCTGGTCACCCAGATGTATTTCCCGGGAGATCCGCTGCTGCCCTACGACCCGATGTACATGAGCATCCCGGACGACAAAGCGCGCCTCCGGCTGGTCTCCCAGTTCGACTGGGAGAACACTGTGCCCGAGCATGCGCTCGCGTATCGCTTCGATATCGTCCTGCGGGGGCGCGAGGCGACACCGATGGACAAATCGCCGGGGGAATGACATGAGCCTCTTCGCGAGCGGTTCCCAGACGGTCGGCCCTTACCTGCACATCGGGCTGACCTGGCTCAACACCACCAGGATCGCCGGGCCCGGGGTGAAAGGCGAGCGCGCCACCATCCAGGGCCGGCTGCTTGACGGTGACGGCGTGGGCGTGAACGACGGCCTGATCGAGATCTGGCAGGCGAACGCCGAGGGCAAGTACGCGCACCCCGAAGACCGCCAGAACAAGGCGCTCGAGCGCGGCTTCCGCGGCTTCGGCCGCATCCCCACCGACGCCAAGGGCGCTTTCCGCTTCAGCACCATCAAGCCCGGCCGCGTGCCCGGGCCGGGCGGCAAGCTCCAGGCGCCGCACCTCTCGGTGACGGTGTTCATGCGCGGGCTGCTCAAGCAGCTCTCGACCCGGATCTACTTTCCGGGCGATCCGGCCAATGCGCAGGATCCCGTACTGAAGCTCGTGCCTGCCGCGCGCCGCGCTACGCTCGTCGCACGGCGCAAGAGCAAGGGCGTGATGGAGTGGAACATCGTCCTGCAGGGCAGGGACGAAACGGCGTTCCTCGACTTCTGAGTCTCGAACTCGCCTTCTTGGACGAGCACTGCGCCGAGTTGTTGTCGGACCGGCGTCTGCTCGCCGCGATGACGCGCTTCGAGGGGGCGCTGGCGCTCGCCTCGGCGCGCGTTGGGCTGGTCCCGGCGGCAGATGCGGAAACGATTGCCCGGGTCTGCGAGCACGCCGAGTTCGATGCGGCAGCGCTCGCGCGGGCTGCGCGCGCCGCCGGCACCCTCGCCATCCCCTTCGTGCAGCAGCTGACCGCACAGGTGGCAGCGGCCTCGGAGGGCGCGGCGCACCACGTCCACTTCGGCGCCACCAGCCAGGACGTCGTCGACACGGCAGTCGCGCTGTGTCTGAAGCCCGCCTGCGAACGGCTGCTCGCGCTCGCCACCCGCGCCGGGGACGCCGCCGCTCAGCTCGCCGAGCGCCATGCGCGCACGCCGATCGCCGCGCGCACGCTGCTGCAGCCGGCGCTGCCGGTCCCGTTCGGTTGGAAGGTCGCGGTGTGGCTTGCCGCCCTTACCCGCTCCCGCAGCCACCTGCGCGCGGCGGCGGCGGAAGCCTGCGCGCTGCAGTTCGGCGGCGCCGGCGGCACGCTGTCGGCGTTCGGCGACCAGGGCGATGCCATCGGCGACGCGCTCGCCGCCGAGCTCGGTTTGCCGCGACCGACGCTGCCGTGGCACAGCGCGCGCGACGGCTTCGCGCGGCTGGGCGCGCAGGCCGCGATCCTCGCTGGCGCCGCAGGAAAGATCGGACGCGATGTTTCGCTTCTGATGCAGCCCGAGATCGGCGAGGTTGCCGAGCCGGCCGGCGCGCGCCGCGGCGGCTCCTCGAGCCTGCCGCACAAGCGCAACCCCGCCGGCAGCCTGCTCGCGCTCGAAGCGGCGCAGCGCGTCCCCGGTCTTGCAGCGACGCTGCTCGCGCAGCTCACGCCCGAGCACGAGCGCGGGCTGGGCCAATGGCAGAGCCAGTGGTTCACGCTGCGCGAGCTGCTGTGCGCCACGGCGAGCGGCTTGGCGGCAATGGCGGAGGTCCTCGAGGGCCTGCAGGTCGACGCGGCGGCGATGCGCCGCAATCTCGAGCGCACGCGCGGCCTGGTGTACTCGGAGGCGGTCTCGGTGCGGCTTGCCGCGGCACTGGGCAAGCCCGCGGCGCACGCGCTCACCGAGCGCCTGTGTGAGCAGGTGCTGCGCGAGGACATCACGCTGCTGGAAGCGTTGCGCGCCGATGCCGAGGCAGCGCGCGCGGTGCCGCAGGCGGAACTCGCCGCGCTGTTCGACGCCGCGCACGCGTTCGGCAGCGCCGGCGCGATGATCGAGCGCGCGCTCGCCGAGTGGCGCGCGCAGCGCGCTAGCTAGCCCGGAACAGGGCCTTCAGTTCTTCGGGGATGGTCTGCCCGCGCATGCGCGAGCCGGGCCCGGCATCGAACCTGCCCCAGACGCGCGTCTCCGAGCCCTTCGCGAGGGGCATGCCGTCTTCGCGCTGCACCTCGTGTGCGAGCACGAAGGACTTGCCGCCGAAGCGCACGATGCGGGAGCGCACCACGCACCGGTCGCCCTGCTGGGTGGGATAGAGAAACTGGCAGTCCGCCGACACCAGCGGCATGGCAAGGTGCTCGGCACGCATGCGCTTCGCGTCATAGCCGACCGATGCGAGGAAAGCCCAGCAGGCGGCGTCCATCCAGCGAAAGTAGGTAGGGTAGAAGATGAGCCCGGCCGGATCGCAGTCGCCCCACTGTACCTGGCAGGGAAACGTCGCGACGATGGAGCGAAACTCCGCGTCGTTCATGGCGTGGAATCTTATCAGCGCATCTGCTGCGCGTGCGTTTCGCGCGTGGCGAGCGCACAGGCGAACGACACCGCAAGCCAGCCCAGCAGCAGCAGGAATGCGTCGCGGTAGGCTTGCGCGCCGTAGGCGCGTGCGCCCGCGTAGGTTAATTCGCCGAGCCAGCCCTGGTCGAGGACTATCCCGATCAGCGGCTGCAGCAGCATCGCGCCCGTCATCGAGCCCATGTTCGCCACGCCCGTCGCGGTTCCCGCGCGTCGCGCGGGTACAGACTCCTTGGCATAGGCGAAACCGATCACCATGCATCCCGAAGCGAAGCCGGCAGCAACCAGCACCGCCAGCAGTACGTTTGGCGACGGCGGCGCCAGCACGATCACCGACCAGAGGATGAGCGCGCAGAGCGAGCCGATGACGTACAGGGGCTTGCGCTCGCGCAGCCGGTCGGAGAACGCGCCGAACACGGGTCCGCCCACCGCCCAGGCCAGCATCAGCGCCGAGCAGTAGAACGCCGCGCGCTCGGCTGAGAATCCATACACCGAGACCAGATAGGGCACGCCCCACAGCCCGCCGAACGCGATGGTCGCGCCGCTGATTCCCTGCGGCGCGAAGAAGATCAGCCAAGTGTTGCAGTAGCGCAGCACCTCGGCGAGCCCGCGCCAGACCGAAGGCCGGGCGGCAGCGAGGCCGGCCGGCGCGTTGAAGTAGCCGATATAGCCGCGGTCCGCTGGATCGTCGCGCACGATCAGCCAGATCGCCACGCAGATGAACGCGATCGCGATCGCACCGGCGAGCATGACCGGCCGCCAGCCAAATGCGCCGACGGCCGCCACAAGCGGCACGCCGGCGATCACCGCGCCGCTCATTCCCGCGGCGAGCGCCAAGCCGCTCGCCAGCGCGAATCGCTGCGCAGGCAGCCAGTGCGCGGCGAGCTTCAGCGTGCCGACCCAGGCGACGCCGACGGAGCCGCCGATGAGTAGCCGCCCGAGATTCGCGGCGTAAAGGTTGGGCGCCAGCGCGAACTGGAAGCTGCCCGCCGCCGCCACCGCCGCGCCCGCCGCCAGCACGCGGCGCGCGCCATAGCGGTCCACCATGAGCCCCGTGGGAATCTGCATGGCGACGTAGCCATACAAGTAGAACGCGGACAAGTTGCCGAGGCCGGCGGCGGCAAGGGAGAACTCCGCCATCAGCTCCTGCGTCATCACCGCGGGGGCGACGCGCTGGAAGAACCCGGCCAGGTAGAGCGAGGCGCCCAGCGCCCACATGCCCCACGCCAGTCGTGCCGGCGGGTGCACGCCTAGCGGCCTAGCACTGCTCCCACGGCAAGCCTGCAAAACGCCAGCCGGCATTTGAATTGCGCTGGTGCTTGTCGTTCAATTCGCCCTCGAAGCCGTGCAGCACGTTGTACACCCGCGTGAAGCCGGCGCGCTCCAGTTCCATGCCGGCCTCCTGCGAGCGGTTGCCGCTGCGGCAGATGAGTACCACGGGACGCGTGGTGTGGTTGGTGCCGGCGAGCTTCTTCACGTGGCCGACGAAGTGCGGGTTGATCGTCCAGTCCGGCCCGTCGTTCCAGGGCACGTGCAGCGCCCCCACCGGGTGGCCGACGAACAGGTACTCCATCTCGCTGCGGCAGTCGACAAACAGCGCGTCGGCGTGCTGCTTCAGGAACTCCTGCGCGAGCTTGGCTTCGAGATGCTGCATGGGGGAAAACATTATACGCGTAAGCAATTGACACCACAGGATTAAGTGGGCAAACTGCTAATTCGCGCCGATTTGATGTTCAGCTTGCGGGCGCGTTACAAATACAGCTAAAGAGACGTGCTCAGACGCCCGTTTCCGCGCAAACCGAACGGGCGTTTTTGTTTTCCGGGAACCGATGACGCATAGCGACCGCAGCGCGCAGCTCGCCGCCCTGATGGACGAGAGGATCCTCGTCCTCGACGGCGCCATGGGCACCATGATCCAGCGCGAGCGCCTGGACGAGGCGCAGTTCCGCGGTGAGCGCTTCCGCGGCTGGCCGCGCGACCTGCAGGGCAACAATGACCTGCTGGCGCTGACCCAGCCCGGGCTCATCCGGCGCATTCACGAGCAGTACCTCGAGGCGGGCGCCGACATCATCGAGACCAACACCTTCAACTCGACCGCGGTGTCGATGGCCGACTACGGCATGGAGGCGCAGGTCGCCGAGCTGAACCTCGCCGCGGCGCGCCTCGCGGTGGCGGCGGCGCGCGCATGGGAAGCGAAGGAACCGTCGCGCCCGCGTTTCGTCGCGGGCGTGCTCGGGCCGACCACCAAGACCGCGTCGATTTCGCCCGACGTCAACGATCCTGGTTTTCGCGCCATCAGCTTCGACCAGCTGGTGGCCGCCTACGCCGAGGCGGCGGAAGCGCTCGCTGAAGGCGGCGTGGATCTGTTCCTGGTGGAGACGGTGTTCGACACGTTGAACGCCAAGGCCGCGCTGTTCGCGCTGGAAGAACTCTTCGAGCGACGCGGCACGCGCTGGCCGGTGATCGTCTCCGGCACCGTCACCGACGCCTCGGGGCGCACGCTCTCGGGACAGACCACCGAGGCGTTTTACAATTCCGTACGCCACATGCGGCCGCTGGCGGTGGGCCTCAATTGCGCGCTCGGCGCAAAGGAACTTCGCCCGCACGTGGAGGAATTGTCCGCGGTCGCGGAAGCCTTCGTCTCCTGCCACCCCAACGCCGGGCTGCCGAACGCCTTTGGCGAGTACGACGACACGCCGGAGAACATGGCGGCACTGATGGGCGAGTGGGCGAGGAGCGGCTGGCTTAACATCGTCGGCGGATGCTGCGGCACCACCGCCGAGCACATCCGCGCGCTGGCGCAGGCTGTGAAGGGCGTCGCCCCGCGGCGCGTTCCGCAGCTGCCGAAGAAGCTGCGCCTCGCCGGGCTCGAACCGCTCAACATCGGCACGGAATCGCTGTTCGTCAACGTCGGCGAGCGCGCCAATGTCACGGGCTCGAAGGCCTTCGCCCGCCTGATCCTCGCCGGCAACTACGCCGAGGCGCTCACCGTGGTGCGCCAGCAGGTGGAAAACGGTGCGCAGGTCATCGACGTCAACATGGACGAGGGGATGCTCGACTCCGAAGCGGCGATGCAGCGCTTCCTCAGCCTGGTCGCGGCGGAGCCCGATATCGCGCGCGTGCCGGTAATGATCGACAGCTCCAAGTGGCGCGTGATCGAAGCGGGCCTGAAATGCGTGCAGGGCAAGAGCATCATCAACTCGATCAGCCTGAAGGAGGGCGAAGCGGAGTTCCTGCGCCAGGCGCGCCTCGCGCGCCGTTACGGCGCGGCGGTGGTGGTCATGGCATTCGACGAGCAAGGCCAGGCGGACACGCTCGAGCGGCGCACTGCGATCTGCCAGCACGCCTACGACCTGCTGATCGCCCAAGCCGGTTTTGCCGCCGAGGACATCATCTTCGACCCGAACATCTTCGCCGTAGCGACCGGGCTCGAGGAACACGCGCGCTACGGCCTCGACTATCTCGAGGCGACGCGCTGGATTCGCAAGAACCTGCCGCACGCGCAGGTATCGGGCGGCCTGTCCAACCTTTCGTTCTCGTTCCGCGGCAACGACGCGGTGCGCGAGGCGATGCATACGGCATTCCTCTACCACGCGGTGCGCGCCGGGATGTCGATGGGCATCGTCAACGCCGCGCAGCTCGGCGTCTACGAGGAGATCGAGCCGCAGTTGCGCGAGCGCGTCGAGGACGTGATCCTCAATCGCCGCGCCGACGCCACCGAGCGCCTGGTCGAGTTCGCCCACACCGTGAAATCGGGCGGCGGCAAGGCGGCGAAGGAAGAAGACGCCTGGCGCCGCGGCACGGTGCACGAGCGCCTGGTACACGCGCTGGTGAGCGGAACGGCGACCCATGTCCTGGCCGACACCGAGGAGGCTCGGCTGGCCGCCGCGCATCCCATCGAGGTGATCGAGGGACCGCTGATGGACGGCATGAACGTGGTCGGCGACCTGTTCGGCGCCGGCAAGATGTTCCTGCCGCAGGTGGTGAAATCCGCGCGGGTGATGAAGCAGGCGGTGGCGCACCTGGTGCCCTACATCGAAGCCGAGAAGGCGAGGACCGGCGAGGCCGGGCGCTCGAAGGGCAAGATCGTGATCGCCACGGTGAAAGGCGACGTGCACGACATCGGCAAGAACATCGTCGCCGTGGTGCTCCAATGCAACAACTACGACGTGGTGAACCTCGGCGTGATGGTGCCGGCGCAGAAGATCCTCGACTCGGCGCGCGAGGAAAAGGCCGACGCCATCGGGTTGTCGGGTCTGATTACGCCGTCGCTCGAGGAGATGGCGCACGTCGCCAAGGAAATGGAGCGCGCGGGCCTCACGCTGCCACTGCTGATCGGCGGCGCCACGACTTCGCGGGCACATACCGCGGTGAAGATCGCTCCCAACTACTCGGGTCCGGTGATCTATGTTCCCGATGCATCCCGTTCCGTGACCGTGACGCAAACGTTGCTTTCGCCGAGCACGCGGACGGCCTATTTGGCAGAGGTGAGCGCTGACTATGCACGCATTCGACAACAACATGCGGACAAGAAAGGGCCGGGGCCGCTCCTGCCAATCGCGCGGGCACGGGAACTCGGCCACGTGACCGACTGGAAGTCTTACCTCCCGCCAAAGCCCGCCAAGCTCGGGGTCACCGTGCTGAAGAACTATCCCCTCGAGAAGCTCGCGGCCTGCATCGACTGGGGCCCGTTCTTCCAGACTTGGGAGCTATCCGGGCCCTATCCGGCGGTCCTGGACGACGCGATCGTCGGCGCGGAAGCGAGAAAGCTCCTCGCCGAGGGGCGCGCGTTCCTGAAAAGGATGATCGAAGGCCGCTGGGTGCGCGCAAACGGCGTGTTCGGTTTGTTCCCGGCGGCGCGAGTCGGCGACGACATCGAGATCTACCGCGATGCTGCGCGCCGCGAAACACTGATGACCTGGCACAACCTGCGCCAGCAGAACCAGAAGCCGGCGGGCCGCGCCAACCAGTGCCTGGCCGACTACGTGGCCCCGAGGGAATCGGGCGTGCCGGACTGGGTCGGGGCCTTCGCGGTGACCGCGGGCATCGGCATCGAGAAGAAGCTCGCGCAATTCGAGCGCGCCCACGACGATTACTCGGCGATCATGCTGAAGGCGCTGGCCGACCGGCTGGCGGAGGCCTTTGCCGAGCACCTGCACCGGCGCGTGCGCCGCGAGTACTGGGGCTACGCGGCGGAGGAAGCGCTGAGCAACGACGAACTGATCGCGGAGACGTACCGCGGCATCCGGCCGGCACCCGGTTACCCGGCTTGCCCCGACCACACGGAGAAGGGCGCGCTGTTCGCGCTGCTCGATGCGCCGAAGAACGCCGAGATGACGCTCACCGAGTCCTACGCCATGCTGCCGACGGCCGCCGTATCGGGCTTCTACCTGTCGCATCCCGACGCGAGCTACTTCGCCGTCGGCAAGATCGGACCGGACCAGCTCGAGGACTACGCGCGGCGCAAGGAAATGAGCGTCGCCGAGGCGCAGAAGTGGCTCGCGCCCTGGCTCGCCTACGATCCCGACGCGCGCGCCAAGGCGGCGTAGCTATAATCCCGGGCGATTCGAACCAGGAGAGTTCCATGGGCAGAGGCGACAAGCGCACGCGCAAAGGCAAGATCTACAAGGCCAGCTACGGCAAGACGCGGCCGCACCGCGTGAAGAAGAGGAAAAAGCGCGGCTAGGCCGGCGGCTTCAGCCGCACATACTGCGCGAGCGGCCACTCGGCGAGCGCCCGGAGCAGCGCGGGCTGGTGGCTCGCATCCGCCAACTCGATCAACACGCCCTGCGGCCTTTGTTCCCGGATCACGCGCGCCAGCTCGACCTGCAGTTCGACGCGGCCCACACAGCACGGGCAGTTGTGCGGCTTGAGGGCGACCCAGCCTGCCGGCGGTTCGGGCAGTGGGCCGGCCACCACCCTGACCGGAATGCGGTTTACTTGCGCCAGAACGCCGGCGTCAACACCACCAGCAGCGTGAACAGTTCCAGTCGCCCGAGCAGCATGGCAAACGAGCATACCCAGATCTGGAAATCGTTCAGCACCGCATAGGTGGAAGCGGGACCCACCCGCGCCAGCCCGGGGCCGCTATTGTTCACCGACGCCACCGCCGCCGAGAACGCCGTCACCACGTCGGCGCCGCTCAGCGCCAGCAGCAGCGTGAAGATGACGATGCAGAAAACGTAGACGAACACGTAGGCCAGCACGGCGAACACCACGTTGTTCTCGACGGGTTGGCCGGCGAGCTTCACCGGCCTGTAGACGCGCGGATGGATGATGCGCAGCAGTTCGCGGAACACCTGCTTGAACAGGATCAGCGCGCGGATCATCTTCATCCCGCTGCCGGTCGATCCGGAGCAACTCGCGAAGCTGCACAGGAGCAGCATCCACAGCGGCGCAAAGATCGGCCACAGGTTAAAATCGGTGTTGGAGTAGCCGGTGGTGGTGGCGATCGACACCACGTTGAACGCCGCGTAGCGCAGCGCCGTGCCGTAGTCCGGGTAGTACCCCTGCCATGCCAGGTAAGCGGCCACCCCCAGTACCGAGGTGGCCACCACGCCGAGGAACACCTTGGCCTCCGGATCGACGCGATACACCCGCAGCGAGCGCCGGTGCCAGGCGAGGAAATGAGTGGCGAAGTTGATCGCCGCGAGCAGCATGAAGACGATCGCCACTGCCTCAACCTTGGGTGAGTTCCAGTGCGCGAAGCTCGCGTCGTGCGTCGAGAAAGCGCCCAGGCCCAGCGTGGTGAAGCCGTGCATCGCCGCGTCGAGCCAGCTCATCCCTGCCCAGCGGTAGGCGAGGAGACAGGCCGCAGTCAGCCCGAAGTACACCAGCCACAGGCCCTTCGCGGTCTCGGCGATGCGCGGCGTGAGCTTGGTGTCTTTCATGGGCGTCGGTGTCTCGGCCTTGAACAGCTGGCTGCCGCCGACGCCGAGCAGCGGCAGGATCGCGACCGCGAGCACGATCACGCCCATGCCGCCGAGCCAGATCATGAAGCCGCGCCAGATGTTGAGCGAAGGCGGCAGGCGGTCCAGGCCCGAGAGCACCGTGGCGCCGCTGGCGGTGAGGCCGGAGACCGCCTCGAAATAGGCGTCGGTAAACGACAGTTCGCGCAGCTGCAGCAGCAGGGGCAGAGTGGCGAACGCCGGCAGCACGGTCCACACCAGGGCCACCAGCAGGAACCCGTCGCGCACCTGGAGCTCGCGCCCGGCGCGCAGCGTCACCAGCCAGAGCACGGCCCCGGCCAGCAGGGTCGCGCCGAGCGACTTGGCGTAGGCCGCGTGCGCGCCGTCGGCGAGTCCCAGCGAGAACACGAGCGGCACCAGCATGCTGGCGGCGAACAGCAGCAGCACCAGCGACAGCATGTGCAGGACGGCGGGCAATCGCACGGCAGCGCTCGGTCGGGTCCGCTACAGGAAGCGCGCGCCGACCTGGAACAGTTTCTCGACCCGCGGCAGGGTCTTCTTGTCGGTGACAAACACGATGACGTGGTCCTCGGCCTCGATGCGGGTGTCGTGGTGCGCCATCAGCACCTCGCCGCTGCGCACCACGGCGCCGATGGTGGCGCCGGCGGGCAGCTCGATCTCCCCGACGCGCCGGCCGGTGAGGCGGCAGGACTCGCGGTCGCCGTGCACCACGGCTTCCAGCGCTTCGGCGGCGCCGCGCCGCAGGCTGTGCACCGCCACCACGTCGCCGCGACGCACGTGGGCAAGCAGCTTGCCGATGGTGGCCTGCGCCGGCGAGATGGCGATGTCGATCTGGCCGCTCTGCAGCAGGTCGACGTAGCTGCGGCGGTTGATCAGCGCCACCACGCGCCGCGCGCCCATTTTCTTCGCCAGCAGGCAGCTCATGATGTTGTTCTCGTCGTCGTTGGTCACCGCGACGAACAGGTCCATCTCGGCGATGTTCTCCTGCCCGAGCAGTTCCTCGTCGGTGGCGTCGCCGTTCAGCACCAGGGCGCGGTTCAGCTTCGCCGCGAGCACGTCGCAGCGCCGCTTGTTGTGCTCGATCAGGCGCACCGAGTAGTCGCCTTCCAGCGCGCGCGCCAGGCGCAGCCCGATGTTGCCGCCGCCGGCGATCATCACGCGCTTCACCGCCTGGTCCATGCGCCGCAACTCCTTCATCACCTGCCGGATGTTGTCGGAGGCCGCCAGGCAGAACACCTCGTCGCCGTCTTCGATCACCGTATCGCCGTCGGGCAGCACCGCGCCGTCGCGCCGGAAGATGGCGACGATGCGCGTGTCGATGTTCGGGATATGGCCGCGGATCTCCTTCACCGGGCGGCCCACCATCGGCCCGCCCTGGTAGGCGCGCACCGCCACCAGGCTCACCTTTCCGCCGGCGAAATCGAGCACTTGCAGCGCTTCGGGAAATTCCACCAGCTTGGCGATGTAGTCGGTCAGCACCTGCTCGGGGCAGATCGACAGGTCGACGTCGAAGCCGTCCGGGCCGAGCACCTTGGGATCATCGAGGAAATCGGTGGCGCGAATACGCGCGATGCGCCGCGGCACGTTGAACATGCGCGCTGCCAGCTTGCAGGCGACGAGGTTGGTCTCGTCCGACTGCGTCACCGCGATGAGCAGGTCGGCGTCGTCGATGCCGGCCTCCATCAGCACGGAAGGGTGCGAGGCACTGCCGGTCACGGTGCGCAGGTCGAGCCGGTCCTGCAGCGCGCGCAGCCGCGCCGAATCGATGTCGACCACCGTGATGTCGTTCTGCTCCGAAACCAGGCTCTCCGCCACCGAGCCGCCGACCTGGCCGGCGCCGAGAATGATGATTTTCATGGGATGCTCAGCCTTCCTCGCGCTTGCCCACCGGCAGGCCGAGCGCCTTCAGCTTGCGGTACAGGTGCGTGCGCTCGAGCCCGCATTTCTCCGCCACCCGCGACATGCTGCCGTGCTCCTGCGCCAGCAGGTTCTCGAAGTACACGCGCTCGAAGGCCTCGCGCGCCTCGCGGTAAGGGCGGTCGAGGCCGAGTTCCGGCGCGCTCACCTGCGCGCCCTGTGCGGCAAGCACGCGCTCGACGTCCTCGATGCGCACTTCCTCCTCCAGCGAGGTGATGGCGAGGTTCTTCACCGCGTGCTCCAGCTCGGCGAGGTTGCCCGGCCAGCCGTGGTGGCGCAGCGCGTTCAGTGCGGCGACCGAAAAGCGGCGCGGCGGGCAGGCTCGCGCCTCCACCAGCTGCGCCAGCATCTGCGCGGCAAGATCGGGCACGTCCTCGGCGAACTCGCGCAACGGCGGCAGCCGCAGGGTCAGCTCGCCCAGGCGGGCCGCCACGCCGGGGTCGTAGCCCAGCCGCTCCACCAGCAGGCGCGAATCCACGGGCGAGAATGAGACGATGCGCGCCTTGTGCTTGTCCGCGCGCGCCAGCAGGAACTCCAGGTTCTTCTGCTCGTTGCGCGTCAGCCGCGACAGGTCAGGCTGGAACAGGATGCCGCCCGCGGCGCGCGCCAGCAGCTCCGTCGAGGCATCCGCCAGCAGTTCGCTTCCCGCGAGGAACGGCGCGCCGGGCGCGGCGAGCAGCCGGGCGAACATCTCGGGCAGCATGCCGTGCTCACCGCGCAGCATCAAAGGGGCGCTGGTCTGCGCGAGCTGCGCCAGGCGCTTCTGCACCCCGGCAAGCGCGGCCGAGCGGCCCAGCGCCGACATGGACAGCTGCCGCGGAGCGGCGAGCTCATGGTTGCGCAGAGCGCGCTTCACCGTGGCGAGCAGCCGCTGCAGCGCGATCGGTTTCTCCAGGTAGTCGAGCGCGCCGATGCGCGTCGCCTCGACGGCGGTTTCGATGGTGCCGTGCCCGGACATCATCACCACCGGCATGGTCAGCTGACCGCTGCTCGCCCATTCTTTGAGCAGCGTGATGCCGTCGGTGTCCGGCATCCAGATGTCGAGCAGCACCAGGTCCGGGCGGTTCGCCTCGCGCATGCGGCGCGCGGCGCCGGCGCTCTCGGCGAGCAGCACGCCGTGGCCCTCGTCGGACAGGATCTCCGAGAGCAGTTCGCGGATGCCGACTTCGTCGTCTACGACCAGGATCTGCGCCATGGGATCAGGCGGCTTCCGCCAGCGGCAGCAGCACGCTGACCGAGGCGCCGCGCTCCGGGCGGTTTTCGATGGCGATCGTGCCGTGGTGCTCGTCGACGATCTTCTTCACGATGGCGAGGCCCAGGCCGGTGCCACGCGGCTTGGTGGTGACATAGGGCTCGAAGATGCGCGCCATCAGCTCCTCGGGAAAGCCGTCGCCGTTGTCCGTCACCGAAAGGCGCACCTTGTCCCCGGCCAGTTCGGTACACACCTCGACTGCGGGCAGTTGCCGCGGCTCCTTGCGGTTCTCAAGCGCGTCCTGGGCGTTCTGCACCAGGTTGTGGATCACCTGGCGGATCTGCGCCGAGTCGGCCCACACCGGTGGCAGCGCCGGCGCCAGGCGCTTGGCGATCGGCGCGCGCGAGGTCTCGTACAGCGCCAGCACGTCCGCCACCAGCGCGTTCAGGTCGAGACCCGCAGGCACCGGCGCGGGCAGCCGTGCGTAGTCGCCGAAATCGTCCACCATGGATTTCAGCGCCGTCACCTGGTTGACGATGGTCTGGGTGTTGCGGCGCAGGATCTCCGCCTCCTCGGGCGCGAGCTTGCCTTCGAGCTTCATTTCCAGGCGCTCGGCGGAGAGCTGGATCGGCGTGAGCGGATTCTTGATCTCGTGCGCGAGCCGCCGCGCCACTTCTGCCCAGGCGGTGGCGCGCTGCGCCTGGATCATTTGCGTGATGTCGTCGAACACCAGCACGTAGCCGCCCCCGGTCGCCTCGGGCAGCGCCGCGCCGCGCGCCAGCAGCGTCTTGCCGGTGCCCTTGAGCGTGATCTCCAGCTGCCAGGTCTTGGCGCCATGCGACAGGAACTGCTCGCGCACGGGTCTGGCGAAAGTCTCCAGCGCCCCGGTCCAGCCGGCGAGCGGCTTGCCTGCGTGCACGCCGAGCTCGCCGCCCAGGATTTCAGCGGCGCCGCGATTGGAGATGGACAGCCGCAGGTCGCGGTCGAACACCAGCACGCCGGCGGACAGGTTCGCCAGGATGTTCTCGAGAGATGCATTGGCCGTTTCCAGCGCGATGCGGTTCGACTCGACCACGCGGCGCGCCTCGTCAAGCTGGCGCGTCATGGAGTTGAAGGACTCGGTGAGCACGCCCAGCTCGTCGCGGCTGGTCACCGGCGGGCGCTGCGAAAAATCGCCGCGCGCCACGGCCTGCGTCGCCTGCGCCAGGTTGGCGAGTGGCGCCGACAGGCGGTTGGACAGGATGACGGCGAGCGACACGGCGACAAACAACGCCATCAGCAGCGCCAGCGTCAGCGTGACGATGTAGATGCGGCGCAGCCCCTGCCGCGACAGCGCGAGCTCGCGGTAGTCGCGGTAGGCGGCCTCCACCGCCTCGGCGCTCTTCGCCAGGCCGGCCGGCACCGTCTGGCGCAGCTGCAGGAAGCGCGCCTCGTCGGCAAGCGCGAGGCCCGCCACCGGCAGCACGACACGCAGGGCCAGCGGCCTGCCCGCGGCGGAATCGATCAAGCTGTAGCCGCGCGCCGAACGCGCCTGGCGCAGCATCTGCGCACTGGGCAATTCGGGCAGAAACTTGGACACGTCCTCGCTGGCACTCGCCAGCAGCTTGCCGTTGGCGCTCACCACCACGGCTTCCTGCACCCCCGCCTGCTCGCGCAGGCGGTTGAGGAGCGCGACTTGCTGCGCAGGAGAGCGGTCGGAGAGTTCGAGCGCCATGGCGCGCCCCTTGACTTGCATTTCGCCCAGCATGCGGTCCACCGCGGACTGGCCGAGCGTGATGCCACCTTCGAGCGCCGCATCCACCTTGACGTCGAACCAGGATTCGATGCTCTTCGTCAGGAACTGGACCGAGACGGTGTACACCAGGGCACCCGGCACCACTGCCATCAACGCGAAGAACAGGAGGAATCGCAGCGACAGCCGCGAGCCGAACACGCCGCCGCGGTAGCGGCGCAGCAAAGCTGCGAGCTGCACCCCGAGAAGGGCGGCGAGCGCCACGGCGAGCGCGGCATTGAGCCCGAGCAGCAGGGGATAGTGGCGCACGAACAGCGTGCTGTCGGCGGAGCTCGCCGTTGCCAGGAGGAAGAGCAATACCCCCGCAAGCGCGGCCCCGACGATCAGCAGCGCCTTCATTTCGTGCCTCCATCCTGCGCTTCGGGCGCGGCGGGGACCGCGGGGGCCGGGGCCGCCGGCGGGGGCGTTGCCGCCGCGCGCGGCGGCAGGAAGATGAAGCGCTTCCACGGCGACTCCAGGCGCAGTTCGCGATTGGTAAGCACCGAGAGCTGCAGCGGCTTGGGCAACTGTGCCGGGTCCAGGCGCATGCGTACCGCAGCCTCGTAGCTCGAGCCGCCCAGAGTCTCGGAGCGTCCCAGCACCTGCCAGTTGCGCAGCCTGCGCATCACGTCGAGCGCGTCGTCGAGCGTGGAGAAGTTCTGGTGCAGCGGCCCGGTGGAGACGCGATACTGCCGCGACAGCGCATGGTAGGAAAGGCGCAGCTGTGTACGCCGCGAAACCGCATTTTCGTCGAACCAGTACCAGCGCGGCCGCGTCAGCTCGAATTCGACGACAAAGTACAGAGGCACCCCGTTGGCGACGGCTTCGCTCAGGCGCGCGTTGAACTCGAACCCGAAATCCGCGCTCAGCAGCAGGCCTTCCTCCGAGGCGGCGAGGCGTGCATCGATCACTTCGATGTCGTCGGCACGCGCGCAGAGCGCCGCCGCGCAAGCCAGCGCGAGAAGGAATTTCGGCAGGATGGCGCTGGCTCGCATCGCGCGCCGCGTCAGCGGTCTTTCTCTAGCAGGGCGAAGAAGAAGCCGTCGTGCCCGGTGCCGGGCAGCAATTGCGCAGGCGCGCCGTCGGGCAATTCGCGCCGCCGCGCCTGCGGAGTGCGCGAACAGAATGCATCCACCACGGCACCGTTCTCCTCGGGAAACACCGAGCAAGTGACATACAGCAATTTACCACCCGCGTCGAGGACCCGCCAAAGCGCGTCGAGGATCGCCGCCTGGCGGCGCGCGAACCCCTGCAGGTCGGACGCACGCCGCAGCCACTTGATGTCCGGATGGCGCCGCGCCACCCCGGATCCGGTGCAGGGCACGTCGGCGAGCACGCGCTCGAACGCACGCCCATCCCACCAGGCATCGACCGCGGTGCAATCCGCCACTTGCACCTGAGCGGCGAGACCCAACCGCGCCAAGCCCGCCCCGATGCGGGCCGCGCGCGTTGCGTCCGCGTCGAGCGCGACGAGCTCGACCTCAGCCGTCTCCAGGATGTGCGCGCTCTTGCCGCCGGGCGCCGCGCAGGCGTCGAGCACGCGCTGGCCTTGCGCAAGATCAAGATACTCCGCAGCGCGCTGCGCGCCCGCGTCCTGCACCGACACTTCACCCTGGTCGAAACCTGGAACGCCGCTCACCGGCAGGGGCTTGTGCAGGAGCAGTGCACTCGGGCCGGCGCGCAGTGCTGCAATGCCAGCCGCTTCGAGCCGGGCCGTATAGGCATCCACGGTGGTGCGCCTGCGGTTGACGCGCAGACACATGGGCGGGTGCGTATTGCCCGCCGCGGCGATCTCGCGCCAGTTCTCCGGATATGCGCGCTCCAGCGCCTCGATCCACCACAGCGGATGCTGGTGCGATGCTTGCGGATCCGAGGCGATGCGCCGGTTTAGCGCTTCGCGCTGGCGCAGGTAGCTGCGCAGCAGCCCGTTCACGTAGCCGCGCGCGGGCCATAATTCGAGCAGGGCGGCGGCGCGCACCGCCTGGTCGACCACCGTGTAGTCGTTGTAGCGCCCGCTATCGAGCGCAGACAGCGCACACCACAGCAAGGCTTCCAAGCGTGGATCGGCGGCGCCCTTGTGGGACAGCGCCCGCACCAGTGCCTGCACCCTGCCGTAACGGCGCAGCGTGTTGTAGCAAAGATCCGCCAGAGCGCCGCCCGCCGCATCCTCGGCTCTACGCTCCATCGCATCGGCCAGGCTGCGCCCTGCAGCGACCCCGGCGACCGCGCGCGCCGCTCCCGCCAATGCCGGTGCGAGGTCGGCGGAGCGCCTCATTGCAATTTCTCGCCCGGCGCGACTGGCACGCCGCGCAGAAACTCCCCGGCTGCAAGCCGCTTGCCGCCGGCGCGCTGCAGCTCCGTAACCAGCAGGGCGCCTTGGCCACAGGCCACCAGGACGCCCTCCGGGCCCGCGGCAAGTACGCGTCCGGGTTCGCCACGCGCGTCGGTAACGCGCGCGCGCCACACTTTCAGGACCGCGCCGTTCAGCCTGGCCGCGGCGCCCGGCGAGGGGCGCATCGCGCGCACCGCGCGCTCGATCTGCACCGCCGGCGCTCCCCAGTCGATCTGCGCCTCGCGCTTCTCGATCTTGCGC
>JBGQFF010000036.1:0-23086 GCA_041496745.1 Gammaproteobacteria bacterium
CAGGCGTGCGCGCTGAGTGCCGAAATTGAGCCTGACGTAGCCCGGCGCCCCGAACTGCCCGCCCGGGGACAGCGCCACCCCGTGGGCGAGGAAATGCGCTGCCGCGTCCTTGACGCCGAGGCCCGAGGCGTCGATCCAGGCAAGGTAGGTCGCCTCTACGTGCGCCAGCGAGAGCCCCGGCATGCCCGCCACGGCGCCTTCGACCCGGTCGCGGTTGGCACCGAGGTACTCCAGCAGCGTCGCCAGCCAGGGGTCGCCTTCGCCGTACGCGGCGAGCGCCGCGATGTAGCCGAACAGCGAGGCGTCGTGCACGGTCGCGTGATGGTCCGCGGAGAACGCGCGGCGCAGCGCGGCGTCCTCGACGATGGCCCAGGCGCAGCCGGCGCCGGGGAAATTGAAGGTCTTGTTGGGCGAGGCGAGCGTCACCGTGCGCCGCGAGATTGCCGGCGACAGGCTGGCGATCGGCACATGCGGCTTGCCGGGGTCGAGTAGCAGGTCGGCGTGGATCTCGTCCGAGCAGATCACGAGCCCGTGCCGATCGGCGAGGTCGGCAAGCCGCCCGAGCTCGTCGCGCGTGAACACCGTGCCCCCCGGGTTCTGCGGGTTGCACAGGAACAGCAGGCGGCTATTCGGCCGCATGCAGGCCGCAAGCCTATCCTCGTCGAATACCCACCGGCCGGAGCGCAACACCAGCGGAACATCGGTGTGCGCACGCGGCGCGAGCTCGACCGCGCGCTTGAAGTGGTGGTAAATCGGGGTCGGCACCAGGGCGTGGCCGTCCGCGGGGAGCAGGTGCCGCGCGGCCAGGTGCAGCCCCGGCACCACGCCCGGCAGGAACACGATCCAGTCCGGCTCGACGCGCCAGCGGTACAGGCGCTGCATGCGCTCGACGATCGCCTCGCGCAGTTCCTGCGGCGGATTGGTGTAGCCGAGCACGCCGTGGCGCAAGCGCCCGGCAAGCGCCTCGAGCACGCAGGGCGGCGCGCGAAAATCGGTGTCGGCGACCCATAGCGGAATCACGTCGCGCCCGGCGTAGCGCTCCCAACGCGAGGACCAGGTGCCCGCGCGGTCCACCGGCTGGTCGAAGTCGAACTCCATGCGCGAAGGGTAAAACAAAAACGCCGGGCAGGGCCCGGCGTCGAATTCAGGGGACTGTCGTCTGCTACTTCTTGCTCTTGTTCGACATTGGGTCTTTTTCCAGGTCGTCTTCTGCCTCCCCGCCCTCCTCCTCCTCGTCCTTTTGCGTGCCGTCTTCCCGCAGGCCTTTCATCGGGTCGACTTCCAGCCGGTTCATGCTGTCGTCCACTTCCTCGGTTTTGACCGCGCGCGACTCGGTCTGCAGCTGCTCGGGGAACGAGGTCGCGATTCTCGGGAAAACCACGATCAGGGCGATCGCAATGCACTGCAGGATCATGAACTCGAACATCCCCTTGTAGATCGTCGCCAGCGACCATTCCTTCACCACCTGCCGCAGGTAATAGGCCGACATCGCCACCGGCGGCGACAGGAACGCCGTCTGCAGCGTCACCGCGACTAGCGCCCCGAACCAGACCATCACCATGTCCACCGGGATGCCCATCGCGTCACCGAGAGCAGGCTTGAGGGCGTCCATCACCGGGTAGAAGATCGGCAGGAACACCAGGATGATTGCCGGCCACTCGAACGGCCAGCCGAGCAGGAAGATGAGAAACAGGACCACGACCAGCATCATCACCGGCGACAGCGGCAGCGCGAGCATCACCTCGGTAATCCAGTTCGCCGTGCCCATGCGCGCGAACACCGCGCCGAAGATATTGGACGTGACGGCAAGCAGCAGCACCATGCTGGAGGTCGCCGTGGTACTCAGGACCGCGCGCTTGACGCCGCCGTAGCTCAGCCTGCCGTACGCCGCGGCCAGCAGCGCCGCGCCGAGCGCACCGATTCCCGCGGCTTCCGTCGGCGTTGCCAGCCCCGCCAGGATCGAGCCGAGCGCGGCGCCGATCAGCGCGACCAGAGGCACCACGCCGATCAGCACCTCCTTCATCATCACGCCCACGCTGTGGACACGTTCCTCTTTCGGCACCGGCGGGCCAAGCTTCGGGTTGATGAAGGACCGCCCGAGCAGGTAAACCAGGTAGATGCCCGCAAGCAGGAATCCGGGGCCGAACGCCGCAGCATAGAGGTCGGCCACCGAGACGCCGAGCACCGGGCCCATCACGATCAGCATCACCGAGGGCGGGATCAGGATGCCGAGCGTGCCGCCCGCGGTGATCGCGCCCGCGGAAAGCCGCCCGTCGTAGCCGGTCTTGATCATGATCGGGCTCGCCATGATGCCGAGTACCGTCACCGCCGCCCCGACGATGCCGGTCGCCATGGCGAAAATGGTGGCGGTCAGGATAACGACCGCGAACAGCGAACCGCGGATCGGCGCGAGGATGTTGCGCAGGGCGACGAACAGGCGCTCCATCAGCCCCGCCTGCTCGGTGAGGAAGCCCATGAAAATGAACAGCGGCACCGCCGCCAGCAGCTCTTCCTTCATCATGCCGATGGTCTGGAAGTAGGCCAGGCTGAACACCATCTCGCCCAGGCCGAAGTAGCCGAAAGTGAGCGCGAGGAACAGCAGGGTGAAGGAGATCGGGAAGCCGATGAAGATCACGCCGATCATCATGACCAGCATCACCATGCCGAGCAGCGCGAGGCCGCTCATATTTCCACCTTCTCCTTGTGCTCGAGCTCAATGCCCCAGCGCGCGGCGTAGATGCATTTGATGGTCTCCGAGATGCCCTGGATCAGCAGCAGCAGGCAGGTGAGCGGCACCACCAGCTTGAACGGCCACAGGATCGGCCGCCACGGCGTCTGCTCCGAGGTCTCGCCGATCAGCATCGAGTACCAGCCCTCCTGCCCGCTGACCAGGAAGAACACGAAGATCGACGGGAAAAAGAACACGAGGAAGGCGATCGAATCGATCATGCCCTTGGTGCGGATGGACCACTTCTCGAAGAAGAAGTCGGTGCGGATGTGGGCGCCCTTGTGCAGCGCGTAGGCCGAGCCCAGCATGAAGATCGTGCCGTAGAGCATGTAGGTCACGTCGAACGACCAGATGGTCGGCGCATCGAACAGGTAGCGCGCGAAGACTTCGTAGGCCACCGCAAGCACCAGCGGCACGTTGAGCCACGCCACCCAGGTGCCGGTGGTGTCAGTGAACTTGTCGATGATCCGGACCAGCCGGATGTGGAACGGAACCGATTCAGCCATCCCAGTGCCTCTATTTTCAGCGCAGCGTCAGGCCGCCACGCCCTGCAACGAAAAACGGGGGCGAACCTCCGCCCCCGTGTGGCGCCTTACGTAACTCTACTTCTTCTTCGCCGCCGCGGGCTTCGCCCCAGCCTCGGGGAAGTAGTAGTTCGCTGCAAACGAGTACGGCGGGAACATGAAGCGCTTGGCCGGCACCACCAGTGACGCATAGGCGCGCTGCGAGTCGTGCGTCTTCTTGAAGAACGGGTTTTTCGCGCCCTCTTCCGCCGCGATCGTGTCCCAGGTCTTGAGGAACGCGTACAGGATGTCCGGCGGGGTGCGCAGGATGCGCACGCCGTGCTTCTCCTGCAGAATCTTGATCGCATCCGCGTTCTGCCGCTGCCACTTTGCCCACCACACCAGAAAGGTCTCGTTGGCGGCGGACTTGATCATTTCCTGATGCTCCGGCTTCAGCCCCTTCCACACGTCCATGTTGAAGATCACCTCGCCGATGGTGACGTTCTCATGCATGCCCGGCGTGTAGTGGTACTTCCACACGTTCTGGAACCCGAGCCGCAGATCCTCTTCGCCGCCGATCCATTCCGCGCAGTCAATGACGCCGCGCTGCGCCGACGGGATGATCTCGCCGCCGGGCATGTTGACCGTCTGCATGCCCATCCTCTGGAAGACCTCGGCCGCCATTCCCGTCTGCCGGCATTTCATGCCCTTGAAGTCCGCCAGGTTCTTGATCGGCCGCTTGAACCAGCCGAAGGCCTGCGGCCCGGAGGGCAGGATCGGGAACCACTGCACGTTGAGCTTGAGCTCCTTCTGGAAGAACTCGTTGCACAGATCGATTCCGCCGCCATGGTGCATCCAGCCGAGGGCGTCGATCATGTCCATGCCGAAAGTTCCGCCCGGGCCGCCCGTGCACAGGATCGCCGCCTTGTTCTTGCCGACCCAGTAGCCCGACCAGGAGTGCGCGCCGTCCAGCACTTTCTTATGCGTGGCGTCGAGCACCTCGAACGCCGGCACCACCTGTCCCGCCGGCATCGTTTCGATCTTGAGCGAACCGCCCGACATCTTGTTGACGCGCTCGGCGAAGAAGGTGAAGTTCTCGTACAGCGTCAAGCTCGCCGGCCAGGTGGCCTGCATCTTGAGATTGACTTGTTGGGCCTGCGCTCCTGCGGAGAATGCTGCGGCGGCCGCAAGCGCGACGGCCGAACGGACGACTAGCCTCATGACCCCCCCTCCAGTAGTTGGTTTCGCAAGGCGAAACACAGACTACACGCTCGAAATAACTCGGTCAACCGGATAAAAAAGGGGCGGCCGCAGCCGCCCCCGTTTCGTGCATGTTGCAGTGGCGAGCGCTACTTCTTGCTCTTCGCCGCAGGCTTTGCAGCCGCCTTTTCCGGCCAATAGTAATTGGCCGCGAACGAGTAGGGCGGGTTCATGAAGCGCTTGGCCGGCACCACCTTGGAGGCGTATTCGCGCTGCGAGTCGAGCACCTTCTTGAAGAACGGGCTCTTCTCCGACTCCTCCTTCGCGATCACGTCCCAGGTCTTCAGGAACGCGATCAGGATGTCGGGCGGCGTGCGCAGGATCTGCGTGCCGTGCTTGGTGCGCATTTCGTCGATGGCGTCGGCGTTCTGCTTCTGCCACTTGGCCCACCAGCGCAGGAAGGTCTCGGTAGTAGCTGAGCGGATCACCTCCTGCTGCTGCGCGGGCAGGCTCTTCCACACGTCGGTGTTGATCATCAGTTCGCCGACTACGCTCGGCTCGTGCATGCCGGGCACGTAGTGGTACTTCCACACTTGCGGCAGGCCGAGGCGCAGGTCCTCTACGCCCCCGACCCACTCGGCGCAGTCGATCACGCCGCGCTGCGCTGCAGGCACGATCTCGCCGCCCGGCATGTTGACCGTGGTCATCCCCATCCTCTGGAAGATTTCCGCGACGATGCCGGTCTGGCGGCACTTCATGCCCTTGAAGTCAGCCAGGTTCTTGATCGGCCGCTTGAACCAGCCGAAGGCCTGCGGGCTGGCGGGCAGGATCGGGAACGAAAGTACGTTGAGCTTGAGTTCCTTCTGGTAGAAATCCCACCACAGGTCTAGGCCGCCGCCCTCGTACAGCCAGCCCATGAAATCGATCTGGTCCATGCCGAAGGGGCCCGCCGGCGTGGAGGCGAACAGCGTCGCCACCTTGGCCTTGCCGACCCAGTAATACGACACGCCGTGCCCGCCGTCGATCACCTTCTTGTGCGTGGCATCGAGGATCTCGAAAGCCGGCACAATCTGGCCCGCCGCCATCGCATCGATCTTCAGCTGGCCCGAGGTCAGCTTGTCTACCCGCTCGGCGAAGAATTTGAAATTGTCCTGCAGCGTCAGGCTCGCCGGCCAGGTGGATTGCATCTTGAGCGTCCTAGCGCCTGCGGGCTGCTGCGCGCCTGCCGTGACTGTGTAGCCCAGGGCGGTTGCGAGCGCCGTCAGCGCGAAGACCTTGCGGAATGCCGTGCGCATGATCGCTCCTATTCGTTGCGTTGTAGGTTTTCTGCCAGAGGAATGCCGGGCGATGTTAGGCCCACCGCCATGGCCGTGTCAACGAAGCGGGGCCGAAACAGCGCTAGTCCAGCCGCGCCACCACGCCCTGCAAATCGCCGCTGGCCGCCGGGTAGCGCTCGAGCACCAGGGGGTCGTGCCCCGGAATGACGTGCGCCGCGGAGTCCGCCAGCGCCTGCGCCTTGCGCCAGCCCTCGGCCATGTCGCCGACGTTGTAGACGATGGGGTACGGCCGGGCCTGCTCCATGTTGGCGTAGTAGTGGCTGGCGTCCGATGCCAGGACCACCCAGCCGCGCCGCGTCGCCACGCGCACGACCTGCAACCCCATCGTGTGGCCGCCCACGTGGTGCAGCGTCACCCCCGGCGCGATCTCGCCGTCGCCGTCGTGAAACCTGACGCGCCCCGCGTACACGCGCCGCACCATGCCGACCACGTCCTCGGGCTCGTACGCGTGGCGCATCGCCTCCACCGCCATGCAGCGGCCCGTGGCGTACTGCATCTCGAGATCCTGCAGGTGGAAGGTGGCCGCCGGAAACAGGTCGAAATTCCCCACGTGGTCGTAGTGCAAGTGCGTGATCGCCACGTCCTTCACGCCGGCGACATCCACGCCCAGCAGCGACAGGCCCTGCTCGACCGGGAGCGTGACGCGGCGGCCGCGCTTCGCCGCCACCGCGGCATTGAACCCGGTGTCGACGAGGATCTCGCACCCGTGCCCGCGGATCAGCCAGACGAAGTAGTCCATCGGCATCGGCCCGTCGTGCGGGTCGCCGCCGAGGAAGTTGGCGCTCGCGGTGCGCTCGTGGTGCGCGTACTTGACCGCGTACACCTCGTACTGCGGCGCGCTCACGTGATCTTGATCCGGGCAATCTTCAGCTTTCCAACCTGCACGAGGTACGTCTCCCCCGTCGCAAACACCATCTTTCGATCTGATAGACGCTCGCCGTTGACCTTCACGCCGCCTTGCGCGATGAGCCGGTCCGCTTCCGACGAGCTGTTCACCAGTCCCGCTTGCTTCAAGACCTGCGTAGAGACCAAGCCACCAGGGGGCGCCTTCAGGCTCTGTTCCGGAATATCTGTCGGAAGCGCGTGGTCCCTAAAACGTGCGTTGAATTCGTGGGCAGCGGCCTCCGCTGCGGCCTTGCCGTGGAAGCGCTCGACGATCTCCTTGGCGAATCCGAACTTCACTTCGCGCGGATTCGCGCCGCCGGCCACCGCCGTTCTCTTCGCATGAATCGCCTTTATGTCCTGGAAGGACAGCAGTTCCATGTAGCGCCACATCAGCTCGTCGGAGATGCGCATCAGCTTGCCGAAAATCTCTTGCGGCGGCTCGGTGATGCCGATGTAGTTGCCCAGGGACTTGGACATCTTCTCCACGCCGTCCAGCCCCACCAGCAGCGGCATCGTCAGAATGCACTGGGGCTCCTGGCCGTAGTCGCGCTGCAGTTCGCGTCCGACGAGCAGGTTGAATTTCTGGTCCGTGCCTCCCAGCTCCACGTCCGCCTTCATCGCCACCGAGTCGTAGCCCTGCATCAGCGGGTAGAGCAGCTCGTGCACCGAGATCGGCTGCCCGGCCTTGTAGCGCTTGGCGAAATCCTCGCGCTCCAGCAGCCGCGCCAGCGTGTAGCGCGAGGCGAGCCGGATCATGCCTTCGGCACCCAGCTTGTCCGACCACTCCGAGTTGAACATCACCCGGGTCTTCTCCGGGTCGAGGATCTTGGACATCTGCACGCGATAGCTCTTGGCGTTCTCCAGGATCTGCTCGCGCGACAGCGGCGGCCGCGTCTGGTTCTTGCCCGTGGGGTCGCCGATCATGCCGGTGAAATCGCCGATCAGGAACTGCACGCGGTGGCCCAGTTCCTGGAAGTGGCGCAGCTTGTTGATCACCACCGTGTGGCCGAGGTGCAGGTCGGGCGCCGTCGGGTCGAGGCCGAGCTTGACGCGCAGCGGCGTGCCGCGCGCCAGCTTGCGCGCGAGCTCCTCCTCGACGATCAGCTCTTGGCTGCCGCGCTTGATCAATTCCAGGGCTTCGGAGACCGAGGGCATCGCGTTGTGCCTCGGCGGCGATCTTTGCTAGACTGCCGCAGGCATCTGAATATCAACGGATTCTAGCCGATCCATGAACCAGTACACGCCGCTTGCGCGCACCGCCGCGCTCGCTGCCAGCCCGCTCGCCCTGCTGGAGTGAGCAGTGAGCTCTATGTCGGCCTCATGTCGGGGACCAGCCTCGACGGGGTCGATGCGGCCCTGGTCGACTTTGCCGGGGCGGCGCCGCGCATCCTCGCCTCCGCGCATCGCCCGTTCGACGCCGCGCTACGTGCCGAACTGCTCGCGCTGAACGCTGCCGGAAGCAGCGAACTCGAGCGCGCGGCACTTTGCGCCAATGCGCTCTCCCGCATCTACGCCGCCGCCGTCGCCGACGTGCTGGCGCAGGCGTCGCTGCAACCCTCCCACCTGCGCGCCGTCGGCTGCCATGGGCAGACCGTACGCCACCGCCCTGCAGCGGGCTACACGGTCCAGTTGGGCAACGCCGCGCTGCTCGCCGAGCTCTGCGGCGCGCGGGTTGTCGTGGACTTCCGCAGCCGCGACGTCGCGGCGGGCGGGCAGGGCGCGCCGCTGGCTCCCGCCTTCCACGCGGCGGTGTTTCGCGCGGGCAGCGAGAACCGGGCCGTGCTGAACCTGGGGGGCATCGCCAACCTCACCTGGCTGCCGTCCAGCGGGGAGGTCACCGGATTCGACTGCGGACCCGGCAACTGCCTGATGGACCGCTGGGCCGAGCTGCATCTGGGGACGCCCGTGGACCGGGACGGCGCCTGGGCGTCCGGCGCACGCGCCGATCCGTCGCTGCTCCAACGGCTGCTGCAGGATCCGTACTTCGCGCTGCCGCCCCCCAAGAGCACGGGACGCGACCTGTTCAACGAGCCCTGGCTGCGCGCGCACTTGGCGCACAAAGCCCTTCCGCAGGCGGTGCAGGCCACGCTGCTCGAGCTTACGGCGCGCAGCGCGGCCGATGCCGTGGCGCGGCACTGCCCCGGCGCACAGCGCCTGATCGTGTGCGGCGGTGGCGTCCACAACCACGCCCTGATGGCGCGGCTGCGGGAACTGCTCGCGCCGATGCCCGTCGATTCGAGCGCTCAGCACGGCGTGGATCCGTTGCTGGTGGAAGCCGCCGCCTTCGCGTGGCTCGCGCGTCAGGCGCTCGGGGAAAAGCCGTCGAACCTGCCTTCGGTCACCGGGGCGCGCGGCGCGCGGGTGTTGGGGGCCGTCTACCCGCCCTAGAAACGACAAGGGGGACCGAAGTCCCCCTGGATGGCGTGGCGAAGCTTGCCGATCAGGCCGAGAAGGACGATCCGCAGCCGCAGGTCGAGGTGGCGTTCGGATTCTTGATCACGAACTGCGCGCCTTCGAGTCCCTCCTGGTAATCGATCTCGGCGCCCACCAGGTACTGGTAGCTCATCGGGTCGATCAGCAGCGTCACGCCGTTCTTCTGCATCGCGGTATCGTCTTCGTTCTGCACTTCGTCGAAGGTGAAACCGTACTGGAAGCCGGAGCAGCCGCCGCCGGAGACGAACACGCGCAGCTTGAGCTCCGCGTTGCCCTCTTCCTCGATCAGCTGCTTGACCTTGGACGCCGCGTTGTCGGAGAAGACCAGCGGCGCCGGCATTTCGGTGACTGCGTTCATATGATGCTCCGTGTTCCCCGCGTTCGAATTCAGCGCGGCTTGTCGGTGATGGACGCGAGCTTGAGCTCGACGTTCTTCAATTCGACCCCGCCATGGTGCACCAAGCGCCCTTCAACCACCGCGCCCTGCTGGATCTCCAGGCTCTTGTAGTGCACGTCACCTTTGACCCGCGAACCCGCCTGAAGTTCGAGCGTCTCCGCCGCGTGCACCGGACCGTTGATGGTGCCGTTGACCACGATGTGCGAGGCGGAAACCTCGCCGTCGATGCGCGCATGCTCGGACACCACCAGCGTGCCCGGCTGGTCGGGCAGCGCCGCCACGTTGCCGCGCACTGCGCCGTCCACGCGCAGCCCGCCGCTGAAGAACACATTGCCTTCGATGCGCGTGGTGGCGCCGATCAGGCTGTCGATGCGGCTCTGCGGCTTCACGGTCTTGCTGAACATGGCCGAACTCTCCTTCAACCCGGGGCCGCGTTTTGCGCGGCCCTGACCTGGTCCGATCCCGCTTCGTAGACCCGCACCTGCACGCTCTCGACCTTGGCTTTCGGGTCCACGCGGAAGATGCCTTCGACGCGATGGAAGTGCCTGAAAGTCAAACGGAAAGCGGAAGCGCTGGGGTCTCCGGTTTCAGGGAAAGTCATCATAGCATTTTTCCCCCCCTCCGTCAGGCTGACCACCAATTCGAGGCGCCCCTGGAAGTCGCGGTCCCGGCGGTTGCCCGGCGCGAGCAGCAGCAGCAGCCGGTAACGGTACTCGCCCGGCAGCACATCCGCCACCACCTTGAAGCGGTTGATCGACAGCGGGTTGGCGGCGCGCGACTCCGCCGACAGCATGCTCTCGAAGATCGCCAGTTCCTCGCGCAGCCGCGCCGTTTCCTGCTCCAGGCCGCGGATCTGCTGCGCGAACTTCTGCTGCGCGGTGCGCTCGATGGACAGCCTGGCGTCCGCCGCGTTGGCGATGGCGCGCACGCCCTCCAACTCCGCCCGCGTGGCTTGCAGGTCGCGCCGCGCCTCCGCCAGCTCCTGTTCGACCTCGCTGCGGTCGAATCCCGCGAAGCGGCGCCCTGCGTCGTACATCCAGGCCGCCAGCGCCGCCGAGCAGGCCAGCACCAGGACCAGGCCGACCCAGCGCAGGTACCAGGCGACTTCGGAGCGCACGGCCACGCGCGGCGCGGCGATGCCGAAGCGCTGGCGCAGCTTCACGAGCTTGGCGATCAGGTGCACGGCGCGATGATGCATCCGCCGGGAACAAAAAACAAAAAGGCCGCCCGCAGGCGGCCTTGCGCGCATCCGGCTGCGGGCCGGATGTTCAGCGCTTGGAGAACTGCTTGCGGCGGCGCGCCTTGTGCAGGCCGACCTTCTTGCGCTCGACCTCGCGCGCGTCGCGCGTCACCAGCCCCGCCGCCCTGAGCGTCGGCTTGAGGCCGGCGTCGAACTCGACGAGCGCGCGCGCGATGCCGTGGCGCACTGCACCCGCCTGGCCGTTCTCGCCGCCGCCGAAGACGTTGACCATGATGTCGAAGCTCGCCGCGTTCTTCGTCGCCTCGAGTGCCTGGCGCACGATCATGCGGCCGGTCTCGCGCGAGAAGAACTCGTCCACCGGCTTGCCGTTGACGATGAACTGTCCCTTGCCGGGCTTGAGGAACACGCGCGCCACCGCGCTCTTGCGCCGCCCGGTGCCGTAGTAATAGTCGCCGACCATGAGTGTTTGCCTTATACCTCGAGAGCCTGGGGCTGTTGCGCCGTGTGCGGATGCGTGCCCGCGGCATAGACCTTCAGTTTCTTCAGCATCGCATAGCCGAGCGGGCCTTTGGGCAGCATGCCCTTCACCGCCTTCTCCAGCACGCGCTCGGGATGGAGCGCCTGCAGCTTGGCCAAATTGGTTTCGCGGATGCCGCCAGGATAGTTGGTGTGCCGGTAATACTTCTTGTCGAGCGCTTTCCTGCCGGTGACGCGGATCTTCGACGCGTTGACGACCACGATGTAGTCGCCGGTGTCCACGTGCGGGGTGTACTCGGGCTTGTGCTTGCCGCGCAGGCGCACGGCGATCTGCGAGGCGAGCCTGCCGAGCACTTTGCCCTCGGCATTCACCAGGTACCAGCCGTGCACCACTTCATGCGGTTTCGCCGTGAACGTTTTCATATGCCAGCGACTCGAGAAAAGGCGCGGATTCTATGGGACCCAAGTGTCAACGTCAAACCCTTGTTGCAGATAAAAAAAGCGCAACTCCGGAGAGTTGCGCTGAATCCACCAAAGGAGGAGGGTGGAGGAGACAAACTGCTGGACGCCGCGTTGCTCGCGCCTACATTGGAACGCATTATGCAAGTTTGTTTGCTGCATTGCAATATCCCGGAATGCCTGATGCGAGACTCGGCCTGTTGCATGGCACAAATCACTGATTTATCTGGAGGTTGTTGATGGAATGCACAGTTCGTTGGACAGGCACGGGAATGTCCTTCATAGCCGAGACAGGCAGCAAACACATCCTGGCTATGGATGGCGCGCCGGATGGCGGCGGCAACAACCTGGCGCCGCGACCGATGGAAACGGTGCTCGCCGGCGCGGGCGGCTGCACGGCCTACGACGTGGTGGTGATCCTCAAGAAAAGCGGCCAGGACGTGACCGGCTGCGAAGTCCGCCTGGAGGCCGAGCGCGCGGAAACGGATCCCAAGGTGTTCACGCGCATCCACTACCGCTTCACGGTGCGCGGGCGCAACCTGAAACGCAACGTGGTCGAGCAGGCGGTGCGCCTGTCGCACGAGAAGTACTGCTCCGCCACCGCCATCCTGGAGAAGACCGCGCAGATCACGCGCGACCTCGAGATCGTCGAGGGCTAGATACGGCTGGCGACGGTGGTCATCACCTTCGCCATGGCGCGCATCACCAGCTTCGCCGGCTCCGGCAACTCCGCTGCGCCGAGCGAGATCGCGGCTTCCCGGTGCCGCGCCTCGTCCGCGCGCATCGTTTCCACCACCGCGCGCGTGCGCGCGTCCGCCGGCGCGAGACGCTCGAGATGGCCGCCCAGGTGCTGTTCCACCTGGCGCTCCGTCTCGGCCAGGAAAGCGAGGCTCCAGCGATCCCCCAGCAGCCCCGCGCCGAGCCCGAGCGCGAGCGAGCCCGCGTACCACAGCGGATTGAGCAGGCTCGTGCGCCCGCCCAGCTCCCGGATGCGCTCGGCGCTCCAGGCGAGGTGATCGGCCTCCTCGCGCGCCGCGCGCCCGAGCGAGGTCCGCGTCCCGGCATCGCGCACGGTCAGCGCCTGGCCCTGGTACAGCGCCTGCGCGCAGACTTCGCCGACGTGGTTGACGCGCATGAGTGCCGCGGAGCGCGCCCGGGCCCCGTCGTCCAGTTCCGCTTCCGCGACCTGCGCGGCCGGCGACGGCCTCTCGGCTCGATGCAATCCGGCAACCGAACGCAGTGCGCGATCGAATTCGATGATCGCCCGATCGATCGGTGCAGTCATTTCTGTTCCGGGCCGGGCATGTAGAGCAGGCGCCCGCCGCGCTGGCGCACCAGTTGCTCCGCTTTTGCGCAGGTCATCGACGGGGGCTGTCGTTCCGGCGGTATGCGATCGTGCCATGCCCGGCAGTAGCCCGGCGGGGGCAACTGCTCGGGCGGCACATCGGCGAACCGGCCCGGGCCGTAGTCCATGCTGAGCGTGCGCCCGTCCTCGAAGGACTTCTTCGAGATCGCCTTCACTACGCGGCCGCCGTGCTGCTCCGCGAGGCTGTGCGCCCGGGCGCAAGGCATCACGGGCGGCTGCCACTGCGGCGGCAGTTCCGTGTACCAGATGCGGCACGAGCCGAGCGGCGGGACATGCTCGCGCGAGAGATGGAATTCGCTTTGCGTCGCCGGGCGCCGCGTGTCGATGGCGCCGGGCGCGGCGCAACCGCCCAGCACGATGGCGAGCGCAGCCCACAGGGGCCGGCGAGACCGGCAGTGCGCGCGCGAAATCATCGTGCCATCTTACCGAATCCGTCCGGCAGGGACGAAAAAAAGCCGCCCCGAAGGGCGGCTTTTACATCCCAGACGCTGCCGGTGCTAGACCGGCTGCGACTTAGAACGCGTGCGCGATGCCAGCGCTGATGCCGGAAGCGCCGTCAACGGACGCCACACCAAGAACGGCGTTCGAGGCGGTGCCCGTAATGCCAGTCTTGTCAAACGCGAAATAGGCCGTGGTGCGCTTGGACAGGACATAGTCCATCGCGATGATGGTCACCTTGCGCTCGCCCGTCTGAACCCCACCGGCCTTGAACTTCGTGTCGTAGTAACCGATGCGGCCGTTCCACGTCGGCGAGATCGCGTACTGCACGCCGAGTACCAACATCGGGGTTTCGCTGCCGGTCGCGGTTGAGCCAGTCTCAGTCTCTGTATTGGACACGCCAGCGCGCAACGTGAGCGCGCCCAACTTCCACGCGACGCCAAAGTTGGTGATATTCTGGGAATCGGTCGCCGACGTATCCACCTTGGAGATTGCGCCCGTAAGGGTCACGGGCCCAAATGCGTAATCTGCCATGAAGCCAGAGCTGGTACCGAACGGGTCGCCGGGGGTTTCGCTCATCCCGTAATCGACGCGCACGCCGCCGGTGCCGAAGCGGAAGCCCGCCGTCACCAAGTTGCTCGTACGCGTGCCCTTGACGTTGGTGGTCGCGGTCGGCGTGACGCCCGTGTAGGTGTAGCTCATCGGGTCATAGATGCCCTGCGACTTGAAGTTCACCGTGTAGTCGCGGCCGATGTCGACGCTCCAGTTGCCCGAGGACAAGCCGACTAGCGCCTTCCGGGCAAAGTCCAAGCCGGTCCCATTCAAACCCGTACCGTTGTCGAAGCCGCCTTCCAGCCAGAAATTGGCCTTCAAGCTGCCGCCCAGATCCTCGGAACCCTGCACGCCCCAGCGGTTCGTGGTGCGCAGACCATTAGTCACCGTCATCACGTTATCGTTGCCCGCGGCGGTAATGGCCTTGGTCTGGTTGCGAATGCCTCCATCGATCGTGCCGAACAGCGTCACCTGCGCTAGCGCGGTGGCGGGGGCAGCAAGGACGCTTGCGACTGCTACCGCAAGAAGTTTCTTGTTCATGCAAATGTCTCCCGTTGATTGAACACCGGGCATCCTAGGAATGCCCGACCAACCTCTCTAAGCTGAGAAGTTAGGTGAGATTCTGCCAAAACGCGTCTCGCGGCAGCAACGGAATGGAGAACTTATGCTCACTTATCCCGCACATTCGTTGCAAAATCGCAACAAACAATTAACACATTGAAAATAAATGCCTTATTCCATTCCGAAGAGGCTACTCAGCGCTTTTCCCGGTTCCGGTGAGCGCATGAACACCTCCCCGATGAGAAAGGCACCGACACCGGCCTGCCGCATGCGTTCCACGTCCGCCGGAGCCAGGATGCCGCTCTCCGTGATCACCAGCTTTTCCGCGGGTACGCGCGCCAGCAGATCCAGGGTGGTCTCGAGCCGCGTCTCGAACGTGCGCAGGTCGCGGTTGTTGATGCCGAGCAGCGGCGTCTGCAGCTCGAGCGCAGCGTCCAGTTCGCGCCCATCGTGGACTTCAACCAGCACCGCCATGCCCAGGCCCTGCGCCAGCCGTTCCAGCCCGCGCATGTCGCCGGGCGCGAGCGCGGCGGCGATCAGCAGGATGCAGTCGGCGCCCAGCGCGCGCGCCTCGTACACCTGGTAGGGCTCGATCACGAAGTCCTTGCGCAGCACCGGCAGGGCGCAGGCTGCGCGCGCTTCGGCCAGGTGCTCCGGCGCGCCCTGGAAATACTCGCGATCGGTCAGCACCGAGAGGCAGGCCGCTCCCGCGGCCGCGTAGCTGCGCGCGATCGCCGCCGGATCGAAGTGCTCGCGCAACAGGCCCTTCGAAGGGCTGGCGCGCTTGATTTCCGCGATCACCGCGGGTTTGCCGGCCGCGATCTTCGCGCGCAACGCGCCGGCGAAATCCCGCGGCGGCGGCGCGGCCCGGGCCTTGCGCTCGACCGCCTCCAGAGGCACCGCGGCACGGGCTGCGGCCACTTCGGTCCGCTTGGTCGCGAGGATGCGCCGAAGGATGTCGGACACGCCTAGCCCTTGGCCTTGAGGCGTTGCGTGAAGGCGACAAAGTCGTCCAGCTTCTGCTTGGCCTCGCCCTTGGCGATGACGCGGCGCGCGCGGTCGATGCCGGCCTGCAAGGAATCGGCGACGCCCGAGACGTAGATCGAGGCACCGGCATTCAGCAGCACGATGTTCAGCGCCGGGCCGGGCTGGTTCTCCAGCACCGCCAGGATCATCTGCTTCGACTCCTCCACCGTGTTCACCTGGATGGCGCGCCGGTCGTAGAGTTCGATGCCGAACTGCTGCGGGTGGATGGTGTACTCGTTGATCTCGCCGTTGCGCAATTCGCCGACCATGGTTTCGCCCGAAATCGAGATCTCGTCCAGACCCTCCAGCCCGTACACGGTCATCACGTGCCTGGAGCCCAGGCGCTGCAGCACGCGCACCTGGATGCCGACCAGGTCCACGTGGAACACGCCCATCACCTGGTTCGGCGCGCCCGCGGGGTTGGTGAGAGGACCCAGGATATTGAACAGGGTGCGCACGCCGAGCTCCTTCCTCACCGGCGCGGCATACTTCATCGCCGCGTGGTGCGAGGGCGCGAACATGAAGCCGATGCCCAGTTTCTCGATCGCCTCGCCCGTCTGCTCCGGCGTCATGGCGATATTCGCGCCAAGCGCCTCCAGCACCTCCGCGCTGCCCGAGGACGAGGACACCGAGCGCCCCATGTGCTTGGCGACGCGCGCCCCGGCCGCCGCGGCGACGAACGCCGACGCCGTCGAGACGTTGAAGGTGTGCGCGGCGTCCCCGCCGGTGCCGCAGGTGTCCACCAGGCGGCTCACGTCGGCCACGCGCACCGGCGTCGCGAACTCGCGCATCACCTGCGCCGCCGCCGCGATCTCGCCGATGGTCTCCTTTTTCACCCGCAGGCCGATGACGAAGCCGCCGATCTGCGCCGGCGTCAGCTCGCCGCGCATGATCTGGCGCATGATGTGCAGCATCTCGTCGTGGAACACCTCGCGGTGCTCGACCGTGCGCTGGATCGCCTCCGCGATCGTGATCTGTTTCATTGCGTTCTCCCCTTGAGGAAATTTTCCAGCATCTTGTGGCCGTGCTCGGTGAGCAGGGCCTCCGGATGGAACTGCACGCCTTCCACCGCATGCTCGCGGTGGCGCAGGCCCATGATCTCGCCGTCCTCCGACTGAGCCGTGACGACCAGCGACTCGGGCAGCGTCGCGCGCTCCACCACCAGCGAGTGATAGCGCGTGGCGACAAAGTCCTGCGGCACGCCCGCGAACATGCCGCGCCCGTCGTGCCGGATGTGCGACACCTTGCCGTGCATCACCCGCTGCGCGCGCACCACCCTGCCGCCGAAGGCCTGGCCGATCGCCTGGTGGCCGAGGCACACCCCGAGGATCGGAACCTTGCCGGCGAGTTGTTCGATCAGCGCGAGCGAAATGCCTGCCTCGTTAGGCGTACAGGGCCCCGGCGAAATGACGACGCACTCCGGCTGCATCCGCGCGACCTCGTCCACGGTCACCTCATCGTTGCGCAGCACCTTCACCGCGGCGCCCAGTTCCCCCAGGTATTGCACCAGGTTGTAGGTGAACGAATCGTAGTTGTCGAGCACCAGGATCATGGCGCCTCCGCCGCGGCGAGTTCCGCCGCCCTGAGGATGGCGCGCGCCTTGTGCTTCGTCTCCTGCCACTCGGACTGCGGGTCGGAATCCGCCACCACCCCGGCGGCGGCCTGCACGTGGAGCTTGCCGTCCTTGACCACGGCGGTGCGAATGGCGATGGCCACGTCCATGTCGCCGTTGAAGCCGAGATAGCCCACCGCCCCGCTGTAGACGCCGCGCTTCACCGGTTCGAGCTCGTCGATGATCTGCATCGCCCGCACCTTGGGGGCGCCGGTCACCGTTCCCGCCGGGAAACTGGCCTTGAACACGTCGAGCGCGTCCACCCCCGGGGCGCAGCGCCCTTCGACGTTGGAGACGATGTGCATCACGTGGGAATACCGCTCGACCACCATCTTCTCGGTCACCTGCACGCTGCCGGTGGCGGCGACGCGCCCGACGTCGTTGCGCCCGAGGTCGATCAGCATCACGTGCTCGGCGCGCTCCTTCGGATCGGCGAGCAGTTCCTCCGCGATGCGCGCGTCGTCCTGCGCCGTCGCGCCGCGCGGGCGTGTGCCGGCGATCGGCCGCAAGGTGATCCTGTCGCCCGCGACGCGCACCATGATCTCGGGCGAGGCGCCGATCACGTGGTGGTCGCCGAAATCGAAATAGAACATGTAGGGCGACGGATTGAGCCCGCGCAGCGCGCGGTACAGAGTGATCGGCGGCGCGCGGAACTCGCGCGTGGTGCGCTGCGACACCTGCACCTGCATGCAGTCGCCGGCGTAAACGTACTCCTTCGCCCGGCGCACGGCGGCGAGGAAATCCGCCTCCGTGAACGAGCACGAGAGCGGCGCCGGGGACGCCTCCTCGCGCGGCTGCGCGAGCACCAGGCTCTGCGGCAGCGGCGTGGCCAGGCGCTCGCGTAACCGCTCGAGACGCTCGCGTGCCGCCCGGTATGCGTCCGGCTGCCGCGGATCGGCATACACCACGAGGTGCAGCTTGCCGAGCACGTTGTCCACCACCGCCAGCTCGTCCGAGACGAGCAGCAGCATGTCCGGCGTGCCGAGCGCATCCGGCTTCGCGCCCCCCAGCGCGCGCGGTTCGACGTGGCGCACCGTCTCATAGCCGAAGTAGCCGGCGAGGCCGCCCGGAAACTTCAGCGCGCCAGGTGCGGGCGCCACGCGGTGGCGCTTGAGGTAGGCGCGCACGTACTCGAACGGATCGCCCTGCACCTCCTCCAGGCAGACGTCGGCGCCGCGCGCGTCGCGCAGCAGCCTGCGCACCGTGGCGCCGCGCGCTTCGATTCTCTCCGCGCAGGGCAGCCCGATGAAGGAATAGCGCCCGAAGCGCTCGCCGCCGACCACCGATTCGAGCAGGTAGCTGTAGGCGCCGCCGGCGAGCTTCAGGTACACCGCCAGCGGCGTGTAAAGGTCGGCGCGCGCTTCCGCCAACACCGGGATGCGGGTATAGCCTTGCTGCGCGAGTTGCTGGAACTCGAGCTCATTCATGAAACGGTCTCCGCTGCACCTGCCTGGGGGAACTGCTTTGCGGCCTGGAAGAAGCGCGCCGCCGAGCCGCACGGGGCGCGCGAGTGATTAGCGGCGCCAGCGGCGCCAGCTTTGCCAGCGGAGGTTCTCGGTGCGGTTGGAAGCGAAGGTCACGGCGAGCGGGAATATACCATCACGCCGCGGCGCGCGCAGCCGGGAGCCGCGCGCGCAGGTCGCGGATCGCCGCCGCGTAGTCGCGGTCCTTGACGCCGAAGATCGCCGACCCGGCGACGAAGGTGTCGGCCCCGGCCGCCGCGATCTCGGCGATGTTGTCGGCCTTCACGCCGCCGTCCACTTCCAGCCAGATGTCGCGCCCGAGCCTGTCGATGCGCTTGCGCACCTCGGCGATCTTGGGCAGCACCGCGCGGATGAACTGCTGGCCGCCGAAGCCGGGATTCACCGACATCAGCAGCACGAGGTCGAGCTTGTCCAGCGTGTGGTCCAGGCACGAGAGCGGCGTCGCCGGGTTCAGCACCAGCCCCGCCTTGCAGCCCTGCTCCCGGATCAGGCCGATGGTGCGGTCCACGTGTTCGGAGGCTTCCGGGTGGAAGCTGATGATGCCGGCGCCCGCCTTGGCGAACTCGGGGATGATGCGGTCCACCGGCTTCACCATCAGGTGCACGTCAATCGGCATGCGCACATGCGGCTTGAGCGCCGCGCACACCAGCGGGCCGACGGTGAGGTTCGGCACGTAGTGGTTGTCCATGACGTCGACATGCAGCAGGTCCGCGCCGGCGGCCTCGACGGCGCGCACTTCATCGCCGAGCCGCGCGAAATCCGCCGACAGGATGCTGGGAGCGATGCGGAATGCCATGGCCGCGCGAGTTTACAATGCGCGCATGGGTCAGGAGAAGCTCTATGACATCGCGGTGAGCACCCTCACCCAGTACCTCGCCGACCAGTCGGACGAGAACGCCGGGCGCTTCGTCTTCGCCTACACCGTCACCATCCGCAATCCGGGCAACGTCACCGCGCAGCTGATCAGCCGGCACTGGATCATCACCGATTCGCTGGGGCTGGTGCAGGAAGTGCGCGGGCTGGGGGTGGTGGGCGCGCAGCCGGTGCTGCGGCCGGGCGAGAGCTTCGAGTACTCCAGCGGCACCTCGATCGCCACCCCGGTGGGCACCATGCGCGGCAGCTACCAGATGGTGGCGGAGGACGGCACGCGCTTCGAAGCGCCGATCCCGGAGTTCACGCTCTCGGTGCCGCGCGTGCTGCATTGAGGCTCAGGTTGCGACTGGCCCTCGCCGTGGTCGCCGGGATTCTACTGGCCGCGGGCTGCGCGCCGCTGCCGCCGCAGGACGCGATGCCCTGCCCCTGCCCGCGCCTGCCCAAGCCGCCAGCCGACGCCCGCTACGAGCCGGCAGACTTCGTCTCCCTGCCCGGCTGGGCGCAGGCGCCCCTCGCCGCCAGCGTGCGCGCTTTTGTCGCCGCATGCAGCCGCCCCGCGAATCCCCGCGCCCTGCAGGCCGCCTGCGACGAGGCGAAGACGCTGCCGGCCGGCGACGACATGGCGGCGCGTGCCTTCTTCGAGCGCGCCTTTGCCGCCTACTCCATCATCGCCCCGGAGGGCGCGGCCGAGGGCCTGGTCACCGGCTACTACGAGCCGGTGCTCGAAGGCAGCCGCGCTCGCAGCGCGCGCTATTCGCAGCCGGTGTTCGGGCTGCCGGAAGACCTGGTGGTGGTGGATCTCGCCGGGCAATACCCCGAGCTGCGCGGCATGCGGCTGCGGGGAAGGCTCAATGGCCGCCGGCTGGAGCCCTATTTCTCGCGCGGCGAGATTGAGGCTCGCGGCGGCGCCTTTGCAGCGCCCGTGATCGCCTGGGTCGCCGACCCGGTGGAGTTCTTCTTCCTGCAGATCCAGGGCTCGGGGCAGATCCAGCTCGACTCGGGCGAGCGCATCCGCGTCGGCTTCGCCGAGCAGAACGGCCACCCCTACCGCTCGCTCGGCCGCCACCTGGTCGAGCAGGGGGAAATGACGCTCGACCAGGCTTCGATGCAAAGCATCAAGGCCTGGGCCGCCGCCAACCCGCAACGCCTGCAGGAAGCGCTCAACCACAACGCGAGCTACGTGTTCTTCCGCGAACTGCCCGCGGCCGGCGGCCCAGTCGGTGCGCTGGGCGTGCCGCTCGAGGCGGGCTACAGCATCGCGGTGGATCCGCGCACCGTGCCGCTCGGTGCGCCGGTGTTCCTCGCCACCACCTATCCGCTGTCGCCGCAGCCGCTCGAGCGCCTGGTAATGGCGCTGGACACCGGCGGCGCGATCCGCGGCGCGGTACGCGCCGACTTCTTCTGGGGCACGGGCGCGGAAGCCGGAACCCTCGCCGGCCGCATGCGCCAGCAGGGGCGCATGTGGCTGCTGTGGCCGCGCGGCGAGGCGCTGCCGCGGCCCTAGTCCTGCCAGGTCGGGCTTACTTGGCGCTCGCGGCGCGCGTCGATTCGTCGAGCATGGTGCGCAGCTGCGCCGCGGGCAGGCCGCCGCGCAGGCGCTCGCCGTTGGCGAAGAACAGCGTCGGCGTGGAACTCACGCGCAGCGACTTGCCGAGTTCGAGCACACGCTCGATCGGCGTGTCGCAGCTCGCGTCGCCGGCCGGCACGAGCGGCTTGGCCCGCGTGGCGAGATCGAGCCAGGCCTTGGTGCGGTCCGGCGAGCACCAGACCGCCCTGGAATGGTCGGCGAGCTCCGGGCGGATCACCGGATACATGAAGTAGTAGATCGTGATGTCGCCCACCTGCGCCAGGGTCTGCTCGAACTGCCGGCAGGCCGGACAGTAGGGATCGGAGAACATCGCCAGCACGCGCTTGCCGTTGCCGCGCTGCACCTTCACCGCGAGATCGAGCGGCAGCGAGTCGAAGCTGATCGCCGACAGCCTGCGCAGCCGGTCCTCCGTCACGTTGCGCTGCTTGCGCGTGTCGTAAAGGCTGCCTTCGAAGATGAAGCTGGCGTCGGGGTCGGTGTAGACGATCTGCGGCCCTTCGCGCGTGGTGAACCGCACCTCGAAGAATCCCGGCAACGGCGCCGGCTGTATGCCCTCGATGCGCACGCCGCCGAGGGCCGCTTCCAAGACGCGGCGGATCTTGGCTTCGTCGGCCACCGCCCCCGCCGCGGCAAGCAGCAGGGCAAGCACTGCGATCAGTCGGGTCATCAGGTCATCGCTTGGCGTATGAGTAGGTTCTTTAGGACCGGCAAGCGCTCGGTCAAGTTCAATCCGGCGTTGCGCAGGCGCGCGATCGGCTGCGCGCCGGAGGCGAACAGGCGGTACAGGCCGTGCACCGTCGCGTCCATCGCCAGGACGTCAGCTGCGCGGGCGCGCTCGTAGCGGCGCAGCAGGCCCAGGTCGCCCGGGTCGCGCTGCGGCTCGCGCGCGGCGAGCACCGCGGCGAGTTGGCGCGCGTCCTGCAGGCCGAGGTTGGCTCCCTGCCCGGCAAGGGGATGGACCACGTGGGCCGCGTCGCCCGCGAGCGCGACGCGCGGCGCCACCATGCGCTGCGCCGCCAGCCGCTGCAGCGGGAAGGCGCGCGGCGCGCACAAAAGGCGCAACTCGCCCAGCGCGTGGCCGCTCGCCCGGCCCACTTCGCGGCACAGGGCCGGCGCATCGAGTGCCAGCAGGCGTTCCGCTTCCCCCGTGGACCAGACCATCGAGACGCGTTCGCCGGGCAGCGGCAGCAACGCAAGGACCGGCCCGCCCTGAAACCACTGGAGTGCGACGCCGCGATGCGGGCGTTCGCAGGCGAAGTTGGCGACCACCGCGCTTTGCGCGTAAGCGCCGCTGGACGCGGCGATGCCAGCCTGCTCGCGCACGAAGGAACGCGCACCGTCAGCGCCGACCACCAGTCGCGCGCCAAGCATGCGTCCGTCGCGCAGCTTCAGCCGGGCTTCGCGCGGCCCGATGTCGAGCGTCTCGCAATGCACCGGAGCGAAGATCTCTACGTCTTTGCCAAGATCGAGCGCGCGCCACAGCGCGGCCTGCAGCGCGCGGTCCTCGACGATGCTGGCCAGTTCGCCCACCCCCGCGCGGTAGGCGTCGAACTCGAGCGCGGCGCCCGGGCCGTCGCCGAACACGCGCATCGCGCGCACCGGAGCGATGCGCTCCACGTCCAGCGCCTGCCACACGCCGAGGCCCGACAAGAACGCGGCGTTGCCGGGGGTGATCGCGTAGACGCGCGCATCGATCTCCTCGCCCGCCTGCGGCGCGGCCGGGGAGCGCTGCTGCGCCACCAGCGCGATGCGCAGGCCGCGGGCCGCGCGCGCCAGCGCGAGGCCGGCCAAGCCCGCGCCGACGATCACCAGATCGAATGGCGTTAAGCCGCTGGCTGGATTAAAATTTGACATGCTTGGCGAATTAGCTCAGCTGGTTAGAGCAGCGGAATCATAATCCGTTTGTCCGGGGTTCGAGTCCCTGATTCGCCACCACCATTTCCTGCAATGATGCGCCTGCTCGCCG
>JBGQFF010000037.1:0-22119 GCA_041496745.1 Gammaproteobacteria bacterium
CCTCAAATACAAATTGTTCGCCACCAACGCCCCGATCACCACCGCCGCCCCCGCCAGCTCGATCGCCGCGTAACTCCTCCCCAGCCACGCCTCGATCGCGAACACGATCACCGGGATCAGATTGAGCATCAGCATCGCGTTCAGCGCGCCGAGGTACTTCACGCCGTTGTTGAATCCGAGCACACCGAGCACGACGGTGAAGACGATGAAGTACATGAGCTGCCACTTCACGGAGAGCACCGCATCGAGCGTCGGCAGCACCGACCATCCTGCCGCAACCGCCACCGCATTGATCGCGATCAGGCCGATCGTCCCCGGAATCGCCGTGAGTACCGTCATGCGCAACGGCGACCAGCCGGAGAAGTGCCACCCGGCCATGGTGTAGATCACCCAGCTCACCGCGCCGAGGAACACGAGGAAGTCCCCGAGCAGCGAGCCGCCCTCGAACACGTGCGAGAGGCTGCCCTTGGTCACCACGAGGAGCACCCCGCCGATTGCCACCGCCACGCAGCCGATGGTGAACGCGTGCGGGCGCTTGCCCTGCGTCAGCCACACCGCGATCGCTGCCATCGGCGTCTGCAGCGCCATGATGATCGCCGCGTGCTCGGGCCGCGTGTAGGTGAGGCCCCACCACACGAGCAGATTGAAGCCGCAGAAGCCGATCAGACCGTAGACCGCGGCCGGAGCGAATCGCCCGCCGTAGCGCAGCGCCCGGCGGCCCTCCACCGCCCACAGGATGGCGATGAAGATCAGCACGCCGAACGCATAGCGCACCGAGCCGAGGAAGAATGCATCGAGGACGGGTAGCGTGCGCTTCGCCACCGAGAAGAGGGCTCCCCAGGAGGCGATGGCAATGCCGAGCCAGACAAGGCCCTTGAAGAGGTCGGTCTTGGCAGTCATGGACGAAAATCGGGGTCAGAGCCCGATATTTCGCATATCCGAATATCGGGCTCTGACCCCGATTTTTCTTCTTTGCCTTACGCCGCCTTCTTCTCGTCGCGCAGCGCGCGGCGCAGGATCTTGCCGACGTTGGTCTTGGGCAGTTCGGCGCGGAATTCGATGTACTTCGGCCGCTTGTAGCCGGTGAGCTGCTCCTTGCAGTGCTCGAAGATGTCCTTCTCCGTGAGCGCCGGGTCCTTCTTCACGATGAACAGCTTCGGCACCTCGCCCGAGTGCTCGTCGGGCACGCCGATCGCCGCCACTTCCAGCACGCCCGGGTGCATCGCCACCACCTGCTCGATCTCGTTCGGGTACACGTTGAAGCCCGACACCAGGATCATGTCCTTCTTGCGGTCCACGATGCGCACGAAGCCCTGCTCGTCCATCACGCCGACGTCGCCCGTGCGCAGGAAACCGTCCTTGTCCAGCACCTTCGCGGTCTCGTCCGCGCGGTGCCAGTAGCCCTTCATCACCTGCGGGCCCTTGATGCAGATCTCGCCCGGCTGGCCGATCGCCACTTCCTTGTCGTTGTCGTCGCGGATCACGATCATGGTGGAGGGCAAGGGCAGCCCGATCGAGCCGTTGTATTCGAGAAGCGTCGCCGGGTTCATGGTGGCGCAGGGGCTGGTCTCGGTGAGGCCGTAGCCCTCGAGCAGCACCTTGCCGGTGACCTGCTTCCAGCGGTCGGCCACCGCCTTCTGCACTGCCATGCCGCCGCCGACGCAGATCTTGACGTGCGAGAAGTCGAGCTTGTGGAAGTCGGGGTTGTTGAGGAACGCGTTGAACAGCGTGTTCACGCCGGTGATCATGTTGTAGCGGTGCTTGCCGAGTTCCTTCACGAACCCCGGGATGTCGCGCGGGTTGGTGATCAGGATGTTCAGCCCGCCCATCTTCGCCATCAGCAGGCAATTCACCGTGAGCGAGAAGATGTGGTAGAGCGGCAGCGCGGTGATGATCACCGGCGTCTCGCCGCCGAGCGCGTACACCAGGTTGGCGGAGGCCTGCGCGATGTTGGCGAGGATGTTGCGATGGGTGAGCATCGCGCCCTTCGATATGCCGGTGGTGCCGCCGGTGTACTGCAGGAAGGCGATGTCGTCCTGGCCGACGGGGAAAGCCTTCATGTCCTTGCCCGCGCCTTCCTTCAGCACGTCGTTGAAGCGCTGGGCGTTGGGCAGCTCGAAGGGCGGCACCATCTTCTTCACGTTGCGCACCACGAAGTTGACGATCAGGCCACTCACGCCGAGCAGGTCGCCGAGCGACGCGACCACCACGTGCTTCACCGGCGTCCTCGGCAGCACCTCCTCCAGCGTGTGCGCGAAGTTCTCCAGGATCACGATCACCTCGGCACCGGAGTCCTTCAGCTGGTGCTCGAGTTCCCTCGCGGTGTAGAGGGGATTGACGTTCACCACCGTGTAGCCCGCGCGCAGCGTGCCGAACAGCACGATCGGGTACTGCAGGCAGTTGGGCATCATGATCGCCACCCGCGCGCCTTTGGGCAGGCCCTTCGCCTGCACCCAGGCGGCGAAGTCGCGGCTCATATGGTCGACTTGCGCGAAGCCGAGCGTCTTGCCCATGCAGTGGAACGCCGGTCGATCGGCGAACTGTTTGCAGCTCTTCTCGAACAGCTCGCCGACCGACTGGTTCTCGTCCCAGGTCACGTCGGCGGGCATGCCCGCGGGATAGCTCTTCAGCCAGATGCGTTCCATGGGGTCTCCTCCTCCTAGGACGGCCCGATTCTAACTTGCGGGCCGCAAAAGCCCAGCCACCAGCGGCGCGGCGAGGCAGCCGGCGCCGATTGCCGCATAGCCGCAAGCCCAGGCGGCCACGCTCGCCTGGCCGCCCGCGAGGTCGAGGGCCGCCCCGAATACCGCCGGCCCGAGCATGCCGCCGCCGAAGCCGATGAGGGAATGCAGGCCCATCGCCGAGCCGCGCAGCTCGGCCGGGGCGGCGGCGACCAGGCCCGCGGTGAGCGTGGCCGACTCGGCCATCACCAGCATCGAGTAGAACACGAGCAGCGCCACCACCAGCGCCCAGTGCAGGGGTGCGGAGAAGGCGAGCGCGATGCCGGCGAGCGACGAGCTGGCCATCACCATCAGGATCCAGCGCCGGCGCCCGATGCGCAGCGCCATCTCATTGCCGAGGATCGAGGCGGGCACCGCGCAGAGGTTGACGAAGGCGGCGATCGCCGCCGGGCTCCAGGGCGAAGCGCCCGCGGTGCCGACGCCCGCGGCGAAAGCGAGGAAGGCCACCATCCAGCCGCGCGAGCCGAAGAGCTCCAGGCAATGCACGCAGTAGCCGAAGATGTAGCCGGCGGCCGCGCGGTCGGCGAGGACCTTGCGCCAGGCGGCGAGGGGAAAGAGGATCGAATGCGTGGCGCCGGAGGGCGTTCTTGCGGCGACGCTGAAGAAAACCATCAGGCCGGAAACCACGGATCCGGCCGCGCAAACCACGAACGCCATCCGCCACCCGGCGAGCGGAGCGATGAGGCCCGCCAGCGCAAAGGAAAGCGCCGCGCCGATGCCGAAGAACGAGGTGTAAAAGGCGATATAGCGGCTCTGCGCCTTGCCGTGCACCACGTCCGAGAGCAGGCGCAGGCCCGGCATGTACGTGCCGGCGATCCCCGCGCCCATCAGCGCCTGGAACACGCAGGCGCTCAGGAATCCTTGCGCGCCGAAGCCGAAGCCCGCGCAGCCGGCCAACGCCACCGCGCTGCCCGCCGCATACACCCAGCGCCCGTCGATGCGGTCGGTGAGCGCGGTCCAGAAGGAAACGGTGGCGATGTAGCCGGCGAAAAACAGGCTCCCTACGATCCCGGCCTGCGAGTTGGAAAGCCCCCACGCGCCCTGCAGCTCGGGCAGCAGCGCCGGGTAGGTCGAGAAGCCCAGCATCGAGAAGATGTGGGCGACGATGAGGATGACGGGAACGGAGGGCATGGAAAAAATCGGGGTCAGAGCCCGATTGCGGGCTGAAAGCGACCGCCCGTGCCGCCTTTGACCTTCCATGGTCTCGTGTTTTTTGGCTCGGTGAATCTTCGAGCCAAAAAACACGAGATCGATTTGAAATGCAAAACCTGCGCGCGAGCAGTATCAAGTTCCGGCTCTGGAAATCGGGCTCTGACCCCGATTTTCATCAGCGGTGCTTGAACGTGGGCTTCCTTTTCTCCACGAAGGCGGCCATGCCTTCCTTCTGGTCTTCGAGCGCGAACATGGAGTGGAACACGCGCCGCTCGAAGAGCACGCCTTCCGCGAGCGTGGTTTCGTACGCGCGGTTGATGGATTCCTTGATCATCATCACCGCCGGCAGCGAGTAGCCGGCGATTCTCTGCGCCACCGCCATCGCTTCATCCATCAGCTTGTCCACCGGCACCACGCGCGAGACGAGCCCCGCGCGCAGCGCCGCCGCCGCGTCCAGCAGGCGCCCGGTGAGGCACAGGTCCATGGCGATTGCCTTGCTGGTGAAGCGCGGCAGGCGCTGGGTGCCGCCGGAGCCGGGCATGATGCCGAGGTTGATCTCGGGCTGGCCGAATCTCGCGTTCTCCGCCGCGATGGCGAGGTCGCACATCATCGTCAGCTCGCAGCCGCCGCCCAGCGCGTAGCCCGCCACGGCGGCGATCACGGGCTTCCTGATGTTGCGGATGTGCTCCCAGTCGCGCGTGATGTAGTTGGATTTGTAGGCCTCCATGTAGCTGTAGTCCTTCATCGCGGCGATGTCGGCGCCGGCGGCGAAGGCCTTGTCGTTGCCGGTGATCAGGATGCAGCCCACGCCCTCGTCCGCGTCGAACGCATAGAGCGCGGCGGCCAGCTCCTGCATCAACTGCGCGTTGAGCGCGTTCATCTGCTTCGGGCGGTTGAGCGTGATCACGCCGACGCGGTCCTTCTTCTCGCTGAGGATGAATTCGTAGGTCATTTTTGGCGTGCCTTGAGTTCGGAGAGGGGGATCGCCCCCGGGATGTCGATGCGCTTGGGAATGGGACGGATTTTAGCTAAGCTTTGCCCATGCCCCCTGTCCTCGTTTCGACCGAGGCGGGCGTGATGACCCTCACGCTGAACCGCCCCGACAAGCTGAACGCCTTCGTCGCCGGGATGCACGGCCTGCTGCGCGAGGCGATGTCGCAGGCGGAATCGGATGCATCGATCCGCGTGCTGCTCCTCACCGGCGCCGGGCGGGCTTTCAGCGCCGGGCAGGACCTCTCCGAGCGCGACATGTCGGACAAGAACCTGGACCTCGGCGGCGGGCTGGACGCCAACTACAACCCGTTCATCCGGCGGCTACGCGCGCTGCCCAAGCCCGTGATCTGCGCGGTGAACGGCATCGCCGCCGGCGCCAGCGCCAACCTTGCGCTCGCCTGCGACCTCGTGCTCGCCGCGCGCTCGGCCTCGTTCCTGCAGGCTTTCGCCAAGATCGCGCTGGTGCCCGACTGCGGCGGCACCTACTGGCTGCCGCGCCTTGCCGGCACGGCGCGCGCGATGGGCATGGCGCTGCTCGCCGAGCGCGTGTGCGCCGAGGACGCGGAGCGCTGGGGCCTGATCTGGAAGTGCGTGGACGACGACAAGCTCATGGACGAGGCGAGAAAGCTCGCGCAGGCGCTGGCGACGGGCCCTACGCACACCTACGGCATGATCAAGAAGGCGATCTACGCCTCGGCCGCGAACACGCTCGACCAGCAGCTCGACCTCGAGCGCGACCTGCAGCGCGAAGTCGGCCGCCACCAGGACTACCGCGAGGGCATAGCGGCCTTCCTCGGGAAGCGCAAGCCCGACTTCACCGGCAAATGAAAGCCAAGCGCGTGATCGACAAGCGGCCGAGGTGATGCTAGCGCGGCGCGCGGCGCTCGAGCGATTTCAGCAGCAGGTAGACCCCGGCAGCGGCCGCGAGGTGCTTGAGCGTATGGCCGCTCACCCAGTCGCCGAGCGCGTAAATCTCGCGATCGAGCGACTCCACGACCTTGGCCACACCGTAGGCCGCCGCAACGGCAAAGATGACGGCGCCATGCGTGTACCGGGAGCGGTACAGGAGCGCGATGGCGAGAATCACCGCGATCGAGCCGAACTGCACGGCGATGTAGGGGCGCAGGTTTTCCACCCCCGCGAGTGCTCTCCATCGCCAGTAGGCCACGCTGGCGATGCCGAGGATGACCAGCGGCACGAGGAGAAGATTCCCGCCGCGCACGCTGATCCGCTCGCTCACGAGCGCGGCAAGCAGCGACATGAAGGCGATCGTCATCGGCAGCCGGTCCCACACCAGGCGCGCGTCATCCGGGGCCAGGTGGTAGTACGCCGAGCCGGCGCTGGTCAGGGCCACGCCGGCGAAGAACAACCAGTAAGGCCACATCTCCTGCGGCGAACTGAAGCGGTCCGTGCCGCCCGCGATGCGCTCGCGCCACAGAAAGGCGAGGCCCAGAGCCCCGACGAGGAGGAACGCGAGGTTCGAGAGCGTGTCGGCCGCGTTCTCGACCGCGAGCAGCCCGCGCGCGTCGGCAAAAAGATGGTAGTCCTGCGATTGCACCATCGCGGGGGCGAAGAGTCCCCAACCCACCGCACCCGCGACGATGCCGATCAGCACGCAAGCCTTCATGACAGTTTTCATCTGGCTTCAGCCCTCCCCGATGATCCGCAACTCCACCGCGCGCATCACCGCGGCGCCGGCGGAATGTACCTCGAGCTTGCGGTAGGCGCTCTTGATGTGCGTGGTCACCGTGTGCAGCGACACGCCCAGCCGCTCGCTGGCCACCAGGTAAGTGCAGCCACAGGCCAGCATGCGCAGCACGTCCGCCTCGCGCCGCGTAATGCGGGAAGTCTCGGGCGCAGACAGGAACTCCGGGCGATCCGGCACGCGCACTTGTTCGAGCAGCAACCGCACCACGGCTGGGAGAATCGGGCAGCCCCCGTTGCGCAGTTGCAGCAGATGCGCGGCAAGTTCGGAGCTGCCGCAGGATTTCGATACGCATCCGGCGGCCCCAGCGGCCAGCCATGCCACTGCGGCATGCTCGTCGCCGGCATCGACAGCCACCAGGATCTCCGAGGACGGCACCATGGATTTCACGCACCGCACGAGATCGAAGACTTCGCGTTCCGCCAGGCTAACGCCTGCCAGAAGCACGTCAGGCCGAATGAGCGGCAGCCGCTCGAGGGCGCGGGTCCAGGTGGCATGGCAATCCGCGAGCAGCAGGCGCGGGTCCGCGGCGATCGCGGCGGCGAACCGCGTGCGGCAGCGGTCGTCGCGATCGACGAGCATCAGGCGGATGGCGTTGTCCATGGGTCAGGCCAGGGGCAGGTGAATCATCGCTGCGCCGGCTTCGGAGCTGGGATCGTCACTGGGATTGCTGCCGTCATTTGCACGCCTTGCCCTGGATAGCCGAGCAGACAACCCAAACAACCAGGTACACCACAAATCCTAGGAAGGCGAACAGCCCCGCAACTGCGTTGCCGCCTGCCGGAAGGGTGTCCATCTCAGTTGCGAGCCGGATCGCTTCCTCGTCGGTGAGCGCCGCGACGCGCGCCTTCGCCTCGGTGGGGTCAACGCCATACGCGGCGAGGCGAGTACGCACCTCCTCCCGATCAAGCACCGCCGCGATGCGCTCTCGGTCCGCAGCAGCCTCTGTGCCCACGATCCCGGCTTGTGCCGGCACGGGCAGGCCCATGCTGAAAACCGAAACGATCAAGACGCTGGCGATGGAGCAACGGAATTTCGATTTCATGGGCAGCCTCCTTTTCGGTGAGTGAGTCCGCGCCCATCCTTCAGCAGCATCCATGCCAGTTGTTAACTTCTTGATAATGATAGAGATAAAAGATTTCACGATAGCCAACTTGGAGGTCTAAGTAGCAGATTTTGCATAGAAGACATACATTTGCTGTATGCCGCAGCCCAAGATATCGGCAGGTGACCGAGAGTTCTTCGGGGCCCTCGCGGACGTCGTGTTCGGCAACCCATTCAGCGCGCGGCGCTCCGAACTGATCGTGCGGCTGGCGCCAGGCGCGCCGCCCGGCGACCTGATCACCGACCGCGAAGCGCTGGCGCGTGTGGTGCAGCCGCGCCTGGACCCGTGGCTGCGCGATGGCGGCGCGGCGCTGCGCCGCCTGCCCGAGGCGGATCGCCGCCTCGTGGAGCCTGCCGGCCTCTACGTCTGCTACCACCGCGCGGTGCCGCAGCTCGACGCATTGATCGAGAGGCAGGCAGGCAAGGGCGGCGAGCCCCTCGCGGTGCCCTTCGCGGACGAGGTGATCGGGGACCTGGTGCGCGTCGGCCTTTCCGAAGAGCGCGCGGTGCGCTACCTCGCGCTCAATTTTCAGCTGCGCCGCTGCTTCTATTTCATCTTCCGTTCGCTCGCCGGCGACTGCGAGTCCATGCGCCGGCTGCGCGAAGCGCTGTGGAACAACATCTTTACCCACGACATGCGCAGCTCTGAGGCTGCGCTGTGGAACCGCATGGAGGATTTCTCGACACTGGTGCTCGGCGAGACCGGCACCGGCAAGGGCGCGGTGGCCGCGGCCATCGGCCGCTCCGGGTTCATCCCCTACGTCGCCGAGCGGCACCGTTTTGCGGCCAACTTCACCGAGACCTTCATCGCCATCAACCTGTCGCAGTTCCCGGAAACGCTCATCGAGTCAGAGCTGTTCGGCCATCGCAAGGGGGCCTTCACCGGCGCCATCGACCATCACGAGGGCGTGTTCGAGCGCTGCGACGCGCACGGCGCCCTGTTCCTGGACGAGATCGGCGAAGCCACGATCCCGGTGCAGATCAAGCTGCTGCAAGTGCTGCAGGAGCGCACCTTCACCCCGGTCGGGGGCCGCGAGAAGAAGCGCTTCAGCGGCCGCGTCATCGCGGCCACCAACCAGCCGCTCGGCGCGCTGCGCCGGGAGGGACGCCTTCGCAACGATTTCTTCTACCGCTTGTGCTCGGATGTCATCGAGGTGCCGACGCTGCGCCAGAGGATCGCGGAATCTCCCGCCGAATTGGAGCAACTGGTGCGACTGCTCGTTTCGCGCATCGCCGGCGCGGAAGTCCCCGAACTCGTCGCCGCCGTGCTGGAGGCGCTCGACTCTGGTTTACCGCGGGGCTATTCCTGGCCCGGCAACGTGAGGGAACTCGAGCAGGCGGTGCGCCGCATCCTGCTGACGGGCCGCTACGCGGGGGACATCGCCGACGCCGCACCAAACTACGAGGACCTCCTCGCCCAGCAGCTGAAGGCTGGACAACTCTCGGCGGCGGAACTGCTCGGGCGATATTGCGCGCTTCTGTACCGGCGGCTCGGCACCTACGCCGAGGTATCGAAGCGCACCGGGCTCGATCCCCGCACCACGCGCAAGTACGTGCAGGCCGGCGCAGGCGTTAAAGTGCGCACATGATCCTCGGCCTCAATCGACAGCAGCTCGAGGACGGCGCGCGCCTGGTGCACGCGACGGTGGCGCCCACGCCGCAGTACAGCTGGCCGTTGCTGAACGAGCGCTCGCGCACCGAGATCTGGGTCAAGCACGAGAACCACACGCCCACCGGCTCATTCAAGGTGCGCGGCGGACTGACCCTCATCGACCACCTCAAGCGGGAGAACCCGAAGCTCGCCGGCGTGATCAGCGCCACGCGCGGCAATCACGGCCAGTCGGTCGCTTTCGCCGGACGGCGCCACGGGATCCGCTCGGTGATCGTGGTGCCGCACGGCAACAGCAAGGAGAAGAATGCGGCGATGCGCGCCTGGGGCGCTGAACTGATCGAGCACGGCCGAGACTACGACGAGGCGCGCGTGCACGCGCACGGACTCTCGAAGCAACAGGGGCTGCATTACATCGGGCCGTTCGATCGCAACCTCGTCACCGGCGTGGGGAGCTACGCGCAGGAGCTTTTCGGCGCGGTGCCGGACATCGACGAGGTCTACGTGCCGGTCGGCTGCGGCTCGGGCATCTGCGGCGTGATCGCCTGGCGCGACGCGCTGGGCCTCGCCACGCGCGTGGTCGGCGTGGTATCGGAGAACGCCGCCTGCTACGCGCTGTCCTTCGCCGCGGAGCGGCCGGTGGAGACGCCCAGCGCGATCACTTTCGCCGACGGCATGGCGGTGCGTGTGCCGGTGCCCGAAGCCCTGGAGGCGATCATCGCCGGGGCCGATCGCATCGTGCAGGTGAGCGACGACGAGGTGAAGGCGGCGGTGCGGTTCCTCTATCGGGATACGCACAACATCGCCGAAGGCGCGGGCGCGGCGCCGCTCGCCGCCCTGCTCAAGGACCCCGCGCGCCGCGGCAAGCGCTTCGCGGTGATCCTCTCCGGCGGCAATATCGACCGGGAGCTGTACCTGGAGGCACTGCAGTCAAGCGCAAGTTCCGGATAGAAATGCCCCAGCCCGCCCGCTACAGTGTCGCGATGGACACCGTCATCGGCAAGGCACGCAGGTACCTCGACCATCGCCGCGGCGAGCGCGTGACGCTCACCGAGCTCGCGCGCGCGGTCGGCTCGAGCCCCTTCCACCTGCAGCGGCGCTTCAAGGAGGCCTTCGGCCTCTCACCGCTCGACTACCAGCGCGAGGCGCGCCTGGAAGACGCGAAGCGCCACCTGAAGAACGGCAGCCGCGTGACTGATGCCGTGTTCGAGGCCGGCTACGGCTCGGTGTCGCGCTTCTACGAGAAGGCGGCCGCGCGCCTGGGCATGGCGGCGCGCGAGTACCGCAACCGGGGCAAGGGCATGAGAATCGCCTACGCCACGTTCGCCTCGCCGCTGGGCAAGGTGCTGATTGCCGGCACCGGGCGCGGCCTATGCTCGGTAAAGCTGGGCGACGGGGTGGAGAAACTGCTCGCCGAGGAATTCAGCGAGGCCGAGCTGGTGCACGACTCGAAGGCCCTGCCCGAGGTGCGCAAGATGATCCTCGAGTTTCTCGCCGGCGATGCCTCGCTAGCGAAAATCCCGCTGGACATCCGCGGCACGGTGTTCCAGAGGAAAGTCTGGGAGCAGCTGCGCCGCATCCCGGCGGGCGAGACGCGCAGCTACCAGCAGATCGCGCGCGCCATCGGCGCGCCGCGTGCCGTGCGCGCGGTGGGCAGCGCCTGCGGCGCAAACCCGGTGGCGCTGGTCATCCCCTGCCACCGCGCGCTGCGCGCGGACGGCAGCCTCGGCGGCTATGCCTGGGGCCTGGAGCGCAAGGAGAAGCTCCTGCGCATCGAGAAGCGCGCGCGTCCTAAGTGAGGGCGGCCGACTACGGCCGCCTGGTGGCGCTCGCCGCGATCTGGGGCGCGGCGTTCATCTTCATGCGCGTCGCCGCGCCGGTGCTCGGGCCCGCCTGGACGCCGGAGCTGCGCGTGCTGATCGGCGGGCTCGCGCTGCTCGCCTGGTTCCGCGTCGTCGGCTTCGATCCCGGGTTGCGACAGCATTGGCGCTTCTACCTGCTGATCGGCACGGTCAACATCGCCGTCCCCTTCGTGCTCTACTCGTTCGCGGCGATGCACGCGCCGGCATCGCTGCTCTCGATCGTGAATGCCACGGCGCCGATCTTCGGGCTGGTCTGGAGCGCGCTGTTCCGCGACGAGCGCATCACGCTGCGCAAGGCGGCCGGGCTTTGCCTGGGCGTTGCGGGCGTGGCGCTCATCGCCCAACCCCCGGCCACCGCATCGGAGCCGCTGTTCGGGTGGGCGGTGGCCGCGGCTCTCGGCGCTTGCTGCGCCTACGGGCTCACCGGCGTCCTCATCAAGCGATTTGCCACCGGCGCCTCGCCGCGCGGCATGGCGGCCGGCAACCAGCTCGCCGCCGCCCTGGTGCTGATCCCGTTGCTGCCGCTCCTGCCGCCACTCGCGGCGCCTTCGGCGCTGGTGATCGCCAACCTGCTCGGCCTCGCGCTGCTGGCGAGCGGCGTGGCGTTCCTGCTCTACTTCCGCCTGATCGCCGACGTCGGCGCGACGCGCGCGCTCACCGTCACCTACCTGATCCCGCTGTTCGGCATCCTGTGGGGCTGGCTGTTCCTCGGCGAAGCGCTGCCCGCCGCCGCGCTCGCCGGCGGTGTTTTGATTCTCGCCGGGACGGTGCTGGTGACGCGCGGCTAAAATCGGGGTCTGACCCCGATTTTCATGCCCGCCTATCCCCATCTTTTCCGCCCGCTCGATCTCGGCTTCGTCACGCTGCCGAACCGCATCCTGATGGGCTCGATGCATATGGGGCTCGAAGCGAGGCCGGACGGCATGGAGCGGCTCGCCGCGTTCTACGCCGAGCGCGCGAAGGGCGGCGCCGCGCTGATCGTCACCGGCGGGTTTTCGCCGAACGACGCGGGCGAGCTCGGCCCGCACCGCGCGCAGGTCAGCACCAAGGCCGACGCCGAGCGCCACCGCATCATCCCGCGCGCTGTGCACGACGCGGGCGGCAGGATCGTGCTGCAGGTGCTGCATTCAGGGCGCTACGGCTTCCACAAGAACATCGTCGCGCCTTCGCCGGTGAAGTCCGGCATCAATCCCAACGCGCCGCGCGAGCTGAGCGACGCCGAGATCGAGCGCACCATCGCCGATTTCGCGGCCGCCGCGAAGCTCGCGCGCGAGGCGGGCTACGACGGCGTCGAGGTGATGGGCTCGGAAGGCTACCTGCTCACGCAGTTCCTCGCGCTGCGCACCAACCAGCGCCAGGACGCATGGGGCGGATCGCTCGAGAACCGCATGCGCTTCCCGGTGGAAGTGGTGAAGGCGGTGCGCGCGTCCGCCGGCCGGGATTTCATCATCGTCTACCGCATCTCGGCGCTCGAACTCGTCGAAGGCGGCCTGTCCACCCTGGAGATCCAGCAGGTGGCGCGCGCCGTGGAAGCGGCCGGCGCGGACCTCCTCAACACCGGCATCGGCTGGCATGAAGCGCGCATCCCGACCATCGCGCAAGCCGTGCCGCGCGGCGGCTTCGCCTGGGCCACGCGCAACCTGAAGCAAGCGGTGAAGATCCCGGTGATCGCCTCGAACCGGATCAACGCACCCGAAACAGCCGAGGAGATCCTCGCGCGCGGCGACGCCGACATGGTGTCGCTCGCCCGCGCCTTCCTCGCCGACGAAGCCTTCGCCAACAAGGCAAGAGCGGGCGACCGCGCGGGCATCAACATCTGCATCGCCTGCAATCAGGCCTGCCTGGACCATTACTTCATCAACCAGCCTGCGAGCTGCGTGGTGAACCCGCGCGCGGGCCGCGAAACGCAGCTTGTCTTCGCGCCGACGAGCAAGAAGAAGCGCATCGCGGTGGTCGGCGGCGGGCCGGCGGGCCTGTCCTGCGCGGCGGTCGCCGCGGAGCGCGGCCACGAGGTGGTGCTGTTCGAGAAGTCGGGCGAGCTGGGCGGCCAGTTCAACCTCGCCAAGAAAATCCCCGGCAAGCGGGAGTTCGGCGAATCGGTCGCCTACTACGCCGAGCGGCTGCGCCGCGCGGGCGCCGAGGTGCTTCTCAACCACGCGCCCGGCGAAGCCGAGCTCGGGCAGTTCGACGAAGTGGTGCTCGCCACCGGCATCGGCCCGCGCAGGCCCGCCATTCCCGGCATCGGGCACAGGAGCGTGGCGGGCTACGTGGACCTGCTCGCAGGCCGAGTGCGGCCCGGAAGGAACGTGGTGATCATCGGCGCCGGCGGCATCGGCTTCGACGTCGCGCTGTATCTTCTCGAGCGCAACGAGCGCGCGACCCTCGACGCCAAAGCCTTCGCGCAGCACTGGGGAATCGTGCAGAACCCTGCCGTCTCGGGCGGCCTCGACCCGAAAGGCCTGCCCGCCGCTCAGCCCGCGCACCGCATCACCATGCTCAAGCGCTCGAGCACCCCGTTCGGCAACACGCTGGGCCGCACCACCGGCTGGGTGCATTGCGCGGAACTCGCGAGGAACGGCGTGAAGATGGTGAAGGGCGTCGAATACCGCCGCATCGACGACGCCGGCGTGCACATCGCGGTGGACGGCAAGGAAAGCGTGATCCCCGCCGACACGGTGGTGATCTGCGCCGGGCAGGAGCCGCTGCGCCCCGTTCCGGCAATGCACCTGATCGGCGGGGCCAAGCAAGCGGGCCAGCTCGACGCCAAGCGCGCCATGCTCGAAGGCGCGGAGCTCGCCGCCGCGCTCTAGACATGGACAAGACTCCGGTCGCGGTGATCGCCGGCGCGGGCGAAGGCCTGGGATTCGCGCTGGGCAAGCGCTTCGCGAAAGCCGGCTACAACGTCGCGCTCGCCGCGAGGAGCGCCGAGCGCCTCGCGCGCCTGGCGGGAGAGATCGTGAAGTCGGGCGGCAAGGCTTTCGCCGCGCCCACCGATCTGCGCGAGGAGCAGGAAGTCATGGCGCTGTTCGACGCGCTCGAGTCCGCGCACGGCCCGGTGGAGGTGGCCGTGTTCAACGCCGGGGCGAATTTCCGCGCCTCGATCCACGAAACGCCCGCCGACATGTTCGAGAAGGTCTGGCGCCTGGGCTGCTACGCGGGCTTTCTCTTCGGCCGCGAGGCGGCGCGGCGCATGGCTTCGCGCGGCAAGGGCACCATCCTGTTCACCGGCGCCACCGCCTCGGTGCGGGGCGCTTCCCACTTCGCGGCCTTCGCCGCGGCGAAGAACGGCCTGCGCGCGGTGGCGCAATCCATGGCGCGCGAGCTCGGCCCGAAAAATATCCACGTCGCGCACGTCGTCATCGACGGCATGATCGACACGGCGGCGGTGCGCCAGCGCTTCGCCGAGCGCGTGAAGGAGCTCGGGCCCGACGCGATGCTGGCGACGGACGCCATCGCCGAGCTCTACTACCAGATCCACGCGCAGCCGCGCACGGCCTGGACTTTCGAGGCCGACCTCAGGCCCTGGGCGGAACGGTTCTAGGACAGGCCGCCGCATAATAGACTAGGCGCATGCAAGCCCCCGACGCGCAGCGCCTGTTCCAGAGGATCGCCGGCAATATCGAGCAGGTGATGCGCGGCCAGCACGCGCAGGTGCGCAAGCTCCTTGCCGCGTTCGCCGCCGGCGGGCACGTGCTGGTGGACGATTTCCCCGGCACCGGCAAGACCACGCTCGCGAAGAGCCTCGCCGCCTCCATCGGCGCCAGGTTCGCGCGCGTGCAGTTCACGCCGGACCTGCTGCCCTCGGACATCCTCGGCGTGTCGGTGTTCAACCAGCGCGACCAGAGCTTCGAGTTCCGCGAGGGTCCGGTGTTCACCTGCATCCTCCTTGCCGACGAGATCAACCGCGCCTCGCCGCGCACGCAGTCGGCGCTGCTCGAAGTGATGGCCGAGGGCCAGGTCTCGGTGGAGGGCCGCACCCACACGATGGACGAGTTGTTCTTCGTGGTGGCGACGCAGAACCCGGTGGAATTCCGCGGCACCTATCCGCTGCCGGAAGCGCAGATGGACCGCTTCGCCCTGTGCCTCGCGCTCGGCTACGTGGACGCGGACACCGAGGTGGCGGTGCTCAGCGCGCAGGACCTCGGCCACCCGCTGGATGCCATCCGCCCGGTGGCGGCGCGCGAGGAAGTGCTGGCGCTGAAGCACGCGGCGCGCCGCGTGCGCGTCGCGGACGAGCTGAAGCACTACATCGTCGAGCTGGTGCGCCGCACGCGCGCGGCGCCGCAGGTGCTGCTCGGCTGCGGGCCGCGCGCCTCGATCTCGCTCGCGCACACCGCGAAGGCGCTCGCGCTCTTCGACGGCGAGGACTTCGTGCGGCCGGAGCACGTGCAGGAGCTTGCCGTGGCCACGCTCGCGCACCGCATGGTGCTCGATCCCCAGGCGCGCTTTGCCGGCGGTTCCGCGCAGGCCCTGGTCGCCGACATCGTGCGCGAGGTGAAAGTCCCCGCTTGAGGCGGCTGATCTACATCGCGCTGCGCGCGGTCAGCGCGCTGGATCGCTGGCTGCGGGAGCGGCTCACCATCGCGGGCTGGCTGGCGCTGGGCAGCGCGGGCGCGGCAGGCGCCGCCGGCATCGACACCAACCAGGGCGCGAGCTACCAGGCGGCGATGCTCCTCGCGGCGCTGCTGCTCCTCGCCTGGGGAGCGAGCCTCTTGTTCCGGGCGCGCGTGAGCGTGCAGCGCGAGCTGCCGCGCTACGCCACTGCGGGCGAACCCTTCAGCTACGCGGTGGCGGTGGCCAACCTCGGCGCGCGCGCTCTCTCCGGCGTCGCCATGGTCGAGGCGTTCCGCGACCCGCGCCCGAAGTACGAGGACTGGAAGCGCGCGCGCGAGCCGGGCGAGGAGCGGCGCAACTGGTTCGACCGCAACGTCGGCTACTTCCGCTGGCGCTGGCTGATCGAGCGCGTGACACCCGAGACGCCGCAGGAAGCGCCCCTGCCCCAGATCGCGGCGGGCGCGCGCGAGACGCTGCGCCTCACGCTCACGCCGCGCCGGCGCGGGCGCATCGAGCTCGCCGGCCTCACCCTGAACCGCACCGACCCGCTCGGCCTGGTGAAGGGCCTCGCGCGCGTGGCGCTGCCGGCGCGCGTCATCGCGCTACCGCGCCGCTACCGGCTGCCCCGGCTCTCGCTGCCCGGGCGCAGGAAGCACCAGCCCGGCGGCGTGTCGCTCGCGAGCTCCGTGGGCGACTCGGAAGAGTTCCTCTCGCTGCGCGAGTACCGCCCGGGCGATCCCCTGCAGCGCATCCACTGGAAGAGCTTCGCGCGCACCGGCCGCCCGATCGTGAAGGAGTTCCAGGACGAATTCTTCGAGCGGCACGCGCTGGTGCTCGACACGGCGAGCCGCCGCGGCGAGGACGAGGCCTTCGAGGACGCCGTGGCGGTGGCGGCCTCCTTCGTCTACACCATCGAGACGCAGGAGTGCCTGCTCGACCTGCTGTTCGTGGGGAGCGAAGTGCACCACAGCACGGCGGGTCGCGGCCAGTTGCACGCCGAGCAGATGCTGGAAGCGCTGGCGGGCGTCAGGGCGAGCGAGCCCGCGGGCTTCGAGCGACTCGAGCGCGCGGTGCTGGCGCAGTGCACGCAGCTCAGCAGCTGCATCCTGGTGCTGGTGGCCTGGGACGACGCGCGGCGCGGTCTCGCCGAGCGTCTCGCGGCGAGCGGCGTTGAAGTGCGCGCGCTCCTCGTCTGCGCGCGTGAAGACGCACCACGCGAAACTCCCGCCTGGCTGCTCGTCGTCCACCCGGGCGAGATCGAATCGGGCCTCGCGCGGCTCGAGCGCATGGTGCTGCGATGAGCCTGCCTCCCTTCCTCGTCGGGGCGGCCGTGCTGTTCTGGGGCTGGCAAAGCGGCAACCTCGCCATCGCTGCGCCGATCGCGCTCGCGCTCGAGGCGCCGCGCTGGGTGCGGCTGCGCTTCGCGCTGGAGGACGCCGACTACGCGCGCATCGCGGACCTGTGCGCGGTGTTCTTCGTCGGCACGGCGGTGGTGCTCGCCGCCAATCGCGGCGTGGCGCACGGCGTGATCGGTGCCGTGCAATGGCTGCCGGCGGTGCTCTCGCCGGTCCTCCTGGCGCAGCGCCTCGGCGCGGCCGACCGCGTGCCGCTCACCGCGCTGTTCCGCTACCTGAGGAAGCAGAAGGAGCGCAATCCGCGGCTGAAGGTACCGATGCTGGACACGGGCGGCGTGTACGTCGCCCTGTGCGTCATCGCGGCGGGCGTAGGCAACCCGCTGGCGCGGGGCTACTACGCCGGCGTGGCGCTGCTCGTCGCCTGGGCGCTCTACGCGCTGCGGCCGCGGCACGCCAGCCTGCGCGCTTGGGCGCTGCTGTTCGCCGCCGGCGCGGGCCTGGGCTACGCCGGGCAGCTCGGCATGAGCGAGCTGCAGACGTGGATCGGCGGCTGGATCGCGGATTGGCACATGCGCGGCGCCGAGTCTGATCCCGCGCGCGGCATGACCGACATCGGCACCATCGGGCGGCTGAAGCAGCGCGACACCATCGTGGCGCGTGTCTACGGCGCGCCGCAGGACGTCGCGCGCACGCGCCTGCTGCATCGCGCGAGCTACAACGCCTATGCCGGCACCACCTGGGTCGGGCGGCGCACGACGCGAGGCGACCTGCAGGCCGAAGAAGGCGGGGCCACCTGGACCCTGGCCGCGGGTGCGGCCGATCGGCGCGTGGGAATCGCGTTGCGCGTCGAGCGGCGGCGCACGCTGCTCGCGCTGCCGCCGGGCGTGACCCGTGTGACCGGTCTGGCGGCGACCGAGGCAACACGCACTGGCCTCGGCGTCGTGCAGGTCGCGGTGGATGGCGACTGGATCCAGTACGGCGCGGAGTTCGGCCCGGCGATCGTCCACTACGCTCCGCCGGCGGTGGACGACGATCAACTGCCGCCGGGGGAGCGCGCAACCTTCAGCCGCCTCGCGCAGGAGCTCGGGCTCGCCGGCCTGGCGCCGGAGCAGGCCGTGCGGCGCGTGATGCAGCACCTCTCGGGCTATGCGTATTCGCTGTGGCGCGAGGCGCCGCCGCCCGCCGGCGTGACGCCGCTCGCCGATTTCATGACACGCACCAAGAGCGGCCACTGCGAGTACTTCGCCGCGTCTGCCGTGCTGCTGCTGCGCGCGGCGGGCGTCCCGGCGCGCTATGCCACGGGTTACTCCGTGATGGAGTACAGCGCGCTCGAGGGCGCCTACGTTGTGCGCGCGCGGCATGCGCACGCCTGGACGCGCGCCTGGGTGGACGGGCGCTGGATCGACCTCGATCCCACGCCGCCGGACTGGTTCGGCGAGGAGTCGAGCCGGCTGGCGCCGGCCTGGGAGGGAGTTGCCGACTTCGTGCGCTGGGCGGCCTACCGCTGGAGCCAGCGCGAGGAGCTGCAGGCGAGCGATGCCTGGTGGGCGGTGCTGGCGGCATTGGTGGTGATCCTGGGATGGCGGCTGTTGCGCGGCAAGCGGATGCTGTTCGGATCCGCCGCGGAGGAGGCGCGGCCGCGGGATTTCCCAGGCGGAGACTCCGAGTTCTACGAGATGACGAAGTCGCTTCCGCCGCGCGCGGCCGGTGAAACGCTTACGGCGTGGCTCGCACGCGTCGCGCCGGGGAAGTACGAGGAAGCGCTGCGCCTGCACCAGCGCTACCGCTTCGATCCGAAGGGGCTGGAGACTGCAGAGAGGGCACGCCTGCGGGAACTTTGCCGCGCCAGCCCTGCCCCAGCAGCATGAGCAGAATTCTCGCGCTGCTGATGTTTGCCGCTCCCGCGTTCGCGCAGGAGCAGGACGTCCAGCGCGCCCTCATCCAGCGCGACCAGCAATCGGCGAGCTTCGCGCTGCAGCTGCAGCAGTCGCAGCAGAAGGACACGTCCAACCACCTGGCAGAGCGGCAGCGGCTCGACAACCTCTCGGCGCAGCAGATCCAGTCGGTGGCGCAGGACACGCCGCAGGAGCTGCGGCCTTACGAGCGCCAGAAGGCGGCGGATGAGCGCGTGCTGCTGTTTGCGCCGCCGGTCGAGCGCACGCAGCCGCCGCAGAAGCCGCGGCCGCTGCCAGCGCAGATGCCGCAGGCCGTAGCGCCGATCGCGCCGGCGTACTAGTGGATGTTGAAGCTGGTGCCGGCTGACGGAATCGAACCGCCGACCAACGGTTTACAAAACCGCTGCTCTACCAACTGAGCTAAGCCGGCCCGGGGGAAAGTCTACTTCACGCGGCGCAGCTGCGGCTTGGGCTTGCCGCCGCCAGGCTTGGTGGGCTGGGGCGGTGTCGTGTTCGCCGGCGCCGGCAAGGCCGTCAGCGGCTCCTTCGGCGCCGCCGGCTCGCCTTCCGTCACTGCCTGCGTCGTCGGCTTGGCCGCGGCGTCCACGTCGAAGGTCATGCCGTGCCCCGTCTCGCGCGCGTAGATGGCGTAGACGTTGGCGATCGGCACGGAGATCTGGCGCGCCACACCGGCGAAGCGCGCCGAGAACTCGATCAGCTCGTTGCCCATCTGCAGCTTGTGCACCGCCGAGGGCGCGACGTTGAGCGTGATCTCGCCGTTCTTCACGTACTCCGAAGGCACCTGGGTCTTCGAATCCACCTTCACCGCCACGTGCGGCGTGTAGCCGTTGTCCACGCACCACTCGTAGAGCGCGCGCAGCAGGTAGGGCTTGGTGGCGATCTCGCTCATGAGATTACTTCCGCATCACCTTCTCGGAAGGGGTCAGCGCCTCGATGAACGCGGGGCGCGAGAAGATGCGCTCGGCGTACTTCATCAGCGGCGCCGCGGGCTTGCCCAGCTTGATGCCGTAGTGGTCCAGCCGCCACAGCAGCGGCGCGATGGCCACGTCGAGCATGGTGAAGTCGTCGCCCAGCATGTGCTTGGTCTTGGTGAACAGCGGCGAGATCTCGATCAGGCGGTCGGTGACGTGGGCGCGCGCCTTGTCCACCTGCTTCTCCTTGCCCGATTCCAGCCCCTCGATCTGGCTGAACAGCTCCACTTCCATGTTGAACAGCATCAGCCGCGCGCGGGCGCGCATCACCGGGTCCGCCGGCATCAGCTGCGGGTGGGGGAAGCGCTCGTCGATGTACTCGTTGATGATGTTCGACTCGTACAGGATCAGGTCGCGCTCGACCAGCACCGGCAGCCGGTTGTACGGGTTCATCACCGCGATGTCTTCCGGTTTGTTGTACATGTCCACGTCGATGACCTGGAAGTCCATGCCCTTCTCGTAGAGCACGAAGCGGCAGCGGTGGCTGAAGGGGCACGTGGTGCCGGAGTACAGTTGCATCATGGTGCGGAGGTCCTGATAAAAATGCCGGACGGAAAAGCCCGCCCGGCTTCGAGGTTGGTCTTGCGCGGGCTTACCTGACGTCCTTCCAGAAAGCCTTCTGCATCGCGTAGGCGAGGATGAACAGCACGCCGAGCACGAACAGCACGACGATGCCGATGCTCTTTCGCGACTGCGCCGAGGGCTCGCCGACGTAGACGAGGAAATTGACCAGGTCACGCACCGTGCCGTCGTACTGCACCGCGCTCTGCTCTTCCTGCAGCTTCCACAGCACGTGCGGCATGGCGGCGTTGGGGAAGGCCTTGTTGTTCCAGCCGTGCGCCGCCTTGGGGTCGCGGTAGAAGGTGCGCAGGTAGGTGTAGAGCCAGTCCGCGCCGCGCGCGCGCGCGATCACCGACAGGTCGGGCGGCGGCACGCCGAACCAGGCCTTGCCGTCCTTCACCGTCATCGCGACTTTCATCGTCTCGCCGACCTTGTCGGTGCTGAACATGAGGTTGTCGCGGATCTGCGCTTCCGTCAGGCCGAGATCGGTGAGGCGGTTGTAGCGCATGTACTGCGCGCCGTGGCAACCGAGGCAGTAGTTGACGAAGGTGCGCGCCCCGGATTGCAGGCTGGCCAGGTTGCGCGGATCGATCGGCGCGTGGTCCAGCGCATCGCCGCCTTCCGCGGCAAAGGCGAGCGCAGGCGCGGCGAGCAGGGCGGCGAGGAGCTTGCTCATGGTTGCGGCCCTCACATCGTCACCCGGTCGGGCACCGGCTTGGTCTTGTCCTTCGCCGTGTACCAGGGCATCAGGATGAAGAAGGCGAAGTAGATCACCGTGCACAGGCGCGCCATCCAGGTGGCGCGCTCATTGGTGTCGAGGAAGAACGCATCGAAGCCGAACTGTCCCCACACCGTGGTCGGCTTCACGCCCAGGTAGCCCAGCACCAGGAACGCCACGACGAAGATGGCGACCGCGCTCTTCCAATACACCCCGCGGTAGCGGATGGACTTCACCGGCGAGCGGTCGAGCCAGGGCAGCAGGAACAGGATAAGGGTGGCGATGCCCATCGCCGCGACGCCGGGGAACTGCGAATTGAACAGCGGCGGCACCGCGCGCAGGATCGAATAGTAGGGCGTGAAATACCACAGCGGTGCAATGTGCTCGGGGGTCTGCAGCGGGTCGGCCGGGATGAAGTTGTTGTGCTCGAGGAAGTAGCCGCCCATCTCGGGCATGAAGAACATGACGCTGCAGAACACGGCGAGGAACACCACCGCGCCCACCGTATCCTTCACCGTGTAGTACGGATGGAACGGGATGCCGTCCAGCGGCCGGCCGTTGGCGTCCTTGTGCTTCTTGATCTCGATGCCGTCGGGGTTGTTCGAGCCCACGTCGTGCAGCGCGAGGATGTGCGCCACGACGAGACCCAGCAGCACCAGCGGCAGCGCGATCACGTGCAGCGCGAAAAAGCGGTTGAGCGTCACGTCCGACACCACGTAATCGCCGCGGATCCACAGGGCGAGGTCGGGGCCGATGAACGGCACCACGCCGAAGAGGTTCACGATCACCTGCGCGCCCCAGTAGGACATCTGGCCCCAGGGCAAGAGATACCCTAAGAACGCCTCGCCCATCAGCGTGAGGTAGATCAGCACGCCGAA
>JBGQFF010000038.1:0-21636 GCA_041496745.1 Gammaproteobacteria bacterium
GCGCGCTCGCCGATCGTGGAGATGGTGATCCCGAGCACGCTGGACGACACGCTGGCGCCCAAGGGCGCGCACGTGGCGAGCCTGTTTTGCCAGCACTTCGCGCCCGAGGCGGACTGGGCGGCGCGCAAGCAGGAGGCGATCGACCGGATCTTCGAGGTCGTCGAGTCGCATGCCCCCGGATTCAGGCGGAGCGTGATTGCGCAGTCCGCGCTGTCGCCCGCCGACCTGGAGCAGGAGTTCGGCCTGGTCGGCGGCGACATCTTCCACGGGCAGCTGTCGCTCGACCAGCTCTGGTCCGCGCGGCCGGTGCTGGGGCACGCCGATTACCGCATGCCCGTGCCGGGGCTGTACCTCTGCGGCTCGGGCGCGCACCCGGGCGGCGGGGTCACCGGGGCGCCCGGGCACAACTGCGCGAGGGAGGTGCTGCGCGACCTGGGGCGGCGGATGGCTTGATCCGCGCACAGCGGAAAGGAACCTGCGGGAATAGGCAATGTCATAATGCGGCCATGCCGCGTGCATTGAGAACGCTGGTCCTTCTGCTCCTCGTTGCCACGCTGCCCTTACGGGCCGTGGCGGCGGTGACGATCGGCTACTGTGCCGCGGGGCACCAGGACATGGCCGTCGCGGCGCACGGCGATCAAGGCCACAGCGCAGACTCGCATGCCCGGCACGCCGACGGCGACCAACCCGCCACGCCGTCGTGCAGCACCTGCGTCGAGCATTGCTCGAGCGCTGCTTTCGCGCCTTCCGCCGTCCAGGCGGTGGACGCGCCTGCTGCAATTGCGCAGGACCGTATCTTTCTCGCCGAGCGCGTCGCGCCGGCGTTCATTTCCGATCAGCTAGACCGTCCTCCGCTCGCCTTGCTTCGCTGAAGTCTGAGCCGCCGCGGCTGCAAGCCGTGCGCGAGTCATCTATTGCGAAGGAAGCGAGCATGAAGTACGCACACTGGTATCCGTTTGCGGCACTGGCCGCGGGCACTGCTACTGCACAATCCAGCGCACGCCCGGATCCCGCCGACGCGAACGCGCGCGTCCCGGCGGCGACCTACCGTTCGGCGTTCGAGGGCTACCGGCACCTCGAGGGCGAGGCACGCACGGCCTGGCGCGAGGCGAACGAGGCTGTCAGCCCGGGCACTAGAGGAGACCGGAATGTGTAGAGGGCTGCTGGTGATCCTGTCGTTGATTGCGGGGTCGGTCTGGGCGCACGGCGATTCCAAGGACCCCGGGATGTCGGCGCAGCCGATTTCGGCCGAGGAAAAGGCGTTCGGCCGTCCGGGCGATCCAAGGAAAATCTTGCGCACGATTCACATCGACATGAGCGACGAAATGGAGTACCTGCCGAACGGCCTGCGGCTGAAAGCGGGCGATACCGTCAAGTTTGTGGTGCGCAACAGCGGCAGGATCATGCACGAACTGGTGCTCGGCACGATGGAGGAGCTGAAGGAACACTCCGAGTTGATGCGCAAGCACCCGCAGATGGAGCACGACGAGCCGTACATGGCGCACGTCGCGCCGGGAAGAACCGAAACCATCCTCTGGCAGTTCACCCGGGCCGGGGAGTTCTATTATGGGTGCCTGATTCCCGGGCACTTCGAGGCGGGCATGATCGGAAAGGTAAAGGTGACGCAATGAGCGCAGTGAACGCAACACGCAGAACGCTAGTTGCCGCGTCGTTCGGCGCGGCGGTGCTCGGCATCACGGGTCTGGCGCGCGCGCAGCGCCTGCCGGAGGTTACGGTCTACAAGGGCCCGGCGTGCGATTGCTGCAACGAGTGGATCAAGCACCTGCGTGCCAACGGCTTCAAGGTCGAGACGCGCGAGGTCGGCGATCTCAGCCACACCCGCCAGAAGTACCGCGTGCCGGAAGCCCTCGCATCGTGCCATACGGCGAGCGTGGGCGGCTATGCGATCGAGGGCCACGTGCCCGCAGCCGACATCAAGCGGCTGCTCAAGGAGCGGCCTGAGGCGGCTGGCCTCGCCGTCCCCGGCATGCCGCAGGACGCTCCCGGCATGAACCTGGGCAGGGGCGAACCCTACGACGTGCTGCTCTTCAATACCGACGGGCGCTACAAGGTTTATCAACACTATGGGCCGAAGCGGCCTTGCGAGAAGGGACAAAAATGCAAATCCGGAAGGAGGGACTGATGTTGAACCTGCTCGCTGCCGCGGCGTTCAGCATTCCCGCGCTCGCACAGCAGACTGAGCATTCGTCGCATCACGGCGCCGCGCAGATTGCGCAGGCGGCAGCGCTCACGGAGGGGGAGGTGCGCAAGGTGGACAAGGACGCGCAGAAGATCACCATCAAGCACGGGCCGCTCGAGAATCTGGACATGCCGGCGATGACCATGGTGTTCCAGGTGAAGGACCCGGGAATGCTCGAGCAGGTGAAGGCAGGGGACAAGGTGAAGTTCCAGGCCGAGAAGGTCGGGGGCGCCTACACCGTGACGAAGATAGAGCCGGTGAGGTAGCGCGACCCAGCGTGGCGCTCATGGACATCTCCCGTCGGCGCATCATTTTGACCTAGATCAAGCGCATTCGGGCTGACTGGCGCATATTCGTCGCAAGGAGCGATAAAGGCTGTGAAGAGTGCGTTGGCAATGCGCAGGACGTCGAAACTGCGGTCTGGAGGAGTGGCGTTCTTTGCGCTGTTCTTTCTGGCTCTGCAGCCGGTCTGCGCCGCGTACGCGCGCCACATCGGTGCGCCGCCTGTCGCTTCTGCTGCAACCACCCATGACGCCGCGCATGCGGATGATGCATCGCATGGCTCGCACGACGGCACGCCGTGCTGCTCGGAAATGCGGGCCGACGCGACGGCATTGGTATCCTCGGTGGCAGCCGGAAAGAACTTCCCCGCTGCGGGGTTGATGGTTGCCTTACCGCTCGCGTTTCTTGCGCGACCTGGGTTGACATTGCGTTCTCACCCGGCGTGGAGCATCCCGCCGCCCCACCCGCTTTCGTATCACGCCCGCTCGGCGCGCATTCTGCGCTGAGATCCCTGTCGTCGTCCTGCCGCGCCGGCGAGCAACGCCGTGGTCGCGGCTTGTCTGTTGACCCTGGCAAGAACGAAAGGACTACGTCATGGAAGCAACTCGAGCAGGTATTGGACGCGCGATCCCCACGGGCGTGGCGCTCGCGATAACGGTCGGCATCGGCTACACGGCGTGCGCGCTCGCCTTCCGTGCGGCGCCGGATGCGGCGATGACCTTCATGAACGCACTGTTTCACGGCCTGGACTTCCGCAGATTGCAGAGCGGGCCCGCGCCGTTCGACTTCAGTTCGTTCTCCTTTGCGCTTTTCGTGGCAGTCGCATGGGCGTTCGTGCTCGGCGCCGTGTTCGGCTGGATCGTCGACCGCCTGCGGCCGGCCGCCTGACGATGAACGGACCCGGCTTCCGCGGCGACCAAGCCGCTCCGGGCGAGCTGGCCCGGCTTGCGGCGATCGCGCGCGTCGCGATCGCCAAGGGCTGGGGCCGGTACGCCGATCGGCTCGGCTTCGCGGGTGCGGCGACGCCTGACACGGCGCCGCCAGCCAGCGACGCGCGCCGGCTGCGCGATGCGCTGGAGGAATTGGGCCCGACGTTCGTGAAGTTCGGGCAGATGCTGTCGCAGCGCGATGACTTGTTCCCGGCGGAGCTGGTATCCGAGCTTCGCGGCCTGCAGGACCGCGCGGGGTCGTTTCCGGCGGAAACCGCGAGGCGCATCATCGAGGAAGACACCGGCCGCGCGGTCGCGGATCTCTTTGCGAGCTTCGACGACCAGCCGATGGCGGCTGCCTCGATCGCGCAGGTTCATTGCGCCACGCTCCCCGACGGCACCCCGGTCATCGTCAAGGTGCAGCGGCCGGGGATCGCGAGTACGGTCGAAGGCGACATTGCTGTGCTGCGCAGGCTCGCCAAGCTGCTGCCCGTCGCGATGCCGTCGCTGAGGACATTCAACCTGACGGAACTGGTCGACGAGTTCGCCACGACGCTGCGCGGCGAGCTCGATTTCGAGCAGGAGGCGCGCAATGCCGAGCGCTTCGCCGAAGCGAACCGCGAGGAGCCGCTCGTCTTCGTGCCGAAGATCTTCCGCGAGGCGACCACGCGGCGCGTGCTGACCATGGAGCACAGCCCGGGCCATCGCATGGACCAGGACGCCGATGTCGCCGGACATCTCGATATCGCCCGGGAGCTCATGCGCCTGTTTCTTACCCATGTCTTCGAGCACGGCGTGTTCCATGCCGACCCGCATCCGGGAAATATCTTCCTGCTGGCCGACGGGCGCATCTGCTTCCACGACTTCGGCGCCATCGGCGAGCTTTCGCCGCGCGTGCAGGAGAGCCTGCGCCAGCTCTTTCTCGCCATCATGGCGCGCGACGCGGGCTGGGTCGCGAGCGCCTACCTCGGCATGGGCGGCGCCACGGCGCAGCTCGACCGGGCGGCGTTCACGCGCGATCTGGCGGTTTCGCTCGACCGCTATTACCGCGAATCGGGGCTGGGCAAGCAGTCCTTCGGCGCGATCCTGCAGGAGTTCATCTCCCTCGGCCGCAAGCACCATATCCGGCTGCTGCGCGAGACGACGATGCTCGTGCGCGCCTTCGCCGAGATGGAAAGCCTGGTGCGCAAGCTCGATCCGCAGTTCAGCTCGCTTGCCGCCTTCCAGGCCTACAGCGGGCGGCTGCTTAAGCATGCGCTCCTGCCGGAAATGGGCGTGGGGCGCATCGCGCAAGCCTACCGCATGGCCTCCACGGTGCGCGAGGTGGCCGGCGAAGCGCCGATCACGCTGCGCCGCCTGATGGGCAGGCTGGAGCGCGGCGAGCCGCTGTTCGACATCCGGCACCAGAGCGGCGGCTCGCTCGAGCGCCATCTGCTGCATGCGAGCAACCGCCTGGCGTTCGCCCTGATCGTCGCCTCTATCGTGATCGGCTCCGCGATCCTGCTCTCGACGCACGCTGGTCCCCATTGGGAGGAACTGCCGCTGCTCGGCATCGCCGGTTTCGCGATCGCCAGCGCGCTCGGCATCGCCTGGGCGGTGCTGGCGTTGAAGTCGGGAAAACTGTGAAACCTTTTCTTAAGGAGATGACCATGAAACGCAGAACGATCGCTGTTGCAGTCCTCGCCGCAAGCCTCGCGTCCGCTCCGATGTTCGCCGTCGCGCAGGCGCCTGCCAAGCCGGCCGCGCCAACTGCAAAGGCGCCCGACATGGGCGCGATGCAGGAACAGATGAAGAAGATGCAGGCGCAGATGGAAAGCATCCGCAAGGCGAAGGATCCCAAGGAACGCCAGAAACTGATGGACGAGCACATGCAGACCATGCAGGAAACGATGAAGCAGATGCACGGCATGGGTGGCGGAATGATGATGGGCGGCGGTATGGGCATGGGCGGTGGAATGGGCGGCATGGGCCCGGACCAGCGCACGCAGATGATGGAGAACCGCATGGACATGATGCAGATGATGATGGAGCAGATGATGCAGCACGACCAGATGATGCAGCGGCCGGGCGCGAAGTGAGGCAGCCATGATGCTCATCAGCCGCCCGGGAGAGGCGCAGCCGCGTGTCTTCCGCTGGGCGCTGAACACCGTAATAGCAGACCCACGTGGAGGGGATGGAACGTGACTGAGCATTCGCACGACAAGCATGAATCCGGACGCGGCGGGACGGGTCGCTGGGTTTTCGTGGGATTTGTTCTGATTGCCGGCTATTTCCTGCTCACCGAGCACCGCGCCCACGTGGTGCAGTTCCTGCCCTTTGCGCTGTTGCTCGCGTGCCCGCTGCTGCACATGTTCCACGGGCATGGCGGACACGGAGGGCATGGCGGCGGGGAGAAGCGGGACAGGACCGATGAAAGGCCCGGCCCATGAACGATTCCAGTCCAATGCAGGCGTACGGATTGTGGTCGCTAGTGATCATCAATTCGCTCGTCTTCATCATCTTCGCCTTCAGCTTCGCCAAGCCGCAGAGCAGGCGCGACTGGCGCTCCTTCGGCGCCTTCTCCGCGTTCCTGGTCGCCTTGTTCACGGAGATGTACGGCTTTCCCCTGACGATCTACCTGCTGTCGGGCTGGCTCTCCAGCCGTTTTCCGGGCATCGACTTCCTGTCGCACGACGCCGGGCACCTGCTCGAAGTCATGTTCGGGTGGAAGTCCAACCCGCATTTCGGGCCGTTCCACGTCGCGAGCAACATCCTGATCGTGGCCGGCTTCTGGGTGCTGGCTTCCGCATGGAAGGTGCTCTTCGAGGCACAGCGCGCGCACCGGCTGGCCGCGACCGGCGCGTATGCGCGCATCCGTCATCCGCAGTATGCCGGCTTCGTCCTCATCATGACCGGGTTTCTTGTGCAGTGGCCGACACTGGTGACGCTCGCGATGTACCCGATCCTCGTGTTCATGTACGCCCGCCTTGCCAGGCGCGAGGAGGCGGACATGCTTGCCCAGTTCGGCGACGAGTACCGCGCGTACGTGAAACAGGTGCCGGCGTTCATTCCCAGGCTGGGGCAGTCCGCCAGCAGTGCGCGGCCCGGTTGAGCATGGAACTCACGTTTCTTGGCGGCACCGGCACCGTGACCGGGTCGAAGTACCTGCTGCGTGCTGGCAAGGCGAGCGTGCTGGTCGATTGCGGCCTGTTCCAGGGCTTGAAAGCGCTGCGGCTGCGCAACTGGGCGCCGCCTCCTGTGGAGCCGAAGGAGGTGGGCGCCGTCGTGCTCACGCATGCGCATCTGGATCACAGCGGCTATCTGCCGCGCTTCATCCAGCAGGGCTTCGCCGGTCCGGTCCATGCCAGCCCGGGCACGCGCGATCTATGCGCGATTCTGCTGCCGGACTCGGGCCATCTGCAGGAGGAGGAAGCGCGCTATGCGAACAAGCGCGGCTTCTCCAAGCACAAGCCGGCGCTGCCGCTGTACACCGAGGACGAGGCGCGCAAGAGCCTGAAGCGCTTTGCCACGGTCCGGTTCCGCGAGGAAGCCGTGCTCGCAGGCGAATTTCGGCTCACGCTGCAACCGGCGGGGCACATCCTCGGCGCTTCGATCGCCTCGCTGCGCGCCGGCGGGGTCAAGGTTGTTTTCTCCGGCGATCTCGGACGGATGAACGATCCGATCATGCACCCACCGAGCAAGGTGGAGGAGGCGGATTTTCTCGTAGTCGAATCCACCTACGGCAACCGCCGCCATGACGCGGTCGACGCGGAGGAGGCGCTCGGTAGCCATCTCAACCGGGCACTGGCGCGCCGCGGCGTCGTCGTCATCCCGGCTTTCGCCGTCGGGCGCGCACAATCCCTCCTGTATTTCATCTCGCGCCTGAAGGCGAGGAACGCGATCCCGGATGTTCCGGTCTATCTGAACAGTCCGATGGCGATCAACGCGACGCGGCTCTACCACGAATATCGCGCCGAGCACCGCCTTAGCCCGGAGCAATGCGAGGCGGCCTGTACCGTCGCGCAGATGGTTAACACCGCGGACGAGTCGCGCGCGCTGAACGGCCGCGGCGGACCGATGATCATCGTCTCGGCGAGCGGCATGGTGACCGGCGGCCGGGTGCTGCATCATCTCAAGGCTTTCGCGCCCGACGCGCGCAACATGATCCTGCTTCCCGGGTTCCAGGCGGCCGGCACGCGCGGCGCCGCGCTGGCTTCCGGCGCAACCGAGGTCAAGATCCACGGCGAATACGTGCCCGTGCGGGCCGAGGTGGTGAAGATGGACGGCGTGTCCGCGCACGCGGACTACAGCGAGATCCTGGAGTGGCTGCGCGGTTTCAAGCGCGCGCCCAAGCGTACCTTCGTCACGCACGGCGAGCCGGCGGCGGCGGATGAAATGCGCCGGCGCATCGAGGAGTCCCTCGGCTGGGCGGTGAGCGTTCCGGAGTACGGCGAAAAGGCGGTTCTGTCGGACTGTCATAATCGGCAGGCGCTACGGTAACGAGAATTGAGGCGACTAAGTGACGACGGGAATCCAGGTGGTGACGATCGATCCGGTCTGCGGCATGCAAGTGCAGTCGGGCAAGGAGGCGGGCAGCTTCGCCTTCAAGGGCAAGACATACCTGTTCTGCTCGAAACACTGCCTGCAGGCATTCAGCGCAGAACCGGAGCGCTACCTCGGCAAGCAGGCATCCGCAGGCAGCGGCCACGCGGCGCACTCCCCCCACGCGCATGCGATCGTGAAGCCGGTGGGCGCTCCCGCGCCCACCGGCGCGCGCTACACCTGCCCGATGCATCCCGAGATCCTGCGCGATGCGCCCGGCGACTGCCCGATCTGCGGCATGGCGTTGGTGCCGATCGCCGGCAGCGGCGAGAGCGACGACAGCGAGTTGCGCGATCTGACACGCCGCTTCTGGTTCGGCGTCGCGCTTTCGGTCCCGCTCGTGGTTCTCGCGATGGCGCCGATGTTGGGCGTGCATGAAGCCTTCGGCCTGGCGCCGCGCGCGCGCGGCTGGATCGAACTGGCGCTCGGCAGCCCGGTGGTACTGTGGGTCGGCTGGCCGATCTTGAGGAAGTTCTGGAATTCGCTCGTTCACTGGGCGCTGAACATGTACACCCTGATCGGCCTCGGGGTGGCGCTCGCCTATCTGTTCAGTCTGGCGGCGGTGCTGGCGCCGCAGCTATTCCCGCCAGAATTCCGCGAGCACGACGGCGCGGTCGGCACTTACTTCGAGGCCGCGGCCGTGATCGTCACGCTGGTCCTTCTGGGCGACATGCTGCAATTGCGTGCCATGGGGCAGACCAGCCAGGCGATCCAGGAGTTGCTGCGCCTCGCGCCGAATCTCGCATGGCGGCTACGCGCGGACGGAACGGAAGAGCAGGTGCCGCTCGACAGCGTGCACGTGGGCGACCGGTTGCGCGTCAAGCCGGGCGAGAAGATTCCGGTGGACGGCTCCGTCGTCGACGGCTCGAGCTACGTGGACGAATCGATGGTTACCGGCGAGCCGACCCCGGTCGGCAAACGCGCGGGCGACCGCATCACCGGCGCCACGGTGAACGGCAGCGGCTCGCTCGTGATGCTCGCCGAGCGCGTAGGCTCGGACACGTTGCTCGCGCGCATCGTGCACATGGTGGGCGAGGCGCAGCGCACGCGCGCGCCGATCCAGCGCTTCGCCGACCTGATCGCAGTGTATTTCGTGCAGGCCGTGGTGGCCGTCGCTGTGCTCACCGCGATCGCCTGGTGGGTGTTCGGCCCCGAGCCGAAGCTCGCTTATGCGCTGCTGAACGCGGTGGCCGTGCTGATCATCGCCTGCCCCTGCGCGCTGGGGCTCGCCACGCCGATCTCGATGACCGTCGCGATGGGGCAGGGTGCGCGGCGCGGCATCCTGTTCCGTAATGCCGAGGCGATCGAGCGCATGCGACAGGTCGACGTGCTGATCGCGGACAAGACGGGCACGCTCACTCAGGGCAAGCCCGCGCTGACCGACTTCGTGGTCGAAGGCCTGGATGAGAAGGAGGCGCTGGCCCTCGTCGCAGGTGTGGAGCAGCTCTCCGAGCACCCGATCGCACGCGCCGTCGTCGAAGGCGCGAAGGCGCGCGGCGTCGCCCCGCTGCAAGCGGCATCGTTCGAAGCCCTCAACGGCCTCGGGGTGCGTGCCGTGGTCGGCGGCCGGCGCGTGCTGGTGGGCAACCGCGAGTTCCTCGTCAGCGAAGGCGTCGACCCCGCGCGCTGGCAGGACCGCGCCGACGCATTGCGCGCCCAGGCGAAGACGGCAGTGTTCTTCGCCGTGGACGGCATGGCGGCGGGACTGGCAGCCGTGGCCGACCCGGTCAAGGAAAGCACGCCCGAGGCCATCGCGGCGCTGAAGCAGCTCGGAATCCGCATTGTCATGCTGACCGGCGACTCGAAGCGCACCGCGGAGGTCGTGGCGCGGCAGCTCGGCATCGACGAAGCCATCGGCGAAGTGCTGCCCGGGGACAAGGCAGCGCACGTGAAGCGCCTGCAGGCGATGGGCCGCAAGGTGGCGATGGCGGGCGACGGCATCAACGACGCGCCCGCGTTGGCGCAGGCAGACGTGGGCATCGCGATGGGCACCGGCACCGACGTGGCGATGGAAAGTGCCGGCGTGACCCTGGTGAAGGGGGACCTGCGCGGCATCGCGCGCGCCGCGCTGCTGTCGCGCGCGACGATGCGCAACATCCGCCAGAACCTCATGTTCGCCTTCGGCTACAACGCGCTTGGCATCCCGGTGGCGGCGGGCGTGCTGTATCCGTGGTTCGGCTGGCTGCTCAGCCCGATCGTCGCCGCCGCGGCGATGAGCCTGTCGTCGGTGTCGGTGGTGACGAACGCGCTGCGCTTGAAGCGCGCGCGGATCGACGCGGCGCCATCAAGCTAGAAGTCAACGATGATTCCGCGCCGCGCCCTGTTGCGCAGAGCCCGCCTGCCAGGGCGGGCCGCTTCTCACGTTGCCGGTGGCCGCCGCGGTTGCGGCGCGCGCCGGTCGGGCTTACCGGTCTTACCGATTGGAGTGACAGGATGAACAAATCGCATTGCGCAAACGTCGGGTGTTGGTTGCCGGCCGCGGCGCTCATGTTGCTTATGGCGTTGCCCGCCGCAGGGCAGGACGCCGCCGATCCACAGCTCGCCGCGCTCCTCGCCGAGGCGGCGGAGCGCAATCCCGACGTCCAGGCGGTGCGCCGCGAGGCCGCCGCTGTGCGCAGCCGCATCGCGCCCGCCGGCGCGCTCGACGACCCAATGCTCGAAGTCGGCGTGCTCAATCTTCCGACGCCGTCGTTCAGCTTTCGCCGCGAGGACATGACGATGAAGATGATCGGCCTTACGCAGCGCCTGCCCTATCCCGGCAAGCGTGCTTTGCGCCGCGACCTCGCCGAGAAGGAAGCGCAAGCCGTCGAGCAGAACCTCCAGGAGCTCGTCAACCGCGTGCGGCGCGACGTGAAGGTCGCGTACTTCGACTTGGGGCTTGCCGACGAGTCGCTGCGGCTCGCGGAGGGGAACCGCCGGGTGCTGGAGCAGTTCCTGTCGATCGCCGAGGCGCGCTACGGCGTGGGACAGAGCACGCAGGCCGACGTGCTGAAGGCCCAGACCCAGGTATCGAAGATGCTGGAGGAGCTGATCAAGCTCGGCCGCGAACGCCCCATGCTCGAAGCGGAGCTGAACCGCGCTGCGGGCCGCGGCGCCGAGCCGCGCGCGGTGACCCCAGGCCCTGCTCGTGCCCGCGAGTTGAGCCTGCGGCTGGATGAATTGCGCGCCGCTGGGCGCGCGAACCGCCCCCAGCTCCTCGCGCAGCAACGCATGCTGGACCGCAGCATGAAGGCGCTGGAACTCGCGCGAAACGACTATTACCCGGACTTCGACGTGCGGCTTTCCTACGGCCAGCGCGACAGCACCCAGGACATGCGCCGCGAGGACATGATCAGCTTCACCGTGGCGATCAACCTGCCCGTATGGAGAGAGTCCAAGCGCGAGCCGCGCGTCGCGGAGGCCGAGGCGATGCGCGAGCAGGCCTCGGCCATGTACCAGGCGCGGCTGAACGAGCTCGACGCCATGCTGCGCCAGCAGGTGGCCGCGGCCGAGCAGACGCTGAAATCGGTGCGCCTCTATGAGACCGCGCTCCTTCCCCAGGCGAGGCTCACGGCCGAAGCGTCGCTCTCCGCCTACCGGGTGGGCCGCGTCGATTTCTTCACCCTGCTCGACAGCCGGATGACGGTGTTCAACGCCGAGATCGGCTACGCGGCGAGCCTCGCCGCTTACAACAAGGCGCTCGCCGAGGTGGAGTTCCTCACCGGCGCGCCGCTGCTCTGAGGAAAAAAGACGATGAACCGAACGACATGGATCGCAGGCGCCGCGGTTGCCGTCGCGGCGGCGCTCGCGGCGGGTTACTGGCTCGGCGCGCGCAGCAACGCCGCCCCGGACACGGCGCCGGCCGCAGGGGCAACCGCCGCAAAGGCCGAGCGCAAGCTCCTGTATTACCGCAATCCGATGGGCCTGCCGGACACTTCGCCGGCGCCGAAAAAGGACCCGATGGGGATGGATTACATCCCCGTCTACGAAGGCGGGGAGCCGCCGGCCAAGCCAGGCACGGTCAAGATCAGCCTCGACAAGGTGCAATTGCTGGGCGTGAGGACCGAGCCCGCCGCGGAACGCGAGCTGCGGCGCACGATCGAGGCGGTGGGCACCATCCAGGCGAACGAGCGGCTGCTCTACAAGGTGACGCCGCGCTTCGAGGGCTGGATCGAGAAGCTGCACGTCAACACCACCGGCCAGGCCGTGGCGCGCGGCCAGCCGCTGATGGAGGTCTACAGTCCCGAGCTGATCAGCGCGCAGGACGAGTACCTGATCGCGCTGCGCGCGATCGAGGACACGCGCGCGAGCGGCCCCGAGGCGCAGGCGGTGATGCAGCGCCTGGCCGACGGAGTGCTGCGCCGCCTGCGCAACTGGGGCATCTCCGACACGGAGCTCGAAACGCTGCGCAAGGAAGGCAAGGCCCGGCAGCTCCTCACCTATCGGTCGCCGGTCGCCGGCGTGGTGCTGCAGAAGCCGAGCGTGCAGGGCATGCGCTTCATGCCCGGCGAGGCGCTGTACGAGATCGCCGACCTCTCTTCCGTGTGGCTCGTCGCCGAGGTGTTCGAACGCGATCTCGGTTTGGTGAAAGTCGGGCAGGACGCGAAGCTGCGCATGCTCGCCTACCCGGACAAGCTGTTCGCGGGGAAGGTGGTCTTCATCTACCCGACGCTCGAGGCGGACACCCGCACCGGCCGGGTGCGCATCGAGCTCGCGAACCCCGGCGGGCTGCTCAAGCCAGCGATGTACGGCAACCTCCAGCTCTCCGCCGCCCATGCGCGCGGCAAGGTGCTGGCGATCCCTGATTCCGCGGTGCTCGACAGCGGCACGCGGCAGGTCGCGCTGGTGCAACGCGGCGAGGGGTTGTTCGAGCCGCGCAGCGTGAAGCTGGGCATGCGCGCCGACGGCTACGTCGAGGTGCTCGAGGGCGTCGCGTCCGGCGAGCAGGTCGTGGTGCGCGCCAACTTCCTGATCGATGCCGAAAGCAATCTGAAGGCAGCGCTCGACACATTCGGCAAGCCGGCGCAGCCCGCGGCCTCGCTGCTGCATCGAGGGCAGGGGACCGTGCAAGCAGTAGACGCAAAAAGCGGCACGGTGGAAATCGAGCACGGCCCGATCGCCAGCCTGAAGTGGCCGGCGATGAGCATGGAATTCAAGGCCAGGGACAAGGCGCAGCTCGCGCGCCTCTCCAAGGGGCAGGCGGTGGAGTTCGAATTCTCCGAGCAGGGCGCGGGCGAGTTCGTGATCGAGCGCATCGCGCCCGGCGCCCCGGCCGCGCACGACAAGGGGCACTGAGATGCTGAGCCGCATCATCGAGTGGTCGGCGCGCAATGTCTTCATGGTGCTGCTGGCGACGTTTTTCGTCGTCGCCTGGGGCGTGTATTCGGTGATCAAGACGCCGGTGGACGCCATCCCCGATCTCTCCGACGTCCAGGTTATCGTCTACACCGAGTATCCCGGCCAGGCACCCCAGGTGGTCGAGGATCAGGTGACCTATCCGCTGACGACGGCGATGCTCGCGGTGCCGAAATCGAAGGTGGTGCGCGGGCTCTCCGTGTTCGGTGCCTCCTTCGTCTACATCATCTTCGAGGACGGTACCGACATCTACTGGGCGCGCTCGCGCGTGCTGGAATACCTGAACTATGTTTCCGGGCGGTTGCCGCGCGGCGTGACCGCCTCGCTCGGCCCCGACGCGACCGGGGTCGGCTGGGTGTTCCAGTACGTGGTGCAGGCGAAGAACCGCACGCTGGAGGAGCTGCGCTCGATCCAGGACTGGTTCGTGCGCTATCAGCTCACCAAGGCGCAGGGCGTCTCGGAAGTCGCGAGCGTCGGCGGCTTCGCAAAGCAGTACCAGGTGACGGTTGACCCGCGCCGGCTGCAGGCTTACGGCGTGCCGCTGGCGAAGGTGATGCAGGTGATCCGCGACAGCAACCGCGACGTCGGCGGCCGCGTGGTCGAGATGACCGAGACCGAGTACGTGGTGCGCGGGCGCGGCTACCTGCGCGGCATCGCCGACATCGAGACCCTGGTGGTGAAGGCCGCAGGCGGCACGCCGGTGCTGGTGCGCGACGTGGCGCGCGTGGAGACCGTGCCCGACGAGCGCCGCGGCATCGCCGAGCTCGACGGCCAGGGAGAGGTGGTCGCCGGCATCGTGGTCGCGCGCTACGGCCAGAACGCGCAGGACGTGATCCAAAACGTGAAGGAGAGAATTTCCGAGATCTCGACCGGCCTGCCGGACGGCGTCTCGATCCAGGCGGTGTACGACCGGTCCGACCTGATCCAGCGCGCGATCAAGAACCTCAACTGGACGCTGATCGAAGAGAGCCTGATCGTCGCCGCGGTATGCATCGTGTTCCTGTTCCACGCCAGAAGCGCGCTGGTGGCGATCGTGATGCTGCCGATCGGCGTGTTGATCGCGTTCATCGTCATGCGCACCATGGGGCTCACCTCCAACATCATGAGCCTGGGCGGCATCGCCATCGCCATCGGCGCCATGGTCGATGCCGCGATCGTGATGATCGAGAACGCGCACAAGCATCTCGAGCGCCTGGCGCCCGGTGCGGCGCGCCTGGACGCCATCATCGCCGCCTGCAAGGAGGTGGGGCCGGCGCTGTTCTTCAGCCTGCTGATCATCACGGTGTCGTTCCTGCCGGTGTTCACGCTCGAGGCGCAGGAGGGGCGCATGTTCAGCCCGCTCGCCTACACCAAGACCTTCGCCATGGCGGGCGCGGCGCTGCTCTCGATCACGCTGGTGCCGGTGTTGATGTGGCTGTTCATCCGCGGGCGCATTCCGCCGGAGCACAAGAACCCGATCGTGCGCGTGCTGATCTGGCTCTACCGGCCGGTGATCGGCTGGGCGCTGCGCTGGCGCAAGCTCACGCTTCTCGCCGCCGCGGCCGTGCTGGGCGTCACCGCCTACCCGGCCGCGCGCCTGGGCACCGAGTTCATGCCGACCCTGAACGAGGGCACGCTCCTGTACATGCCGGCGACCCTGCCGTCGCTGTCGATGACCAAGGCGGCCGAGCTGCTGCAGGCGCAGGACCGGATCATCAAGAGCTTCCCCGAGGTCGCCTCGGTATTCGGCAAGGCGGGGAGGGCCAACACCGCCACCGACCCGGCGCCCACCGAGATGTTCGAGACGGTGATCAACCTCAAGCCGCAGAGCGAGTGGCGCCCCGGCATGACCATGGACAAGCTGATCGCCGAGCTTGACGCGGCGCTGCAGTTCCCCGGCTTGGCCAATGCCTGGACCATGCCGATCAAGGCGCGCATCGACATGCTCTCCACCGGCATCCGCACGCCGATCGGCATCAAGGTGTTCGGCAAGGACCTCGCCGAGATCGAGCGCGTCGCGCGGGAGGTCGAGGCGGTGGTGAAGAACGTGCCCGGCACCACCAGCGCGTACGCCGAGCGGCTGACCGGCGGCTACTACATCGACATCGAGCCCGATCGCATGGCGCTCGCGCGCTACGGTCTCGCCGTCGGCGACCTGCTGGAGGTGATTGGCACGGCGCTGGGCGGCGAGATGGTCACCACGACCGTCGAGGGGCTCGAGCGCTACGGCGTGGTGGTGCGCTACCCGCGCGACTTCCGCAGCGATCCCGATGCCATCGCCTCGCAGGTGCTGGTCCCCGTCATGGGGCCCTCCGGCGGAGGCATGGCGGCCGTGCCGGCTGCGATGGGCGCGGGTGCGCCGGCGCCCGATGCCCGCGGGCTCAAGACGCTGAGCGGCACCATGGTCCCCCTCGGACAGGTGGCACAAGTGAAGCTCGTCAAGGGTCCGCCCAACATCCGCACGGAGAACGCGCTGCTTGCGGCCTACATCTACGTCGACATCCGCGACCGCGACATCGGCGGCTACGTGGCCGACGCGCAGAAGGCGGTGCGCGACAGCGTCAAGTTCCCGCCGGGGTACTTCGCCACCTGGAGCGGCCAGTTCGAGTACATGGAACGCGCCAAGGAAAAGCTCAGGGTCGTGGTGCCGTTCACGATCCTGATCATCTTCGTGCTGCTGTACTTCAACTTCAGGCGCCTCAGCGAGACGCTGATCGTCATGCTGTCGGTGCCGTTCTCGCTGGTGGGCGGCATCTGGCTGATGTATCTCCTCGGCTACAACATGAGCGTCGCGGTCGCCGTCGGCTTCATCGCGCTGCTCGGGGTGGCGGCGGAAATCGGCGTCGTGATCCTCATCTACATCGACCAGGCGCTCAAGGCGCGCACCGTTCAGCGGCAGGCGGCAGGCGAGACGCTGACCCGCGACGACCTGCGCGATGCCATCGTCGAAGGCGCCCTCATGCGCGTGCGCCCGATCATGATGACCGTGGCGGCCATCATCGGGGGGCTTCTGCCGATCATGTGGGGCAGCGGCACCGGCTCCGAGGTCATGCGCCGCATCGCCGCGCCGATGGTCGGCGGCATGGTGTCGGTGACCGTCCTCGCGCTGATCGTGATCCCGGCGATCTACGCGGTGGTCAAGGGCTACCTGATGCAACGCGGAACTGCATGAACGCGGCAGCAGCGGGGAGGAGGCGCCGTTCGAGCCTATTCACTCTAAGGAGAAGCACATGAAGCGCACAACCATAGCAGCCCTGACCTTTATCATCGCCCCTTTGGCCGTCGCTCAGTCCGGCGGCATGAAGGGCATGGACATGAACGACGTGGATATGAAAGGGATAGACAAGGGCGCGAGCAAATCGCAGGCACAATCGCACCACGGCGCAGGCACGGTGAAGTCCGTGGATTTGGGCAAGGGCACTGTCACGATCGCCCACGGACCGGTCGCGTCCATGAGCTGGCCTGCGATGACGATGACCTTCAAGGCAAAAGACGGCAAGATCCTCGGGGCCGCCAAACCCGGCCAGAAGATCACGTTCCAGTTCATCCAGCAGGGCCGGGACTACGTCGTCACGTCGGTGAATTAACTGAAGACTGCTCCGTTCCGGATCTCTTGCGCGGCGGCGCTGCTGCTTCTGCCGGCGCTTGCGGCTAATGCGGCGGGCGACGCGAAGAGCGGCGCTCGCCTGTTCGGGCAGTGCATGGCATGTCACTCCGTCGAGCCGGGCGAGCACCAGACGGGGCCGAGCCTCGCACATGCGTGGAATCACAAAGCCGGAGCGGTCGAGGGATTCATGCGCTACTCGGACGCGCTCAAGCGCTCCGGCATTACCTGGAACGAAGCGGCGCTCGACAAATGGCTCGCGAATCCGGCGCAGCTCATTGCGGGCACGACCATGACATTCGCCGGAATCAAGGACCGCCAGGCGCGCCAGGACTTGATCGCCTATCTCAAGGCCGTGGACGAGAACAAGGCGCCGCCCGCAGCACAGGGCGGAATGATGGGCATGGCGCGGCAAAAGCCCGACTTGAAAAAGGTCCCGCCCGCCGGGCAGGTGCGCTCGATCAAGCATTGCGGCGACACCTATACTGTCGAGACGGCCGACGGCAAATCCGAGAAAGTCTGGGAGTTCAACCTGCGCTTCAAGACCGATTCGAGCAAGCTCGGTCCCGCCCCCGGAAAGCCGGTCATCGTCGGCGCCGGCATGCAGGGCGACCGCGCATCGATCGTGTTCGCCTCGCCGAACGAAATCGCGGAATCGATCCGGCAGGCCTGCCAATGAAGCTAATTCTCTGTGTGGGCAGGTTCACGGTGACGGAAATTGAGCGCCAGCGGTAAATTGCACAGAGCACGGGAATGATTGCGGCATCTTTGCTGTCTATGATTGGTCTCAAAGGAGAAACAGGATGAAGCTAGAAATCAGACTGTCCGGACTCTGGCTGGCCCTCCTCGCCACGGCGACGCTCTTCCTGTCCGGCTGCGGCTACAACACGCTGCAAAGCGCCGACGAGCAGGTGAAGGCGGCGTGGTCCGAGGTGCTCAACCAGTACCAGCGCCGCGCCGATCTGGTGCCGAACCTGGTGGAAACGGTGAAGGGCTTTGCCAAACAGGAGTTGGAGGTGTTCACCCGAGTCACCGAGGCGCGGGCGCGCGTGGGCTCGATCCAGGCCACGCCTGAGCTGGTGAACAACCCGGAGGCCTTCGCGCGCTTTCAGCAGGCGCAGGGCGAATTGACGGGCGCGCTGTCGCGGCTGCTCGTCGTGGCGGAGAACTATCCGCAGCTCAAGTCCGACGCCAATTTCCGCGACCTGCAGGCGCAGCTCGAGGGCACCGAGAACCGCATTACGGTGGCGCGCAACCGCTACATCAAGGCGGTGGAGGGCTACAACGTGACGGTGCGGCAGTTCCCCTCCAACCTGACCGCGATGGCCTTCGGCTTCAAGACCAAGCCCAATTTCAGCGTCGAGAACGAGCGCGAGATCTCCAAGGCGCCCAAGGTCGACTTCGGCCAGAAGGGCAAGTGATGCGGGCGCTGCTGCTCCTGCTGCTCGCGCTCCCGGCGTGGGCGCAGGTCGCCGTTCCGCAACTCACGGCCCGGGTCACCGACCTGACCGGCACGCTGACGAAGGAGCAGACGGCATCGCTCGAGCAGATGCTGCAGTCGTTCGAGGCGCGCAAAGGCAGCCAGGTCGCGGTGCTGATGGTGCCGACGACCGCGCCCGAGACGATCGAGCAGTACGCGCTGCGCGTGGCCGAGCGCTGGAAGATCGGTCGCAAGAATGTCGATGACGGGGCCATTCTGGTGGTGGCGAAGAACGACCGCGCGCTGCGCATCGAGGTGGGCTACGGCCTGGAGGGCGCGCTGAACGACGCCACCGCGAGTCGCATCATCCGCGAGGTGATCGTGCCGCGCTTTCGCGAGAACGACTTCTACGGCGGCATCAACGCGGGCGTCGACCGCGTGCTCCGCGTCATCGATGGCGAGCCTTTGCCCGACGCGGCGAAACCCGTGCCGCAAGTGGGCGGCGGGTTGGGGCAGTCGCTACCGATCCTGCTCATTCTGGCCATGGTGATCGGCGGCCTGCTGCGCCGCATGCTGGGCAGGACCGTCGGTTCCGCCGCCGCGGGCGGCGCAGTGGGCGCCGTGGCCTGGTTTCTGGTCGGCGCGGTATCGATCGCGGTGATGGCGGGCATCCTCGCATTCATCTTCACGCTCGTCGGCGGGGGCGCAGGCCGCGGGGTCCACGGCGGATTCCCCGGAGGCTTCGGCGGCGGCGGATTCGGGCGGGGCGGCGGCTTTGGCGGCGGAGGATTCCGCGGCGGCGGCGGCGGCTTCGGCGGCGGCGGCGCCTCCGGGCGCTGGTAGCGATGGACCTGAAGCGTATTGTCAGGCACCTGTTCTCCTCGCGGCGCGCCTTTCCCGAAAAGGCGCTGGCTGCGATCGAGCAGGCGATCGCCAGCAGCGAAACCACGCATCGCGGCGAGATTCGCTTCGCCGCGGAGGGCGCGCTGGACAGCCACGCACTGTTCGGCGGACAGTCGGCGCGCGAGCGCGCCATCGAAGTGTTCTCGCAGCTGCGCGTGTGGGACACCGAGGAAAACAACGGCGTGCTGATCTATCTCCTGGTCGCCGACCGCGATATCGAGATCGTTGCCGATCGGGGCATCAACGCCCGGGTGACGCCGGCTGAATGGGAAAGAATTTGCCGCGGCGTGGAGCAGGCGCTCGCGCGCGGCGCGCACGAAGAGGCCATTGTCGACGGCATCAAGCAGATTTCGCTGCTGCTTGCTCAGCACTTCCCGCCGCGGCCGGGCGGCCGCAACGAGCTGCCGGACAAGCCGATGGTGCTATAGCTGATGAGCGCGGCGGCGTGGTACCGGGACCGCGACGCGCGCTCGCTGGTCGCTTTCGGCTACCTGCCCTGGTTAGGCGGCCTGAATCTCGTATGGGAGACGGCCCAGCTTCCGCTGTACACGCTGTGGAGCGAGGCATCGGCCGGCACCATCGCATTTTCGGTCGCGCACTGCACGACCGGCGATATCGCGATCGGCGCTGCCGCACTCATTATGGTTCTGGTCCTGGGGCGCGAGCGCGCTCTCACGCAGTGGCGCTGGCGGCGCATCGCGGTCTGGACTGCGCTTGCGGGCGCGGCGTACACCGTGTTCAGCGAGTGGAGCAACACCGCCGTCCTGGGCAGCTGGGCCTACTCCGAGCTGATGCCAACGCTCAAGGTGGCGGGAATCGACATCGGCTTGTCGCCCCTGCTGCAGTGGCTCGTGCTGCCGCCGCTTGCCTTGGTCCTCGCCGGCAGGTCCCGGCGGCCCATCTGATCCTGTCGCGCGTCGTCCAGCTAGTGCGTGTGGCGGTGGTGCAGGTCGGGGTAGTGCGGATGCGCATGGATCAAGCGCGCGTGGCGGTGTAGGTGCACGTGAGGTTCGCGGCCGTCCCAATCGAAGTCGTGCGCATGCTGGTGATGCGCATCGTGGACGTGCTCGTGCTGGTGCTCCATTTCATCGTGCGCATGCTCGTGCTCATGACGTTCGGTGAGGTGCAGCCATACGCCGAGTGCCATCAGCAGCGCCGCGGCCCAGAATGAGGCGTCCGGCCGCTCGTTGAGCATGGCGAGGGCCAACGCCGCACCGAAGAACGGCGCGACCGAAAAGTACGCGCCGGTGCGCGCGGTGCCGAGATGACGGAGCGCGACGATGAACAGCGTCAGGCTCACGCCGTAGCCGAGGAACCCGAGCAGCCCAGCGCCGATCCACCCCTGCGCCGCGGGCAGCGGCGCGCCCACGGCGAGCGCGAGCGCGAGATTCACCGCACCGGCCGCCAGGCCCTTCAGGCAGGCGAGCGTCGCCGCGTCGCCGCCGGAGACGCGGCGCGTGAGGTTGTTGTCGATCGCCCAGGCGAGGCAAGCGGCGGCGACCAGCGCGGCGCCCACTAGGCCGTCAGCCCGCGGCGCGGCCCCTGCGGAGAGCAGAACGCCGCCGGCGACGATCGCCGCCATGCCGGCGAACACGCGCCGGCCCACGTTCTCGCGGAACACCGTCCACGCGATCGCGGCGGTCAGCACCGCTTCCAGGTTGAGCAGCAGCGAGGCGGAAGCCGCGTCGCTGTGCACAAGCCCATACATCAGAAGTACCGGCCCGGCGACGCCGCCGGCGAGGATGGCCGCGGCGACCCAGGGCCAGTCATCGAGCGCAAACGGCGTTGCCGTCACCCGCTGCGGGCGCAAGGCGATCCATCCCGCCAGCCCCAGGCCGCTGCCGAGATACAGCGTCGCCGCGAGTACCAGCGGAGAAACCTCGCCGAGCAGGAGCTTGGCGAACGGCGTGCTCGCGCCGAACAGGGCTGCCGCGCCGAGTGCGCTGGTTACGCCTGCGTAGCGGGTGTCTGTCATGCGAGGTTGCGATACGCGAACGCCGATACTACGCGCCATGGGTTAGCCTAAGGCAAGAGGAGAGACACATGACACCCGTCATCGACGTCCACACCCACATGCTCAACGACGCGTGGCTGAAGCTCCTGGAGCAGCACGGCCGGCCGCGCTACTCGCTGAAAGCGGTCACCGGGGGGCTGCGCGCCATTCACCTCGACGGCGCGCCGTTCATGACGCCGGTGCCGGAGATGTTCGATTGGGACCTGCGCATCAAGAACATGAACCGGGCGGGCATCGACGTCTCCGTGGTCTCGCTCACCTGCCCGAACGTGTACTGGGGCGGGGAGGAGGTGAGCCTGAAGGCCGCGCAGGTGATGAACGACGAGATGGCGAAGGCGCGCAGGGCCTGGCCCGATCGCATCCAGTGGTTCTGCTCGCTGCCCTGGCAGC
>JBGQFF010000039.1:0-21636 GCA_041496745.1 Gammaproteobacteria bacterium
CCTTGCATCATCCCCGGTCCCATGCCGCCGGGCCCCATCCCGTGCATCATTCCCGGTCCCATCCCGCCGGGATGGGCGAGAGCGGCGGCGACTGCCGCACCGAGCCCCAATGACACAACCACTGCGACGGCGATCTTGCTCGAGCGTTTCATGGCGGCTGCGTTAGCGGGCAGGCGCGGCGAAAGGCGGCACGAAGTTGGGTCCGAAACCGGCGTGGGGTCCGTGCGGCTGGGGCAGCGTGATGCCCTTCTCTTTCGCGCGCTTCTCCATCTCTGCGCGATTCGCTTCCGCCAGCTTCTGGCGTTCTTCGGGCGTGTTGGCGCTCTGCATCTTCTCGATGAGCGCCCGCTGCTCCTCCGGCGTCATGAGTTGCTGCGCAGCCCCTGGGCCGGCGAAGCCGCCGTGCATCATCATCCCCGGCCCTTTACCAGCCATGCCGCCCGGTCCGAATCCGCCGGGGTGCGCGAGAGATAGAGTGGCCGCGCCGAGGCCTAGGCCGAGCGAGGCTGCCACGCCGATGGCGATTTTGTGTGACCGTTTCATGGTGAATCTCCTGTTCGAGGTTGTGAATGGTTACTTTGACAACGATGCCCATTAGAGACGCAAGCTGTAAGCGGGCGATGTCAGGAGGCCCCGGTTTTGTATCGCAGCGTTGCAGGACGGGCCGCTGTTACACTGGGTTACAAAATTCCGGCACGCCGCGCGAGGCGTCGGATATATGAGCGCCATGGCGAAGCAGGACCACATCCTGGTGGTGGACGACGACGCGGAAACGCGCAACCTGCTGCGCGAGTACTTGCAGAAGAACGGCTACCGCGTCTCGGCGGCGGCCGACGGCAACGCGATGCGCGCCGCGATGAGCGCGTCGCATCCCGACCTCGTGGTGCTCGACGTGATGCTGCCGGGCGAGGACGGGCTCAGCCTGTGCCGCGACCTGCGCGCCCGCGGCAACGTGCCGGTCATCATGCTGACCGCGCGCGGCGAGGAGACGGACCGCATCGTCGGGCTCGAGCTGGGGGCGGACGACTACGTGCCCAAGCCGTTCAACCCGCGCGAGCTGCTCGCGCGGGTGAAGAGCGTGCTCAGGCGCACGCGCTCGCTGCCGGAGAACCTGCAGCCGGATGCGGCGAGCGAGTTCCGCTTCTCCGGGTGGGCGCTCGACGTCGCCACGCGCAACCTGACGTCGCCGGAGGGAATCGTGGTGCCCTTGAGCGGCACGGAATTCAACCTGCTGCGGGTGTTCCTGGCGCACCCGAATCGCGTGCTGACGCGCGACCAGTTGATCGACTTGATGCTGTCGCGCGACGCGGCGCCGTTCGACCGGGCGATCGACGTGCAGGTGAGCCGCCTGCGCCACCGGCTGCGGGACGACGCCCGCGAGCCCGAGATCATCAAGACCGTGCGCGGGCAGGGGTACGTGTTCGCGGCGCGCGTCGAGGCCGCCGGCTGATGCGCCTCGCGCCGCGCTCGCTGTTCAGCCGGCTGATGCTGGTGCTGCTCACGGTGCTCATCATCGCCCAGCTCACGAGCCTCGCCATCCACATGCACGAGCGCGGCGAGGTGTTGTCGCAGGCGAGCGGCATGCAGTCCGCGCAGCGCATCGCGGACATCGTCAAGCTGCTCGACTCGCTGGAGCCGGCGGAGCGCCGCAGGATCGTGCCGGTGCTCAGCTCGCCTGCGCTCGCGGTCACGCTGGATAACGGTGCTGTCGCGGCTCGCGAAGAAGAGCCCGGCGCGCGCTCGGCCCTGTTTGCGGCGATGCTGCGCCGCTTTCTCGGCGACGGCCGGCCGGTGGCGGTGAGCTTGACCGACGCTGCACCGCTGGAGCCGGGACCGGGGCGCGGCTTCATGGGTCGCGGCATGCACGGCGGCTGGGCGCCGCCGATGGCCGCGGCGCATTACTTCTCGCAACCCGGCCTTTCGTTCCTCGCCCAGGTGCCGCTGCGGGACGGCACGCTCGCGACCTTCGACTCGCGGCTGCCGGCGCAGGCAGCGAACTGGCCGTACCGGCTGCTGCTCAGCCTCGCGGTACTGCTTGCCGCGGTCATCGCGGTGTCGCTCCTGGCGGTGCGCTGGGTGACGCAGCCATTGAAGACGCTGGCCGACACTGCCGAGGAACTGGGCAAGAACATCCATCGGCCCGCGCTCGAGGAGCGCGGCCCGCTGGAAGTCGTGCGCGCGGCGCGCGCCTTGAACACCATGCAGGCGAGACTCATCGGCACCATCAACGAGCGCACCAGGGTGCTTGCCGCGATGTCGCACGATCTCAAGACGCCGCTCACGCGCTTGCGCCTGCGCGCGGAGCTGCTGGAAGATCCCGCGCTGAAGGCGAAGATCGCCGCGGACCTCGACGAGATGCAGTCGATGGTCGGTGGCGCGCTGGACTTCCTGCGCGGCGCGGCAAGCGGCGAGCCGGTCAAACCGGTGGACGTGACGGCGCTTCTGGAAAGCCTTCAGGCCGACATGCAGGAGTTGGGAGGCCAGGTGACGATCGAGGGCGCCGCGGCGACGCCGTTCCCGGGAAAGCCGCAGGCGCTGAAGCGCTGCCTGTGGAATCTTCTCGACAACGCGATCAAGTACGGCGGCAAGGCGCAGGTCGTCGTCGACGACAACGACGAGCGGATCGCGATCTGCATTCGCGACGAGGGTCCCGGGATTCCGGCCTCTGAAATCGAGAAAGTGTTCGAGCCTTTCTACCGCGTCGAAGCCTCGCGCAATCGGGAAACCGGCGGCACCGGGCTCGGCTTGAGCATCGCCAGGGGCATCGCGGAGGATCACGGCGGCAGCTTGACGCTGCGCAACCGCACGCAGGGCGGGCTCGATGCGACGCTCACGCTGCCGAGGCGAGGTGCGCCCATCCCGTATGGACGCTGGGGCTGAGCGCCGGCCGGGCCCTCAGCAGTTGCTGGCTGAGGCGGTGTATTTGTCGAAGGGAATGGCCGGCGCGACCTCGCCCACCGGCTCGCGGTAGACGCCGGGGCCGTATTCCACGATGAGGCGGCGCTTGTGCACGCGGAAGAAACGCTCCGCCAGTTCGACGCCGGCCAGGCCGGTGGCGTACAGCCCGTCGTCGGCGGCATCGTGTTCGATCCTGATGGCAGCGAGCGGATATTCGGCCTCGCCGTGCAGCCGGTTCGCGCCCGCCGCCGGGTCGAACACGCTGTCATGGGCGCAGCAGACGATCGTGCCGGACTTGCCCGCCAATGCGCTCTTGCCCGCGGCGTAGCGGATCTCGCTGCCATCCTTGTCCGGGTAGCTGAGCTGGTGGCTGCAGACCGCCACGTAGGCGACGAGATTCTTGCCCGGTCCGGCGCCACCCGGCCAGGCATACTCGCCCCACTCCGCCTTCATGTTCTGCGGCCCGGCCGCCGCCTTTCCCAGATCGATGAGGAAGCAGGGCAGGCTGCGAAAGGGGTAATGGAAAACATAGGCCTGTTCCCCCGTAAGCGCGGCGGCCTTGAGCGGCGCCCCGGCGGCATCGGTGAGGCGGACCCGCGGAAAATCGGTGAAATCCTTCGCCTGTGCGGCACGCAGGCCCGCGGCCAGCATCGCAGCGCCGCCGGCACACAGCTTGACGAACTTGCGTCTATCCATATCGTCGATTCCTGACTCCGGAAACGGCCGCCGCGCGACGCGGCGGCCGGACGTTGCGTTATGCCTCGAACATTTCCCGATACATGCCGCGCGCCCATTCGAGCGTGCCCTTGCCCTTGGCCGCGTCTCGCTTCTCGAACAGCTTGGTGTCCGGCGAGAAGCCGCCGATGGCCTGTCCGGTCTTGTCGAGGATGTAACCGGCATCCACGCTGATGGCTTCCGCCGGCTCGGCGTTAACCATCGAGTAGCAGACGGTGCGCGGGCTGTACCAGTTGATGTCGCGGCCCTGGGCGCGCGCCGCCAGCACCTTGGCCACGTACTTGCCCTCGGAGTTGGCGGTGTTGGCGCTCTTGGAGTAGGGATGCGGACGCGAGTCGCCCGTGACATAGACGCGCTCGTCGCCGATCACGTTGTATTTCAGCTGGCTGATGAGGGCCTCCTTCTGCGGGCTCTTCGGATCGGCCAGGCCGAGATGCTCGATCAGGGTCGAGGCGCGCACGCCGGGGTAGATCGCCGCGTCGTCAAAGTGATAGCTGTCGAACTCCGTCTTCAGCATCTTGTTGCCCAGGTCGACGCCGGTGATGGCACTGCCGGGCTTGTATTCGACGATGCCCTTGTACAGCTCGTCGAAGGCGGCGTGAAAGCCGTCCTTCTTGATGGTGATTTCCGGGTTGGCGTCCAGCACCAGCACCTTGCCCTTGATCCTGTGCTTCTTGATATGCGAGGCGATCATGCAGGCGCGCTCGTAGGGTGCGGGCAGGCAGCGGTAGTTGCCGGAGGGCACGGTCTGCACGAAGACGCCGCCTTCCATCTCCTGCACCTTGCGCCGGATGGTGACGTGCTCGGTTGGGGAAATGAAGCCGCCGGGATAGATGGTGCGCAGCGCATCGATGGCTTCCGGATCCTTCACGCCGATGCGACCGTAGTCGTAGGAGATACCCGGTGCGATGACGAGGAAATCGTAGCTGATGTCACCTTCGCTGGTGGCGAGCGTGCGCGAAGTGCGATCCAGCCCGGTGACGGTGGCGTTGAAGTAGATGTAATGGTTGTTGCGCGCGGCATCGAGGAAACTGTGATCCGCGAGAAACTCCAGGTTGACGAGGCCGGCGTACCACAGGTTGCTGGAGAAGCAGGACGAATACATGTCACGCTTTTCCACCAGCACCACGTCGAACTTCGGATATTCCTTCTTGGCGTACTTGGCGATGGTGAGGCCCGAGGTGCCGCCGCCGACGATGACGAGGCGCGGACCCTTGGCGCCGGGCAGGGCGGCTTTGACGCCGATCGAGCCGGTTGCCGTTGCGCCGCCTCCGGCGGTGGCGCAGCCAGTTACGGCGGCGGCGCCGCCGACGACCGCGGCTCCGCTCATTTTCATGAAATCGCGGCGATTCAAGTGATTGCTCATGTTTCTCCTCCTTGGTGGTTGCTCAAAAAAAGACAGCGTGCATCGCCGCCTCCGGTCAATTTATCACTTCAGCTTCCTGATACCCAGCACGCCGAGCAGGTATTTCTCATTCATGTAACCGGTCTTCGGTGCGCCGGTGGGCACCGGGGTGGCTTCCACCGGCGGGATGGCCACGCAGACGCCGACCGAGGCGAGGCTGGTGCTGCCGCGGTCAGCGACGGTGTAATGGCCCTGTAACAAGCCGACCCTAGACTCGCTCCAGCCAACTGACACTAGGAGCGAATCGATGAAACGTCTCATCCTGGCAGCCTCGCTGCTGGCCGCCATCCCCGCTTACAGCCAGATCGTCAAGATCGACGGCTCGAGCACCGTGTTCCCGATCACCGAGGCGGTGGCCGAGGAGTTCCAGAAGTCCAAGAAGAACCAGATCAAGGTCACCGTCGGCATTTCCGGCACCGGCGGCGGCTTCAAGAAGTTCTGCCGCAACGAAACCGACATCTCCGGCGCTTCGCGCCCGATCCTGAAAAAGGAAATGGACGACTGCAAGGCGGCCGGCGTGGAGTACTACGAGCTGCCAGTGGCGTTCGACGCGCTGACGGTGGTGATCCACCCGAAGAACGGTTTCATCAAGCAGCTCACCGTAGCCGAGATGAAGAAGATGTGGGAGCCGGCGGCGCAGGGCAAGGTGACGATGTGGAACCACGTGAACCCCGCCTGGCCGGCGCAGCCGCTGAAGCTGTTCGGGCCGGGCGCGGACTCGGGCACCTTCGACTATTTCACCGAGGCGGTGGTGGGCAAGTCCAAGTCCTCGCGCGGCGACTTCACCGCCTCGGAGGACGACAATGTGCTGGTGCAGGGCGTGTCGCGCGACGTGAACGGGCTGGGCTACTTCGGCTTCGCCTACTACGTGGAGAACAAGGACAAGCTGAAGGCGGTGCCGATCGTCAACGAGAAGGGCCAGCCCGTGCTGCCCTCTTTCGATGCGGTGATCGCCGGCACCTACACGCCGCTCGCGCGGCCGATCTTCATCTACGTGAACGCCAAGTCGCTCGGCAAGCCGGAGGTGAAGGAATTCGTGCTGTACTACATGACCCACGGCGCCAAGCTGGCGAAGGAAGTGAAGTACGTGCCGCTCCCCGAGCACGCCTACAAGACGGCCTGGGAGCACGTGACCAAGGGCAAGAAGGGCACGGTGTTCGGCGGCGTCGCCGAAGTCGGCGTCACCATCGAGGAATTGCTCAAGCGCGAAGCAAAGCTGTAGCGCGAACGAAGGCCCGCCCGCGGTACGCGGGCGGGCTTTTTGCATCTAGAATCGGGACTTCTCCACCATGGCGGCCGTACCCGGCCTGGCCTCGAACACCATGCCTCCGCTGGACGCGGGCGCGAGACTGAAGCAAAGGCGCGCGCGCGTCCTGCGCGAGCGCGCCATCGAGGGCGTGCTGTTCCTCGCCGCGCTGGTCTCGGTGTTCACCACCATCGGCATCGTCTACGTGCTGGTGAAGGAATCGGTGCTGTTCTTCACCCACGTGTCGCTGTGGGACTTCCTCACCGACACGCAGTGGACGCCGCTGTTCGACGACGCGCACTTCGGCATCATGGTGCTGCTGTCGGGCACCATCACCAGTTCGCTGGTGGCCCTGTCGATCGCCATCCCGCTGGGCACCATCATCGCCATCTACCTGTCGGAGTTTGCGCCGTTCAGCGTGCGTGAGGTGGCCAAGCCCTTCCTCGAGCTGCTCGGCGGCGTGCCGACCATCGTCTACGGCTATTTCGCGCTGCTGTTCGTCACGCCGATCCTGCAGTGGTTTTACCCGGCATTGCCGGGATTCAACATCCTGTCCGCGGGCATCGTCATGGGGATCATGATCATTCCCTACGTCAGCTCGATCTCCGAGGACGCGATGCGCGCGGTGCCGATGGCGTTGCGCGAAGGCTCCTATGCCATGGGGGCAACGCGCTTCCAGACCGCGACGCGGGTGGTGGTTCCGGCGGCGTTTTCCGGCATCGCATCCGCTTACATCCTGGGCATTTCGCGCGCGGTGGGCGAGACCATGATCCTGGCGGTGGCGGCCGGCATGCAGCCCAGCCTCACCTTCAACCCGCTCGAACCCGCGGCGACCATCACCGCCTACATCGTGCAAGTGGCGCTGGGCGATCTGCCGCACGGCTCGATCGGCTACCAGACGATCTTCGCGGCCGGACTCACGCTGATGCTGTTTACGCTGCTCTTCAACGTCGCGGGGCATTTCCTGCGCAAGCGCTACCGCGAGGCCTACTGATGGCCTACGCGAAGAATCTCGAGGAAATCCGTGCGCTCGTCGCCAGCCACAAGCGCTGGGACCTGGTATTCGCCTGCGTCGGCGTATTGGCCCTGATGATCGGCGTGCTGACCTTCGTCGCGCTGTTCGCCGACATGGCGATCAAGGGCGTGCCGCGGCTGGACTGGGACTTCTTCACCAATTTTCCCTCGCGCCGCGCGGGGCAGGCGGGCATCCTCACGGCGTGGGTGGGTTCCTGCCTGGTGATGCTCACCACCGCCTTCTTCGCCGTGCCGCTGGGCGTGGCGGCGGGCCTGTACCTCGAGGAGTACGCGCCAAAGAACTGGGTCACCGACATCATCGAGATCAACATCACCAACCTCGCTGGCGTGCCTTCGATCGTTTACGGCCTGCTGGCGCTCGGGTTGTTCGTCTACCAGTTCGGCTTTGGCCAGTCGATCCTCTCCGCGGGGCTGACGCTCGCGCTGCTCATCCTGCCGGTGGTGATCGTGGCGACGCGCGAGGCGATCCGCTCGATCCCTCAGGGCATCCGCGAAGGCGCCTACGCGCTCGGCGCGACGCAGTGGCAGGTATGCAAGGACCACATCGTGCCGTACTCTTCGGCCGGCATCCTGACCGGCGTGATCATCGGCATGGCACGCGCCATCGGCGAAACGGCGCCGATCATCACCATCGGCGCGTTGACCTTCATCGCCTTCCTGCCGCCGTCACCGGTCAAGGCCGCGCCCCCGTTCGTCTCTTTCGAATGGCTGACGTCGCCGTTCACCGTGATGCCGATCCAGATGTTCAACTGGACCTCCCGGCCGGAGGCGGCGTTCCTGGTCAACGCGGCGGCCGCGGGCTTCGTGCTGGTGCTGATGACGCTCGCCATGAACGGGCTGGCGATCTACATCCGTTACAGACTGAGGAAGACCATCAAATGGTAGCCGTCCCTGCGCATGAGTCCGCACCGCTGGTCACCAAGGCGCAGGTGAAGGCGCTTAATTTCTATTACGGGGATTTCCAGGCATTGAAAAGCCTCGACATGCCGGTGTACGAGAAGCAGGTTACCGCGCTGATCGGGCCCTCGGGTTGCGGCAAGTCCACTTTCCTGCGTTGTTTCAACCGCATGCACGACCTGTACCCGGGCAACCGCTACGAGGGCGAGATCCGGCTCTACCCGGACAACGTCAACGTGCTGGCGCCCGGCGTGGACCCGATCGAGGTGCGCATGCGCATCTCGATGGTGTTCCAGAAGCCGAACCCGTTCCCGAAGTCCATCTACGAGAACGCGGCCTACGGCCTGCGCGTGCGGGGCGAGAGTCGCAGGGTGACGCTGAACGAGAAGGTGGAGGAGGCGCTGAGGAACGCGGCGCTGTGGGATGAGGTCAAGGACCGCATGGACGAGCCCGCGTTCAACCTGTCGGGAGGGCAGCAGCAGCGCCTGTGCATCGCGCGCGCGCTCGCCACGGATCCCGAGATCCTGTTGTTCGACGAACCCACGTCGGCGCTCGACCCGATCGCCACCGCCTCGATCGAGGAACTGATCCACGACCTGAAGAACAAGGTGACGATCCTCATCGTCACCCACAACATGCAGCAGGCGGCGCGCGTCTCCGACTACACCGCCTACATGTACCTTGGCGAGCTGATCGAGTACGGCGTCACCGACGAGATCTTCATCAAGCCGAAAAAGAAGCAGACCGAGGATTACATCACCGGCAGGTTCGGGTAGACTCGCGCGGCTTTGACGCCGCCAGTCTCCAAGGCCCGCAGCCTCCAGCTCTACCGCACGATGGCGCGCATCCGCGCCTTCGAGAACGCCGCGGAGGAAGCGTCCAAGGGCGGCGTCGCCGCCTTCGGCGCGCACCTCGGCGATGCCAAGGTGCGCGGCCCGCTGCACCTGTCGACCGGGCAGGAAGCGGTCGCCGCCGGCGTGTGCATCCATCTGTCGAAGGACGATCTCCTCACTTCGACGCACCGCGGCCACGGCCACACGCTGGCCAAGGGCGCGTCCATGGAACGCATGATGTGCGAGCTGTTCGGCCGCGCCACCGGCTGCAACGGCGGCAAGGGCGGCTCGATGCACATCGCCGACTTCTCGGTCGGCATGCTCGGCGCGAACGGAGTGGTGGCGGCCGGCATCCCGATCGCCGTGGGCGCCGCCCACGCGCTGAAGATCCAGCAGAAGAACGCCATCGTCGCCTGCTTCTTCGGCGATGGCGCGATCAATCGCGGTCCGTTCCTCGAAGGCCTCAACTGGGCGCAGATCCACGCGCTGCCGGTGCTCTTCGTGTGCGAGGACAACCGCTGGTCGGCGATGACCTCGACGCAAGCGATGACCGCGGGGGAGGGCGCGCTCGCGCGCGCGAAGGCGATCGGCGTGCCGGGCGAACAGGTGGACGGCAACGACTTGCTCGCCGTGGACGCCGCCGCCGGCAGGCTCATCGCCGAGGTTCGCGGCGGCAAGGGCCCGCGCTTCCTGCACGCCATCACCTACCGCTTCAAGGGCCACGTGTCGGTGGATCCCGCGACCTATCGCGACGGCGAAGAGGTCGCGCGCGCGCTTCTGGATGACCCCATCAAGCGCGCGGAAGCGGGACTACGGCCCGCTGAAATCGCACGGATCCGTAACGAAGCGGAAGAAGAAGTACGCAAGGCGGTCACGGCCGCCGCGGCGGCGCCTTGGCCGAATCCCACTGCGGCCTACACCGACATCCAGGACACGGGGAGCGGCCGATGGCGCGGATGAGCTATGCGCAGGCCTCCTGCGCCGCCCTCGCGCGCGCGATGCGCGCCGACCCGAAAGTCGTGACCCTGGGCGAGGACGTCGGCCGCGGCGGCATCTTCCAGCAATACAAGGGCCTGCAGCAGGAGTTCGGCGGCACCCGCGTCATCGATACGCCGATTTCCGAGTCCACCATCCTGGGCGCGGCGGTGGGCATGGCGCTCGCCGGCCTGAAGCCCGTGGTCGAGATGCGCGTGGTGGACTTCGCGCTGTGCGCCATGGACGAACTCGTCAACCAGGCGGCCAAGGCGCGCTACATGTTCGGCGGCCAGGGCCGCGTGCCGCTGGTGGCGCGCATGCCGGGCGGCATCTGGAGCGGCTCGGCCGCCCAGCATTCGCAGAGCCTGGAGGCCTGGTTCGCGCACGTGCCCGGACTGGTCGTGGTGGCGCCCGGCACGCCTCAGGACAACTGCTCGCTCCTTGGCGCCGCGATCGGCAGCGGCGATCCGGTGTGCTACCTCGAGCACAAGGAGCTGTGGGTCGCGCAGGGCGAGGTGGACGAGTCCCTGCAGGTGCCGCTGGGCAAGGCGCGTGTGGCGCGCGAGGGCAGCGACGTGACCCTGGTGACCTGGTCGCGCACGCTCGAGGCCGCCCTGGCGGCGGCTGAGGCGAGCCGGCTGTCGGTCGAAGTGATCGACCTGCGCACCCTCTGGCCCTGGGACCGCGACACGGTGCTCGCCTCGGCGGCGAAAACGCGGCGCCTGCTGGTGGCGCACGAGGCGGTGCAGGTGGCCGGTTTCGGCGCCGAGATCGCCGCCACTGTTGCCGAAGAGCTCGGCATTCGGGTAAAACGCCTTGGTGGACCGCGTATCCCGGTGGGCTATTCCAAGCCCTTGGAGGACGAGGCGCGCATAACCAGCGAGCGCATCACGCAGGCGCTCGCGCAATTCAACTAGGAGAAGGCCATGAAACGCAGGATCCTGATTGCCGCGCTGGCGGTCGCCGGACTCGCTCTCGCCGCGCAGCCCGCGCTATCCCAATCGAAGTACCAGAGCGAGTACCGCCTCTCGACCGTGGTCGGCACCGCCTTCCCCTGGGGCAAGGCGGGCGAGCGCTGGGGCGAACTCGTGCGAACGAAAACGAACGGCAGGATCAACATCAAGATGTACCCCGGCACCTCGCTGGTGGCGGGCGACCAGACGCGCGAGTTCACCGCCATCCGCCAGGGCGTGATCGACCTCGCCATCGGCTCGACCATCAACTGGTCGCCGCAGATCAAGGAATTGAACCTGTTCTCGCTGCCCTTCCTGATGCCCGACTACGCGGCCATCGACGCGTTGACGCAGGGCCCGGTGGGCAAGGACATCTTCGCGCGCCTTGAGCGCGCCGGCGTGGTGCCGCTCGCCTGGGGCGAGAACGGCTTCCGCGAGGTGACCAACTCCAAGCGCGCGCTGCACAAGCCCGAGGACTTCAAGGGGCTGAAGTTCCGCGTGGTGGGCTCGCCGCTGTTCCTCGACACCTTCACCGCGCTCGGCGCCAACCCGACGCAGATGAGCTGGGCGGATGCGCAGCCCGCGCTCGCCTCAGGCGCAGTGGACGGTCAGGAGAACCCGCTCACCATCTTCACCGCCGCCAAGCTGCACATGGTCGGCCAGAAGAACGTGACGCTGTGGGGCTACGTCGCCGATCCGCTGATCTTCGTGGCGAACAAGGAGGTGTGGGAGAGCTGGACGCCGGAAGACCGCAAGCTCGTGCGCGAGGCCGCCATCGAGGCGGGCAAGTACTGCATCCAGCTCGCGCGCGAGGGCATGACCGGCGCCGACCCCGCCGTGCACAAGACCATTGCCGGCTTCGGCGTGAATATCGTCAAGCTCTCACCGCAGGAGCGCGCCGCGTTCCAGAAGGTGACGCGCCCGGTGTACGACAAGTGGTCCAGGCAGATCGGGCCGGACCTGGTGAAGAAGGCCGAAGCCTCGGTCGCCAGCCGCAAGAAGAACTGATTGTCCTGGCAGAACGGGGGGCCGGCGCCCACGCTGCCCCCTGAGGCCGGGTTCAAGGCCGAGCGGTTCCTGGGCGCCGCCGCGATGGCGGCGATCTGCCTGATCACGCTCGGCAACGTGCTGGCGCGCTACCTCACCAACATCTCATTCGCCTTCACGGAGGAGATCTCGGTGTTCCTGCTGGTATTCCTCACTTTCATCGGTTCCGCCAAGGCATTTCTGGATGGCAACCAGATGGCGGTGACCTATTTCACCGACCAGCTCGCCTGGCCCTGGCGCCGCCGCTGGCTGCTGTTCGGCTTGGCGATGAGCGCGCTGATGCTCGCGCTCCTCGCCTGGTACGGCGCGCGCATGGCCTGGGACGACTATGACCTCGAGGTCACGTCGCCCGGCCTGGGCTGGCCGCAGTGGATCTACACGGTGTGGCTGCCGCTGCTTTCGCTCCTGGTGCTCGCGCGCATCGCGCAGGGCTTGGCGCACGTCTGGCGGAAGAAGTCCGCATGAGCTGGCTGCTGTTCGGCAGCTTCGTGGTCCTGATGTGCGCGGCGGTGCCGCTGGCGGTGGCGCTCGGGCTCTCCGGCGTCGTCGTGATCCTCGCCGCCAAGATGGGCATCATGTCGGTGCCGAACATGGTCTATGCGGGCATCGCGAAATACCCGCTGATCGCGATCCCGGTGTTCATCCTCGCCGGCATGATTTTCGAGCGCTCGGGTGTCGCCGGGCGCCTGGTGCGCCTCGCGGAAGCGCTGGTCGGCAAGCGGGCAGGGGGGCTCGCGGTCGCCGCGGTGCTGGTGTGCATGGTGCTCGGCGGCATCTCCGGCTCCGGGCCGGCGGACGCCGCGGCGGTGGGCGCGATCCTGATCCCCGCGATGACGCGTGTCGGCTACCCCAAGGAGTTCTCGGCAAGCCTGATCGCGGCGGGCGGCTCCACCGCCATCGTCATCCCGCCTTCCATCGCGCTGATCATCTACTCGGTGCTGGTGCCGCAGGCGAGCGTGCCGGCGCTGTTCGCCGCCGGCCTGATCCCCGGGCTGCTGTGCGGGGTGGCGCTGATCCTCGCCGCACTCGTCTTCTCCAGGATCCACGGCTGGGGTGCGAACGACCCGGAGCCCGCGCCGCCGCTGTGGCAAAGCTTCAAGGAAGCGGGCTGGGGGCTCCTTGCGCCAGTGATCATCCTCGGCGGCATGCGCTCGGGCGCCTTCACGCCGACGGAAGCGGCGGTGGTGGCGGTCGCCTACGGGCTCATCGTCGGGCTCGCGATCTACCGCTCGATGAGCTGGCGGCAGGTCTGGGACCTGCTCGCCGAAGCCGCCGAGATCTCCGCGGTGATCCTGTTCATGGTGGGGCTCGCGGCGCTGTTCGGCTGGGCGGTGGACACCATCGGCGTGTTCAATCAGTTCGCGAAATGGCTCACCTCGACCGGCACCAGCGAGACCGCGGTACTGCTCGCCATCACTTTCATGCTGCTCGTCGCCGGCACGGCGCTCGACGCCACCGCGACCTATTTCGTGTTCCTGCCGTTCCTGCTGCCGGTGGCGCAGGTCTACCAGTGGGACCTGGTGTGGCTCGGGATCGTCATGACCATCAACGTCGCCATCGGCCAATTCACGCCGCCGACCGCGGTCAACCTGATGGTCACCTGCCGCCTGGCGGGCATCCCGATCGAAGCCACGCTCAAGTGGTGCGCCTGGCTGGTGGCGGCGATGACCGCGATGCTGCTGATCCTCACATTCGTGCCGCAAATCGTGCTGTTCCTGCCGAGATGGCTGGGGTATTTCTGATGGCAGTGTGATTTCGCGCCGCGAGACTTTGACTCATATCAATCGCCCGGCCGGAAGACCGGGCACCATGGAGTACAAATGGAAACCATTCGCACGGACATCGCGATCATCGGAGCTGGGGGCGCGGGCCTGCGGGCCGCGATCGCGCTGGCCGAGGCGCAGCCCTCCCTTCGCATCGCGCTGATTTCCAAGGTTTATCCGATGCGCAGCCACACCTGCGCAGCGGAGGGCGGCGCGGCGGGCGTCGTCAAGCCCGACGACAGCCTGGAGCAGCACTTCGACGACACCGTCGGCGGCGGCGACTGGCTGTCCGACCAGGATGCGGTCGAGTACCTCGTGCGCGAGGCACCGCGCGAGCTCACGCAGCTCGAGCACTGGGGCTGCCCGTGGAACCGCGAAGCGGACGGCTCGGTGGCGGTGCGGCCGTTCGGCGGCATGAAGAAGCAGCGCACCTGGTTTGCCGCCGACAAGTCGGGCTTCCACATCCTGCATACGCTGTTCCAGACTTCGCTGCGGTTTGCCTCGATCCAGCGCTTCGACGAGTACTACGCGACCGAGTTGCTGGTGGACGGGGGCCGCTGCGCGGGTCTGGTCGCGATCGAGATGCGCAGCGGTCAGATGCGTTGCTTCGACGCACGGGCGGTGATCATCGCCGGCGGCGGCGCCGGGCGCATGTTCCCGTTCACCACCAACGGCGCGATCAAGACGGGCGACGGCATGGCGCTTGCCTACCGTGCCGGCGTGCCGCTGAAGGACATGGAGTTCGTGCAGTACCACCCGACCGGGCTGCCCAGCACCGGCACCCTGCTGACGGAGGCCTGCCGCGGCGAAGGCGGGGTGCTGCTCAACAAGAACGGCCGCCGCTTTCTGCAGGATTACGGCATGGGGCCGGAAACGCCGCTCGGGCATCCGGTGCTCAAGACCATGGAGCTCGGCCCGCGAGACCGGGTCAGCCAGGCGTTCTGGCACGAGCAGAAAAAAGGCAATGCGGTGCCCACCCAGTGGGGGGACGCGATGCTGCTCGACATGCGGCACCTGGGCGAGAAGACGATCAACGAGCGCCTGCCGCTGGTGCGGGACATGTGCATCAGCTACATGGGTGTCGATCCGGTGACCGATCCCGTGCCGGTGCGCCCGGTGGCGCATTACATGATGGGCGGCATCCATACCGACATCAAGGCGGCGACCTCGCTGCCGGGGCTTTACGCCGCAGGAGAGTGCGCCTGCGTGAGCATCAACGGCGCCAACCGGCTCGGCTCGAATTCGCTGACCGAATTGCTGGTGTTCGGCCGCCGCGCGGCCTTGAGCGCGATGGAGTACCTTCAGGCGGGCACGCGTCCGGCGGGCGACGCGGCGCTCGTGGCGCTCGCGGCTGCGGCGCAGGCGCGCATCCGCGAGCTGATGCAGAGGAGCGGCGGCACCGACACCGTCGCGGGATTGCGCAAGGAGATGATGCAGACGATGGAGCAGCATGCCGGAATCTACCGAAGCGGCGAGGGCCTCGCCGAAGCCTGCGCCACGCTCGCCGCGCTGCGCCGCCGCTACCGCGGCATCGAGTTGCACGACAAGACCAACGTCTACAACACGGACCTGCTGCAGGCGCTGGAGTTGGGCTCGATGCTCGAGTGCGCCGAGGCGGTCACGCAAAGCGCCCTGGCGCGCAGGGAGTCGCGCGGCGCGCACCAGCGGCTCGATTTCACCGCGCGCGACGACAAGAGCTTTCTGCGCCATTCGCTCGCATTCCATCACCCGACGCAGGCGCCGCGCGTGGATTACTGCGACGTGGTGATCACCAGGTCGAAGCCCGGCGTGCGGGACTACTCGGGAGACCACGCATGAGCGAACGCGTGGTCGAACTCGAGGTAACGCGCTACAACCCGGAAGCGGACAAGGAGCCGCATTTCCAGCGCTATTCAGTTCCCTGCCGCGAGGAATGGGTGGTGCTCGACGCGCTCAACCACGTCAAGGAGAACCTCGACGCCACGCTGAGCTACCGCTGGTCCTGCCACATGGCGGTGTGCGGCAGTTGCGGCATGATGATCAACGGCGAGCCGAAGCTGGCGTGCAAGTCGTTCCTGCGCAACTATCAGGGCGTGATCCGCGTCGAGCCGCTCGCGCATTTCCCGATCGAGCGCGACCTGGTGACGGTGATCGACGACTTCATGGCCAAGCTGGCGCGCGTCAGGCCGTACCTGATCCCGAAGCAGGAAAAGCCGCTCGGCGAAGGCGAGTACCGCCAGACGCCGGCGGAGCTGAAGCGCTTCAAGCAGTACAGCATGTGCATCAACTGCATGCTGTGCTACGCGGCCTGCCCGGAATACGGCCTGATCCCGAAGTACATCGGTCCGGCGGCGATCGCGCTCGCGCACCGCTACAACCAGGATTCGCGCGACGGCGGCCGGGACCAGCGGCAGCAGGAGATCGCGGCGACCGAAGGTGTATGGGAGTGCTCGTTCGTAGGCGCCTGTTCCGAAGTCTGCCCTGAACAGGTCGATCCGGCGGGGGCGATCCAGCAGGTCAAGATCAAGAGCACGCTGGACTGGTACATGCAGCACCTGATGCCATGGCTGAAGAAGTGAGCCGCAAGCCCTACGTGCGCGAGATCACGTCGGAGTGGATCTTCCGCCACCCGCGCTACCTGCGTTACATGGTGCGCGAGTTCTCGTGCCTGTTCATCGGCGGCTGGACGCTGCTGATGGTGTGGGGCCTGAAGCAGCTTGCGGAAGGGCCGGCCGCCTGGGCCGCGTTCCTCGAGTGCCTGAAAAGCCCGGCCAGCATCGTGTTCCACGTGCTGGCCCTGGGCTTCGCGACTTACCACAGCATCACCTGGTTCAACCTGACCCCCAAGGCCCTGCCGCTGCAGATCGGTGAAGAGTTCGTTCCGGACGCTGCCATCTCGGGCGCGCATTTCGGCGCCTGGGCGGCGCTGTCGCTCGCGGTGCTGTATTTTGCGGGAGCATTCTGAGCGTGGCGATATCGAACAAGCCGATCGTCTGGGGCCCGTTCGCCGCCGGCGGCACGGTCACTGCCTTCATCACCCCGGCGCTGATCCTGCTGACGCTCCTGGCGGCGCTCGGCCACGCGCCCGACCTGCTGGCCTACGAGCGCCTGTACGCGTTCGCGGGCCACTGGCTCGCCAAATTGGCGGTGGCGGGTGTGGTGTTCCTGTCGCTCTGGAGCGCCGCCCACCGCCTGCGCATCACCTGCTACGACCTCGGGGTACGCGCCGACACCTTGGTCGCGACGATCCTCTACGCCGGAGCCCTTGCCGGGACCGGGGCATCGGTGTACTACTTGGCACGGATTTGAAGGGATGAGAGGCCAGCTCATGAATCCACCGCCGGTTGCCGCGCGCGAAATCGCCCGCGAAGAGCGCTTCAACGTCGTCTGGACCCAGGAACTGAACGACGTCTTCGCCGACGTGGCGCCGTACTACGACCGGGCGAATTACATTGCCAGCCTGGGACTGTGGGGCTGGTTCCTGCGCAAGTTCATGGATACGGTGGACATCCGGCCCCGCGAGCGGGTGCTCGATGTCTGCGCCGGCACCAACGCCATCGGCATCGCGCTGCTCAAGCGCGAGCCGACGCTGGAGGTACACGCCATCGATCGCAGCGCCGCGATGCAGGAGGTCGGACGCCAGCGCGCCGAGGCGGCAGGCTTCCGCATCCAGAGCGTGATCGACGACGTGCACACGCTGCCGTACCCGGACAATTCGTTCGACATCGCGACGCTGCAATTCGCTTCGCGGCATCTGCGCATCCGGCGTGTCGCCGCCGAGATCCGGCGCGTGCTCAAACCCGGCGGGCGCTTTTACCACTGCGACATGTTGCGGCCCGGTAACCGGACCGTCGAGAGGCTCTACTACGCGTATCTGCGTTTCTGCCTGTGGTTCACGGGTTTCCTGTTCCGCAGCGGGCCCGCGGCGCTCAACTGCAAGGAGTACTTCATCCAGGCGTTGCAGATGTTCTACTCCGCCCAGGAGCTGAGCGACATGCTGGAGGACGTCGGCTTCCGCGACGTCACCGCGAAGACGGTGTTCTCCGGCATGCTCGGTTTTCACCGCGCCGTGAAACCGCCGCCGGTCTGAATCGGGAAAAGGCACTCGCCGCGCTCAACGGCCGGCTGCTGCGGGAGTTCAGCCGCCGCACCACCGACGAGTTGCGTGCGGCGCTGCCCCTGCGCCTCGCGCTGCCGGCGCTGGAGCCGTTCCTCGCCGAGAACGTGGCCAAGGAAGTGCGCAAGGACGCGCTGGTGATACGGCGCGCGGGCGAGGCGCTGGCGCCCGGGGCCGCGCGTGAAATCCTTGCCGCTGCGCGCGAAATCGACCGCGAGTTCCTCGCGCGCCTCGGCGGTTTCCCGGTGCGCATCGAAATTCCCTACGACAGGATCGAGCCGCTGCGGCTGCGGCGCATCGAACTCGGCCTGGACACCGCCCGTCGCATCCTCGACGCGTGGCGGCACGGCCGCCGGCTGCGCGAGGCATTCGCGGCTGGTGTGTTCGAGCAACGGTTGTTCGAATTGCTGCAGTTGTACGCCGAGGAAACGCAGGCGCTCAGCCATTCGGTGCGGCTGCCTGGCGTCCTGGAGCCGCTGCGCGAGCGCGTCGGGCGGCGGCTGCGGGACGCGATGGCCCGCGCAGCGCGTACGCTGGCGCGGGACGCGGCTGCTGCGGCGCAAAACGGGTAGAATTCGTCCTTTCAGCGAACGGTAGCGGGATGCGCGCTCGGCTCGTCGCCGGCAACTGGAAGATGCATGGCAGCCGGGCGACCAATCGGGCGTTGCTGGATGCGATCGTCGCCGGCGTCAAAGGTGTGGAATGTGCCGTTTGCGTGCCTTTCCCGTACCTCGCGCAGGGGCAGGAGCGATTGCGGGGAACGCAGGTCGCGCTGGCGGCTCAAAACCTGAGCGAGCATGCATCGGGCGCCTACACGGGCGAAGTGTCCGGCGCGATGCTGGCGGAATTCGGTTGCCGCTACGTGCTGGTGGGCCACTCGGAGCGCCGGCAGCTCTACGGCGAGGCCGACGCCCAGGTGGCGGCCAAGTTCGCGGCGGCGCGGGCGGCAGGCATCACGCCGATCCTGTGCGTGGGCGAGACGCTCGGGGAACGCGAAGCGGAACGCACGGAGCAAGTGGTGGCGAGGCAATTGGACGCCGTGCTGGCGAGAAACGGCATCGCCGATGCAGTGGTGGCCTACGAGCCGGTGTGGGCCATCGGCACGGGGCGCACCGCAACGCCGGAGCAAGCGCAGGCGGTGCACGGCTTCCTGCGCAAGCGCGTGGGCGCGGCGACGCGCATCCTCTACGGCGGCAGCATGAAGCCGGCGAACGCTGCGGCGATTTTCGCCATGCCCGACGTGGACGGCGGGCTGATCGGCGGGGCCTCGCTGGTGGCGCAGGATTTCATCGGCATCTGCGCAATGGCGCAACGGAAGGGATGAAGACATGCAACAGTGGACTACCTTGATCATAGTGGCGCACGTGCTGATCGCGCTGGCGATCGTCGGCCTGGTGCTGCTCCAGCACGGCAAAGGCGCGGACATGGGTTCCGGTTTCGGCGGCGGCGCCTCGGGCAGCCTGTTCGGCGCCACCGGCTCGGCGAATTTCCTGTCGCGCGCCACCGCGGTGCTGGCGGCGATCTTCTTTCTCAGCAGCCTGGGGCTCGCCTATCTTGCCAGCGACAAGCCCAGGACCGCGGGCGGCACAGTGATGGATGCGGTGAAGCAGGAGCAGCCGGCGAAGCCGGCGGCCGACGTGCCGAAGCCTGCGGCGGGCGATGCCGCCGGTTCGAAGGCGCGCGACGTGCCGCAATGATTTTTAGGGGATAATCGCGTCGGACGAGACGCCCACGTGGTGAAATTGGTAGACACGCTAGCTTGAGGGGCTAGTGGCCTAATCAGCCGTAGCAGTTCGAGTCTGCTCGTGGGCACCAACTATGCTGGCTGAGTACTTTCCGATCCTGCTGTTCATCCTCGTCGGCCTGGCGGTCGGCGTGGCGCCGATGGTGCTTGGCAAGCTGCTCGGCCCGAGCCGCCCCGACCCGGAGAAGCTTTCGCCCTACGAGTGCGGTTTCGAGGCCTTCGAGGACGCGCGCATGAAGTTCGACGTGCGCTACTACCTGGTGGCGATCCTGTTCATCCTGTTCGACCTGGAGATCGCGTTCCTGTTTCCCTGGGCGGTGGTGATCAGCGACATCGGTTGGCCCGGTTTCCTGTCGATGATGCTGTTCCTCGGTATCCTGGTCGTCGGCTTCATCTACGAGTGGATGAAGGGGGCATTGGAATGGGAGTAGTCCATGGGTATTGAAGGCGTCATGCAGCAGGGCTTCGTCACCGCCAAGCTGGACACGGTGATCAACTGGACGCGCACCGGCTCGCTGTGGCCGGTGACTTTCGGGCTGGCGTGCTGCGCCATCGAGATGATGCATGCAGGCGCGGCACGCTACGACCTCGACCGCTTCGGCATCGTGTTCCGCCCCAGCCCGCGGCAGGCCGACGTCATGATCATCGCCGGGACGTTGTGCAACAAGATGGCGCCGGCGCTGCGCAAGGTCTACGACCAGATGGCCGAGCCGCGCTGGGTGATCTCGATGGGCTCGTGCGCCAACGGCGGCGGCTACTACCACTACTCCTACTCCGTGGTGCGCGGTGCCGACCGCATCGTTCCGGTGGACATCTACGTGCCGGGTTGCCCGCCGACCGCCGAGGCGCTGCTGTACGGCATCCTGCAGCTGCAGAACAAGATCAGGCGCACCAACACCATCGCGCTCTAACGCCCATGACGCCACGGCTCCAGCGCCTGCACGACGCGCTCAGGCAACTCCTCGGCGAGCGCATCGCGTCGCTCACCGAGCGGCACGGCGAGCTGACGCTCGCGGTGCGTCCTGCCGACCACCTGTCGGTGGCGCGCACGCTGCGCGACCACGCCGCGCTGCGGTTCGAGCAGTTGATGGATCTGTGCGGCGTGGACTATTCCACCTACGGGGGGCGCGCGCCGCAGAGCGGACGCTTCGCCGCGGTGCTGCACCTGCTGTCCATCGCCCACAACTGGCGGCTGCGCGTGCGCTGCATGTTCGCCGACGACGAGTTCCCGGTGCTGCCGTCGCTGCACGAGATCTGGCCGAGCGTGAACTGGTACGAGCGCGAGGCGTTCGACCTCTTCGGCATGGTGTTCGACGGCCATCCCGACCTGCGCCGCATTCTCACCGACTACGGCTTCATCGGCCACCCGTTCCGCAAGGATTTTCCGATTTCGGGGCATGTCGAGATGCGCTACGACCCCGAGCAGAAGCGCGTGGTCTATCAGCCGGTCACCATCGAGCCGCGCGAAGTCACGCCCCGCATCGTGCGCGAGGAGCACTACGGCGAGGGCCGCGGCTAGCACGATGCCGGAAATCCGCAATTACACCCTCAACTTCGGGCCGCAGCATCCCGCGGCGCACGGCGTGCTGCGGCTGGTGCTCGAGCTCGACGGCGAGGTGATCCAGCGCGCCGACCCGCACATCGGCCTGCTGCACCGGGCCACCGAAAAGCTGGCGGAGACCCGCACCTACATGCAGACGCTGCCGTACCTGGACCGGCTCGACTACGTCTCCATGATGTGCAACGAGCACGCCTACGTGCTCGCGATCGAGAAGCTGCTCGGCATCGAGGTGCCGCTGCGCGCACAGTACATCCGCGTGATGTTCGACGAGATCACGCGCATCCTGAACCACCTGCTGTTCCTCGGCACCCAGGCCCTCGATCTCGGGGCGATGACGGTGTTCCTGTACTGCTTCCGCGAACGCGAGGACCTGCTCGACTGCTACGAGGCGGTCTCCGGGGCGCGCATGCACGCGGCTTACTACCGCCCGGGCGGCGTGTACCGCGAC
>JBGQFF010000040.1:0-21487 GCA_041496745.1 Gammaproteobacteria bacterium
CTACACGGTGGGGTGGCTCAGGCAGGCGGTGGCGGTCGGCAACATGAAGGCCGAGTCCCTGCGGTCCTACTTCGCCCTCGTCCACGCCTTCGTCGCGACGATGGTCGTGACGGTCCTCGCCGACAACCTCGGAGTCCTCTGGATCGCGATGGAAGGGACGACGATCACCTCGGCCGTCCTCGTCGGCTACCACGGCCATCGGCATGGCCTGGAGGCGGCGTGGAAATACATCATCGTGACGACCATCGGCATCTCCTTCGGCCTCTTCGGCACGGTGCTCGTCTATGCCGCTGCCGCCGACGTCATGGGAGGCGCGGGCACGATGAGCTGGTCGGCGATCATGCAGGTCGCTCCCACGCTCGACCCGGGTATCGTGCGCATCGGCTTCATCTTCGTGATGATCGGCTACGGAACCAAGGCAGGGCTCGCGCCCATGCACCTCTGGCTGCCGGACGCCCATAGCCAGGCGCCCACGCCGGTCTCGGTGCTGCTCTCGGGCGTCCTCATCAAGTGCGCGCTCCTCGCGATCATCCGGTTCCAGACGATCGCCGCCGCCGCGTGCGGCCCGGCGTTTCCGGCGCAGGTGCTGCTCGTCTTCGGTCTCATCTCGGTCGTCGTGGCGACGCCGTTCATCCTGGCTCAGCGCGACCTCAAGCGCCTCCTCGGCTACCACAGCGTCGAGCACGTCGGGATCGTGGCGCTCGGTCTCGGTTTCGGCGGTGCCGTCGGCACCTATGGCGCGCTGCTGCACGTGGTGAATCACGGCATCACCAAGGGCCTCGCGTTCTTCGCCGCCGGCACGGCCATTGCCCGCTACGGCTCGCGCGACATGCGGGCCATCCGGGGCCTGCTCGCCGTGGCGCCGATCGGCGCGACGTTCCTCATGCTCGCGGCGCTGTCGCTCGCCGGCGTGCCGCCGTTCTCGATCTTCGTGAGCGAACTCATGGTGCTGCGCGGCGGCATCGGCCACGGTCACTGGGTGGCAATCGCGATCTTTCTCGTGATGGTGGTCGTCATTTTCGCCGGCCTCCTCCACCATGCCGGCGCGATGACCTTCGGCGAGCCGACGGCGGCGGCGAGCCGGGAGCCCGAGGCCTGGTCCCCGCTGCTCGCGATGATGCTGCTCGCGGCGATGATGATCCTGCTCGGTCTCACCATTCCCGCGAGCTTCGACGGCCTCCTCCAGCGCGCCACGGAGATTGTCGTTGGCTGACCATGCCCTCATGGTCGCGCTGCGGGCCGGCGCAGGCGGCTCCGTCGAGGCGGAGATCGGCCCGCGCCCAGCGGACCTCACCGTGCGTCTTGGTCGCTCCGGCGATCTCCCTGCGACGGCCGCCGTGCTCATCGGTCCGCACGCGATGACCCTGGCCACCGTCGTGGCGACGGACGAGACGGAGACGGCGGAGCGCGATTTGAAGGTTCGCTACATCTTCGAGCCCACCGTCCCCGGTGCCCCGGATCGATTCGTGACGCTGCTCATCTCCGTGGATGCGGCGCGCCCGGAGGTGCCTTCCCTGACCACGGCGGTCCCGGCGGCAAACTGGCACGAGCGCGAGATGCAGGACCTCTTCGGCATCGTCCCCGTCGGGCACCCCGATCCCCGAGCGCTCGTGGTCCACGACGGGTGGCCGCGGGGCGTCTTCCCGTTGCGCAAGGCGTTCGACGGGTCGCGGCGCCTACCGGTCGAGCCCGCAGAGGAGTTCCCGCACCTGGTCGCCGAAGGCGAGGGTGTCTTCGAGATCCCGGTCGGCCCGATCCACGCCGGCATCATCGAGCCGGGTCACTTCCGCTTCACGTCGGTCGGCGAGACCGTGCTCCATCTCGACGCGCGCCTGTTCTACACGCATCGCGGGCTGGAGAAGCGGATGGAAGGGCTCTCGCCGCTCGACGCCTTCTACGTCGCCGAGCGTATCTGCGGGGTCTGCTCGGTTGCGCACGGCCTGGGCTACTGCGAGGCACTGGAGCAGATCGCAGGCGTCGACGCCCCGCCGCGGGCCCGGCTCATCCGCAGCATCGCTCTCGAGCTGGAGCGGCTCTACAACCACGTCGGCGACCTCGGCAACATTTGCGCCGGCGCCTCGTTCCACTACGGCACCGCCGCGGGTCTGCGCTTGAAGGAGCGTCTCCAGCAAATGAACGAGCGGCTCGCCGGCAATCGCTTCCTCCGGGGCCTCGTGGTCCCGGGCGGTGTGCGCCTGGATCTCTCGGACGGGCTCCCCGGGGTCCTCGCCGCCACGCTCGAGGACACTCTCGCCGGGCTCGACAGCTTGATCGGACGCATCGAAGGCAACCCGTCGGTCGTCGATCGGCTCGACGACACCGGCGTCCTCCAGCACCAGGCCGCGCTGGACCTTGCAGTCGCCGGCGTGGCGGCTCGGGCGAGCGGCGTGGACCGCGACGCACGGCGCGACCATCCCCACGGCGCGTTCGCGGGTCTCGCGCCGCCCGACTTGCATGTCGTGACCGTGTCGGACGGCGACGCGATGGCCCGTGTGACGGTCCGCGCCCTAGAGGCCCGCGAGTCGATCCGGCTCGTCGGCGAGCTCATCCGGCGGCTCGAGCCGGGGCCGTTGCGGGTCGCCATCGCAGACCCGCTGCCCGGGGCCCGCATGGGAATCTCGGCCATCGAGTCGGCGCGAGGCGAAGCGGTCCATTGGCTTCGCACCGACGCCGGCGGGCGCGTGGAGCGATACCACCTGCGCTCGCCGAGCTACCACAACTGGCCCGCCGTGGTGCTCGCCGCCGAAACGGCGATCGTCCCGGACTTCCCGCTCGTCAACAAGAGCTTCGAGCTCTGCTACTCGTGCACGGATCGCTGACATGTTGAGAATCCTGATAAACGCGCTTCGCACCGGCGTGGTCACGACCCGCTACCCCGCGGAGCCGAGCGTGCCGCCGGATCGCTTTCGGGGGGCGCCCATGCTTCGCCCCGGCACCAGACTGCCTCCCCCCGCCGTCTGCCCCACGGGGGCGCTCACGGAACATTTCGACGCCGGCCGTCGCCACGTCGCCCTCGACCTCGCGCGGTGCGTCTTCTGCGGCCGCTGTGCCGAGGATCCCTGGGCCGGCGCCGTCACCATGGGACGGGATTTCGAGCTCGCGGCGCGCACTCGCGCCGACCTGCGGATCGAGGTCGTGGCCGACGAACCTGCCGTCCTGGCGGCGGGACCCGCACCCGACCCGGACGCCGAGGCCGCCCGCGCCGCGTCCGAGATTCACCGGGTGCTCGGTCGGTCGCTGCATCTTCGCCACCTCGACGCGGGCTCGTGCAACGCCTGTGACTGGGAGCTCGCCGCCCTGCTGAACCCGGTGTACGACGTGCGTCGCCTCGGCATCGACTTCGTCGCTTCCCCGCGCCACGCGGACGGGGTCGTGGTCACCGGCCCGGTCACGCGCAACCTGGAGACCGCCGTCCGCCGCACGGTCGAGGCCATCCCTGACCCGCGCGTCGTGATCGCCGTCGGAGCCTGCGCCGCCTCCGGGGGCATCGTCGGGGAGGGATACGCCAGCGCCGGCGGTGTCGACCGGGTCCTCCCTGTCGACGTCTACATTCCCGGCTGCCCGCCGCGTCCGGAGGCCATCCTCTTCGGCATCCTGGTCGCTCTCGGGCGCCTCGATGCCCGCGGCCCGCCCCGCGATGGAAGTGCGTGAGGAAAACACCGGCATTGAAGTGAGCGTCGCCGAAGAACCTGAACCGTTGCGGTAAAATCCTGCGGAAGTCGACCGCCTCGCCGCGGCGGCACGCGGCCGACGCGTTCCGGTCTCCCGCCGTCTTCTCGAAAGGTAATGGAACCCCTCTCCTCACCGCTCTTGGACTCGCTGGTCGCGGCCGTATCGTGGCTTGTGATCGGGGCGCTCGCCCTGGTTCCCGCAGGTAACGCGTTCTTCGCCAGGCGGCTTGCGTTTCCGCTGGGCGTGCTGATCGGCCTCGCGCTCGCGGCATTCGGCCTGCAGGCAATCTGGCTGCCCACACAGCAGATGACGTTGCCCCTCGGGTTGCCCGACTTGCCATTTCATCTGCGCGTCGACCCGCTGGCGGGGTTTTTCCTGACGCTGCTGGGCTCCGTGTCGGCTGGAATTTCTGTTTACGCCACCGGCTATTTCCGCGAGGAGGCCGCCGGGCGGCTCGCGCTCATCGGCCTGCAGTACCACGTGTTCCTCGCCAGCATGGCGTTCGTGATCCTGGCCGATGACGCGTACATGTTCATGGTCGCCTGGGAAACCATGGCCCTGTCCTCTTATTTCCTGGTGACCACCGACCACAAGCTGCCCGCAATCCGCAGCGCCGGCTTTCTCTACCTGCTGATCGCCCACCTGGGCGCGATCGCGATTCTGTTGTCATTCGGCGTGATGAACGGCGGTCACGGCGATTACACCTTCGACGCGCTGCGCGCGGCCGAGCTCCAGCCGCAGTGGGCCACGGTCGCATTCGTGCTCGCTTTTTTCGGTTTCGGCGCCAAGGCCGGGATGATCCCGGTGCACGTGTGGTTGCCCGAGGCGCACCCGGCCGCGCCGTCGCCGGTTTCGGCGCTGATGAGCGGCATCATGCTGAAGACCGCCATCTACGGCATGATTCGCGTGATCTACGATTTGATTGGCAACGTCCACTGGGAATGGGGAATGCTGGTATTGGTGATCGGCGCCGGCACGACACTGTTCGGCGTGCTCTACGCGCTGATGCAGCACGACCTGAAGCGCCTCCTCGCCTATCATTCGGTGGAAAACATCGGCATCATCCTTCTCGGTTTGGGCATGTCCATGGTGTTCGTCGGCTTCGGCCACCCGGCAGCCGGCGCGCTCGGGCTGATCGCCGCGCTGTATCACACGCTCAACCACGCGGTATTCAAGGGGCTGCTGTTCCTCGGCGCCGGCTCCATCCTGCACGCCACCGGGCTGCGCAACCTCAACGACATGGGCGGCCTGATCCACAAGATGCCGCACACGGCGTTTTATTTTCTGGTCGGCGCGCTTGCCATTTCGGCGCTGCCGCCGCTGAACGGATTCGTGTCCGAGTGGCTGACGTTCCAGACCGCGCTGCAGGCGTCGATCCTGGAAAACGGGGTGGTGCGCAGCCTGCTGCCGCTGTTTGCTGCAACGCTGGCTCTCGCCGGCGCGCTCACCGGCATGTGCTTCGTCAAGGTCTTCGGCATCGCCTTCCTCGGGCGGCCGCGCGAGCCGCGGCATGCGGCGCCCGGCGCGGCTGGCGATCATGGCCACGACGCCGGCATGATGGAGCGCTTCGGCATGGCCTGGCTTGCGGCCGGCTGCTTCGTGCTCGGCCTGTTTCCGACTTCGTTTTTGCTGATGCTGAACCGGGTCGCTATCTCGCTCACCGGGCACGGCTTGCGCGAGGGCGCGGTGCAATCGAATTGGCTGTGGCTGGTGCCGATCGAGTCCGAGCGCGCGAGCTACAGCCCGATCGTGTTTCTGATCGTGATCGTCTGCGTGACGCTGCTTACTTTCATCCTGGTGCGCCGCTTCTACCACGGCCGCCTGCGTTACTCCGACGCCTGGGGCTGCGGCTATTCCGAACTGACCGCGCGCACGCAGGACACCGCCGATGCCTTCGGCCAGCCGATCCGGCACGTATTCGGCCCGCTCTACCTGATGCAGCGGCACATGCCCGCGGCGGACGATGCGGCGCCCAAGTTCTCGCTCAAGATCGAGGACCGCCACTGGTACTGGCTGTACCTGCCGGTGGCGCGCCTGGCCGAATACGTTTCATCGAAGATCGCGTTGCTGCAGCAGGGACGGATCAGCATCTACCTGCTCTACAGCTTTCTAACCCTGATCGCGCTGCTGGTCTTCGTCCGCTGAGCTAGGCACGCTGATTTCCGCCATGGCCAACACTGCCGCGATCGCCTTTCAGATCCTGCAATCGGTGTTCGTGGTGCTGGCCGCGCCGCTGCTCCTGGGGTGGGCGAACCAGTGCCGTGCCTGGCTGCAGAACCGTTCGGCGCCAAGCATCCTGCTGCCGTACTACACGCTGGCCAAGCTGTTTCACAAGGACGCGGTGATCGCGCGCAATGCTTCCGCCGTGTTTCGCGTCACGCCCTACGTGGTATTCGGCTGCATGTGGCTCGCCGCCGGAATCGTGCCGGTGCTCGCCACCGACCTGCCGTTCGCGCCGGCGGCCGACATTATCGCGCTGGTGGGCGTGTTTGCGCTGGCGCGGGTGTTCTCGGCGCTCGCGGCGATGGACATCGGCACCGCCTTCGGCGGGCTGGGCGCGCGGCGCGAGATGCTGATCGGCTTCCTCGCCGAGCCGGCGATGCTGATGATCCTGTTCACCGCCGCTTTCATCAGCGGCTCGACCCAGTTGAACACCATCGTCGAAACGCTGGGGCACCGCGAGTTCGCGATTTACCCGAGCCTCGCATTCGCCGCGGCCGCTTTCCTCATGGTGCTGCTGGCCGAGAATGCCCGCATCCCCATCGACAACCCGACCACGCACCTCGAACTCACCATGATCCACGAGGCGATGATTCTCGAATACTCTGCGCGCCACCTGGCGCTGATCGAATGGGCGGTGGCGATCAAACTGTTCGCTTACATGACGATCGGCATCGCGCTGTTCGTCCCCTGGGGCATCGCCGAAGCGGGCAACTGGGGCGCGCTCCCGCTCGCCTTCGCGGCGCTGGCGGTGAAACTTGCCCTCGCCGGCGCCGGCCTCGCATTGCTGGAGACGGTGTTCGCGAAGCTGCGCCTGTTCCTCGCCCCGGAGTTCCTGTCCACCGCATTCTTGCTCGGCGTGCTCGGCATACTGACTCACTTCCTCGCGCGCGGCTGAGAACCACATGGAGCAATCTCTTTCCGGCCAAATTGTCAACCTGCTCGCGGCGTTCCTGCTGCTGCTCGCCTTCGCCATGCTGGCCCAGCGCCGCGTCCTGACGCTGATCAAGCTGTTCGCGTGGCAGGGTGCCGCGCTGACCGCCTCGACCCTGGTCATGGCGTACGCCACCGGCCAGCATCATCTGTATTCCTCGGCCGCGCTCACGCTGTTGCTCAAGGTGGTGCTGATCCCATGGATACTGCACCGTCTGATCGACCGGCTGCAGATCCGCTGGGACATCGAGACCCTGATCAACATTCCGACCACGATGCTCATCGGCATCGGCCTCGCGATCTTCGCTTTCGCGCTTGCCACCCCGATCTCGGAGATGGCGAGCGGTCTGACGCGTGCGACCCTGGGGATCGCGATGGCGAGCTTGCTGCTGTCGTTCCTGATGATGATCGTGCGGCGCAAGGCGGTGCCGCAGGTGATCGGTTTCCTGGCGATGGAGAACAGCCTGTTCTTCGCCGCCACCAGCGCGACCTACGGCATGCCGCTGGTGGTCGAACTGGGCGTGGCGCTCGACGTGCTCGTCGGCACGTTCATCTTCGGCATCTTCTTCTTCCATATCCGTGACGAATTCGAAAGCCTCGACATCCGGCACATGGAAAAGCTGAAAGAGGACTAGGGACGCATGGAAATCGCTCTGGTCCTCGGTTTTCCTCTGCTCGGCGGCCTGCTGCTGGCGCTATTTGGCCACCGGCGCTGGGCGCCGGAGCTCAACGCGCTGATGAGCCTCATCACCCTCGTCGCCGCGGCGGCGCTGACCCGTCGCGTCATCACCGGCGGCCCGATGACGGCGCTGCAGGAGCAGTTCTTCGTCGATCCGTTCAATGTGTTCCTGGTCGCGCTGACGGCGTTCGTCGGCTTCAGCACGGCGCTGTTCTCCCGTCCCTACATGCGCATCGAGGAACACCACGGGCGCCTGAACGCGGCACGCTTGCGCCTCTACCACAGCATGTACCAGTTGTTTTCCTTTACCATGCTGCTGTGCCTGCTGTCGAACAACATCGGCATCCTGTGGGTGTCGCTGGAGGGCGCGACGCTCGCGACCGTGCTGCTGGTGAGTCTGTACCGCACGCCGGCGAGCCTGGAGGCGGCGTGGAAGTATTTCATCCTGTGCTCGGTCGGCATCGCGCAGGCGCTGTTCGGAATCATCCTGTTGTATTTCGCCGCGGAAAAAATTATCGGCCCGGGCGGGACTTCGCTCCTGTGGACGCACCTGTACGCCGTGCGCAACCAACTCGAACCGACGGTGCTGTCGCTCGCGTTCGTGTTCCTGCTGGTCGGGTTCGGCACCAAAGTGGGCCTGGTGCCGCTGCACAACTGGCTGCCCGACGCGCACGCCGAAGGCCCGACCCCGGTCTCCGCGGTGCTCTCGGGGCTGCTCCTCAACGTCGCGCTATACGCGGTGGTGCGCTGCAAGGTGCTGGTCGATGGCGCCCTCGGGCGCAATTTCTCCGGCGACCTGATGATGGGTTTCGGCCTCCTGTCGGTGGTGGTGGCGGCGTTCTTTCTGTCGCGGCAGAAGGACATCAAGCGCATGTTCGCTTACTCTTCGATCGAGCACATGGGGATCGTCACCTTTGCGTTCGGCATGGGCGGTCCGGTCGCCGCTTTCGCCGGCCTGCTGCACATGACCGTGCACTCGCTCACCAAGAGCGCGATTTTCTTCACCGTCGGCCATGCCACGCAAAAAACCGGCACGCAGAACATGGCGGACATCCGCGGTTTGATCGAGCAAAGCCCGGCCATCGGCTGGGGACTCGCGCTGGGGAGCCTCGCCATCCTCGGCATGCCGCCGTTCGGGGTGTTCACCAGCGAGTTCCTGGTGCTCACCACCGCCATGCACGAGCACCCCTGGGCGACGCCGTTCCTGTTGGTGGCGCTGGGAGTCGCCTTCGCCGCGATTTTCGGCAAAGTCCAGCCGATGGTGTTCGGCGAGACCAACCTGCGTCGGCTGCCTCATGCGCCGGCGCTGGTACCGGTATTCGTGCACCTGGCAATCGTGCTGATGCTGGGTTTATACATCCCGCCCTACCTCGTCGAATGGTACCGGCAAGCGGCCGCTTTCATCGGCTGAGCGCGCCTGAGAACGCAATAGGCAAAAAGCAATGACCGATCTTCCCATCCAAACCGAACCGATCCCGGGCGCCATGCCCGCGTTTCGCTCAGTGATCGAGGCCGCAACCGTGCGCTCCGTGGTGGAGAAGGCGAAAGCAAAACAGGCGCGCCTGGTCGCCCTTTGGGGCAGCGATGAAACCACGCGCGGCGGCGCCTATGCGCTGCACCTCGCGCTTGCGTTCCCCTCCGGACTGCTGTGGCTGACGCTGCCGCTCGCGCGCGAGCACCCGCGCTATCCCAGCATCGCCGATATCTATCCGTGCGCCAACCGAATGCAGCGCGCCGCCTACGACCTTTTCGGCGTTCACGCCCAGGACAGCCCGGATCACCGCAAGTGGGTGCGCCACCGCGCCTGGCCCGGCGGCGTATTTCCGCTGCGCAAGGAATTCGACATCGGCACGAGCTTCCCCGCGTCGGAGGACCGCTATGCGTTCGTCAAGGTCGAAGGCGAAGGCGTGCACGAAATACCGGTAGGCCCGGTGCACGCCGGCACCATCGAACCAGGGCATTTCCGTTTCTCCATCGTGGGTGAAAAAATCCTCCGCCTGGAAGAGCGCCTGTGCTACACGCACAAAGGGATAGAGAAGCTTTTCGAGACCATGACCCTGGCCGAGGGCGCGAAGCTTGCCGGGCGTGTGTCCGGTGATTCCACCGTCGCCTACGCCTGGGCCTACGCCATGGCGGTCGAGGGCGCCAGCGGCACCGAGCCGCCCGCCCGCGCGCTCGGCCTGCGCGGGATCATGCTCGAACTCGAGCGTATCGCCAACCACTTGGGTGATCTCGGTTACCTCGGCAGCGACGTCGGGGCCACGTTCGGCTTTTTTCAGTTCTGGCGGCTGAAGGAAGACCTGCTGCGTTTGCAGGGCGAGCTGTTCGGCCATCGCTACCTCATGGACCAGGTCGTTCCCGGAGGCGTCGCGCGCGATCTGCCGCGCGACCGGGCGGCGCACCTGCTGGCGCAACTCGCGCGGATACAATCCGAGGCCGTCGCACTCAAAGCGATCTACGACGATCACGCCGGCGCGCAGGACCGCTTCATCATGGCCGGGCAGGTGCTGCCGGAGCTCGCCGAGAAACTGGGGCTCACCGGCTTTGCCGGACGCGCAAGCGGCGTCAACCATGACCTGCGCGTCGATTATCCGATACCGCCATTTCGACAGGCCGTGGTGCGTATCGCCATACATACGCGCGGCGACGTCGCCGCGCGCGTCGCAGTGCGATTCGAAGAACTGTTCGAATCCATGCGGCTGGTGCGCTCGCTGGCCGGTGAGCTTGCGCCGGGCGAGATTCGGGTTCCGCTCGCCGACTGCAACGCCGGGAAATGCGGCATCGGCTGGGTCGAAGGCTGGCGCGGCGAAGTGCTGATCGCGCTTGAAACCGCGGACGCCAATCGCATCCATCGCGCTCATGCGCACGATCCGTCGTGGCAGAACTGGCCGGTGATCGAGCGCGCGGTGATCGGCAATATCGTCCCCGACTTCCCGCTGATCAACAAGTCCTTCAACCTTTCCTATAGCGGACAGGACCTCTGACATGTATCAGTTGCTCAGGCAGATCGCGAAAACCGGCATCGTCAGCGAAGCGCCGCCGCGCGCCGACGAGGCGCTGCGCCAGATCGAGCAGCGTCTGGGCGCGGTGATTCTCAAGCACTTCGGGCGCGCGCTTACCATCCGCCACGTCGATGCGGGCTCGTGCAACGGCTGCGAGCTGGAGATCCACACCATGAACGGGCCCTACTACAACCTGGAGCGGCTTGGGATCAAACTGGTCGCGAGTCCGCGCCACGCCGACATGCTGCTGGTGACCGGGCCGGTATCGCGCAACATGGAGCTTGCGCTCAAGCGCACCTATGACGCGACGCCCGATCCGAAACTGGTGGTCGCGATCGGTGACTGCGGCTGTACCGGCGGGATTTTTGGCGAGAGCTACGCGAGCTGCGGACGCGTCGCCAACGTGATCCCGGTGGACGTCGCCGTACCCGGCTGCCCGCCCCCGCCCGCGGCGATCATCCAGGGCATTCTCACTGCGCTCAGCGCCGCGCGGCGCTGACGATCAGGACTTGCCGCCGCAGGTCGCGGGCATCGCGGTGATCGGATAGCCGCGGCAGTTCCAGCCCAGTTTGCCGCCCTGCAGCGCCGGGGACATCGATATCTCGATGGCGTTCTTCTCGTTCCAGCCGCGGATCGCGCCGTTCGTCTCGACGATCCACTTCAACTCGCCGTGCTTGGCGTCGGAGCGCGCGGCGATCTTGACGTCCTTGCCCGAGCCCGCCAGGTTGCCGGCCTTCTCCGCCGCCGCGGCCACCTGCTGCTTCGCGGCGTCCGCCCCCGAGATCAGCGCCTGGGCCGCATCCTTGGCTTCGCTGCCGGCCATCTGCGGCAGCACCACCGCGACGGCGAGGAAGCCGGCCAGTACCAGTGCAGCGATGATCAACAGTGCGGCGCGCATCGAAGTTCCCCCTTGCTGACCCGTCCCGCATGCGCACGATCGGCGGCAGGATGGGAGGATTAGATTGCACTCCAGCTTACCATGGAGTCCCGGCGCTTTCACGGCCCGCAGCGGCAGCAGGGACAAGTTTTGCAACTGCAGACAATTCGACTGCGCATTAGTGGGCGCGTGCAGGGCGTCGGATTCCGCGACGCGCTGCGCAGCGAGGCACTGCGGCTGGGCGTGACCGGCTGGGTGCGCAATCTCGCCGGCGGCGGCGTCGAGGCGCTGGCGCAGGGCGCTCCTGCCGCCGTCGCCGCACTGCTGGAGTGGGCGCGCCGCGGGCCGCCGGCGGCGCGGGTGGAGCGGGTCGAATGCGGCCCGCCCGCCGCTGAACACGCCCGGCCCTATGCCCGGTTCGAGTGCTGGCCGAGCGCCTGAGCGCGCTTCTTCAGCGCATTGACGACCGAGAACGCCCAGGGCCGGCAGGCGACCAGCAGGCCGACGCCCTCGCGCCTGCGCGGCGGCAGGGTCGAGTCCACCTCCGCCAGCTCGCCGAACTCCGCCAGCAGGCGCTCCAGCCTGCGCCTGAGCACCGCGGCGGATTCGGGCGAAAGGTCGCGCGCCTCGAAGCGCAGCAACTCGAGCGGTCCGGCGAAGCGCGAGCGCAGGAACTCCGTGGTGACGCGCAGGCCGTATGCCTTCTTCACCGGGCCGCCCGCGCGCCAGACGAAATCTTTTGCCACCCGCAGGCGCACGCGCTCGCCCGCATCCCATTCGATGAGGCGCGCGCGCTCGAATTTGGCCAGCGCCAGCGTCAGCTCGGTGCGGGTGATGGCGAACTCCTCGACGATCTCGGCGAAGCGCCAGCCGTTCAGCAGCAGCCAGAACACCGACAGCAGGCGCTCGTCGCGCGCCAGCACGGTTTCCTGTTCGACGCTCAGTTCGGTCGGGCCGCCGCCGCGCGCCATGCGCGCCAGCTCGACCAAGTCCATTTCCAGCACCTGCAGAATCTCGTCGATCCGAGCGAGCGTGAACCGGCCCTGCGAGAACAGGCGCTTCACGCTCGCCTCGGACAGGCGCAGTTCGCGCGCCAGCATGGCATAGGTCATGCCGCGCGCCTTGAGGCACTTCTTCAGCGCTTCGACCAGGCGATGGGTCTGGGCCATGAGACTGGCGGTAGCGTAATACGAGACTTCAAGATTCGGGTATTGCGTTGCAGCAAACGATGCGCGAACAATGGCCCGCATTTCGCCAACACGGAGAACGCCATGCTCGCGACGCACAGCCTTCCCCTCCCCGCCCCGGCCGGCCCGCGCGTGTACTCCGCGGGCGACCTGTGCAAGGCCATGCTGGCCGGCAGGGTGCAGCCGGGCCGGGTCGACGATTCGGGTCTCGACCGGGTGCTGTGCCACGACCCGCAGCGCGGGGCGCTCGAAGTGCAGTCGGGCACGCCATGGCACGCCCTCGCCGCCTACGGCGGCAACGCTTTCCAGGCTGGCGCAGTGGGAGACAGTGTCGCCGCGAATGCCGCCGGGCCCGACGGCCGGCCCATCGTCGCGCACCTACGTTCCCTGACCCTCGTCACGGCGGATGGAGAGCTGCGGCGCGCCAGCCGCGATTGTTCGCCGGAGCTGTTCAGGCTGGCCGTCGGCGGCTTTGGCGTGTTCGGCCCCTTCTACAGCGTCACGCTCGACCTCGCGTCGCTGGCGCAGGCGGCGGCGGGCGCGGCAGCGCCGGCGCGCCTGGAGTTGCCCGAGGCGCCCGCCGGCGCTTGCAGCGGCATCGACCTGCTGGTGCCGCCCGAGGCGAGCGAGCCACTCATCGCCCAGGCGCGCGCCGAACTGGACCAGCGTCGCTACGCCCTCATCCGTCTAGAGGTGCGGCGCATGCTGCCCGAGGACGAGACCTTCCTGCGCTGGGCGAAGCGCGAGTACGCGGCGCTGCGGATCGAGTACCGCTCGCGCGCTACGCTGGGCGGCTGCGTCGGCGCCACCCAATTGCGCACGCAGCTGATCGACTTGGCGCTGGCAGCGGGCGGCGCAATCGCGCCGGCCAGCCTGCCGGCGGCGACCCGCGCGCAGGCCGCAGCCTGCTACCCGATGCTCGGCGCGTTTCTGGCGGAGAAGCGACGCTACGATCCCGCCGGGCGTGTGACGAACTCCTGGTACCGCGGCACCCGCGACCTGTGGCGGCGCGAACCTTGCGAGGTGCGCTGGTCGCGCGACTAGGCGGCGCCGCCCGAATAGACGACCTGGACGTTCTCCGGCGCGAGCCAGGCGCCCAGCCGCTCGATCAGCTGCGCGTCCGGGCGCACGCGCCACGCGTCCCCCAGCGCCACGTCGCAGGCGGCGGCGCCACTCTCGTAGTGCACGAACACCGGGCAGCCGCCGTCCGTGCAGTACGGAGCGAGCAGGTCCATCAGCTGCCGGGCATCGGCAAGGCCGTTCATCTCCAGGCGCAGGCGCGCGGCGTAGTGCGCGCGCAATCCCGGCAGGTCGTGGAGTTCGTCCGCGGTGACGCGCATGCCGCCCGCGAAGTCGTCGCGCTGCACCTTGCCCTGCACGATGAGCAGCGCATCCTCCTTCAGCTTGTCGCGATGCTTCTCGAACAGCTCGTTGAACACCGAGACCTCCACCTGCGCCGTGCCGTCGTCGAGCATCACCGCCATCATGCGGCCGCGGCGCGTCATCTGCGTGCGTGCCGCGTTCACCACCCCGGCCAGCCACACGCGCTGCTCCGAGGGCACCAGCCGGGCGAGCGGCGTGCGCGGGAAGCCCGCGATCTCGCGCGCGTACACGGAGAACAGGTGCCCCGACAGTGCGAAGCCCAGCGCCGCCTTCTCCTCCAGCAACTCCTGCCTCAGGTCCCAGGGCCTCGCCTCGATCAAGGGGCCGGCCGCGCCGCGCACGCCCTCGGCGTCGCCGAACAGGCTCACCTGGGCCGCCTGGCGCTCGGCCTGCTCCGCCGCCTCGAGCGCGCGCCCGACGCTCGCCAGCAGGCTGGCGCGGTTTTTCTCCAGCGCGTCGAACGCCCCCGCGCGCACCAGCGCCTCGACCACGCGCCGGTTGACGATGCGCTTGTCCACGCGCAGGCAAAGGTCGAAAAGGTCCGTGAACGGCCCCGCCTTGCGCGCTTCCAGGATAGCGCCGATCGCCGACTCGCCGGTGCCGCGCACCGCGCCCAGACCGTAGCGGATGGTCTTCCGGTCCACCGGCCGGAAGCGGTAGTCCGAGGCGTTGAGATCGGGCGGCAGCACGCTGAGGCCGTTGGCCAGCGCGTCGTCGTGGAACTGGCGCACCTTGTCCGTGTCGTCCATCACCAGCGACAGGTTCGCCGCCATGAACGCGGCGGCATGGTGCGCCTTCATGTAGGCGGTCTGGTAGGCGAGCAGCGCGTAGGCCGCGGCGTGCGAGCGGTTGAAGCCGTAGCCCGCGAACTTCTCCATCAGGTCGAAGAGCTGGGTCGCCTTGCCTTTGGAGAGGCCGTTCCTTTCCGCGCCGGCGACGAACACGTCGCGCTGCTGCGCCATCTCCTCGGCGTTCTTCTTGCCCATCGCGCGCCGCAGCAGGTCCGCGCCGCCCAGCGTCAGGCCGCCGATCACCTGGCCGATCTGCATCACCTGTTCCTGGTAGACCATGATGCCGTAGGTCGGGCTGAGGATCGGCTCGAGGCGCTTGTCGAGGTACTCGACACGCTGGCTGCCGTGCTTGCGCGCGATGAAGTCCGGGATCAGGTCCATGGGCCCCGGCCGGTACAGCGCCACCAGCGCGATCACGTCCTCGAAGCGGTCCGGGCGCGCGCGCTTGATCAGGTCGCGCATGCCGCGCGATTCCAGCTGGAACACCGCGGTGGTATTGCCCGAGGAGAGCAGCTGGTAGGTCGCCTTGTCGTCCAGCGGCACGCGCTCCAGCGAAAACTCCGCGTCGCCCAGCGCGCGCACGTAGCGTTCCGCCCAGTCGAGGATGGTGAGCGTGGTGAGGCCGAGGAAGTCGAACTTCACCAGCCCCACCGCCTCGACGTCGTCCTTGTCGAGCTGCGAGATGACGTTGGCGGTGCCCTCGGCGGCGTACAGCGGACAGAAGTCCGTCAGCCGGCCCGGGGCGATGAGCACGCCGCCGGCATGCATGCCGACGTTGCGCGTCAGGCCCTCGAGCTTCTCGCCCAGGGCGAGCAGCTCCTTCACCTCGTCCTCGTTCTGCTCGCGCTGCGCGAGCAGCGGCTCCATCGCGCGCGCGTCGGCCAGCGTGATGGTACGCCCCGGCTGCACCGGGATGAGCTTCGCCACCTGGTCGCAGAAGTTGTAGCCCAGGTCGAGCACCCGCCCGCAATCGCGCACCACCGCGCGCGCCGCCATGGTGCCGAAGGTGACGATCTGCGACACGCAGTGCTCGCCGTACTTGCGCCGCACGTAATCGATCACCTTGTCGCGCCCGTCCTGGCAAAAGTCGATGTCGAAGTCCGGCATCGACACGCGCTCCGGGTTGAGGAAACGCTCGAACAGCAGGTCGTAGGTGATCGGGTCGAGGCCGGTGATGCCGAGCGAATACGCCACCAGCGAGCCGGCCCCCGAGCCGCGCCCGGGGCCGACCGGCACGCCGTTGTGCCTGGCCCAGTTGATGAAGTCGGCGACGATGAGGAAGTAGCCGGCGAACCCCATCTGGATGATGGTGCGGATCTCGAAATCGAGGCGCTGGCGGTAGCGCGGCGCCGCTTCGGCGCGCGCCGCCTCCGCGGCAAACAACTTGCCGAGCCGCTGCGCAAGCCCCTGCTCGGCCTGCTGGCGCAGGTACTGGTCGACCGTCACCCCCGGCGGCGTCGGGAACGCGGGCAGGCGGCTCCTGCCGAGCTCGATCTCGAGGCTGCAGCGCCGCGCGATCTCCAGCGCGTTGTCGAGCGCCTGCGGCACGTCGGCGAACAGCAGCGCCATTTCCTCCTGCGACTTGAAATACTGCTCCGGGGTGAACAGCTTCGGCCGGCGCTGGTCGCCGAGCACGTAGCCTTGCGCGATGCACACGCGCGCCTCGTGCGCCTTGAAATCCCCGGGCGCGAGGAATTGCACCGGGTGCGCGGCGGCCACGGGCAGGCCGAGCCGCGCGGCGAGCTCCAGCGTGCGCGCGAGGAGCGCCTCGCCGTGCGCGAAGCCGGCGCGCTGGATCTCCAGGTAGTAGCGGCCCGGGAACAGCTGCGCCCATTCGCCCGCCGCTCTTTCGGCCCCTGCCGTGTTGCCCGCGGCCAGCGCCTGCCCGACGTCCCCGCCCGCAGCGCCGGATAGCGCGATCAGGCCTTCGCTGCCGGATTCGCGCAGCCAGGACCTGGCGATCTCGGCGCGCGCGCGGTGCTGGTTCTTCAGCCACGCGCGCGACAGCAGCTCGCACAGCCTGAGGTAGCCGGCGCGCGAGGCGCACAGCAGCAGCAGGCGCGAAGGCTTGTCCGCCTCGGTCTCGTTCTGCACCCAGCAGTCGGCGCCGATGATCGGCTTGACGCCCGCCGCGCGCGCCGCGCGGTAGAACTTGACCATGCCAAACAGGTTGGCGCTGTCGGTGAGGGCCAGCGCCGGCATGCCGACCTGCACCGCCCTGCGCACCGCTTCCTCGAGCCGGACGATGCCGTCCGTGACCGAGTACTCGCTGTGCAGCCTGAGATGGACGAAGCGAGGAGCAGGCATGGGAAGCAGTGAAAGTTTACCATCCGCGCATGCGCGCTTCGGCCCTCTTCGCCCTGTTCGCGGGCGCGACCTGCATCGCGCTGTCGCCGATCTGGGTGCGCGTCTCCGATGTCGGGCCGACGGCGAGCGCTTTCTGGCGTGTAGCGCTCGCCGTGCCGCTGCTGTGGAGTGCGCTGGCGCTGGCGCCGCGCGCGGCCGCCGGTGCGCCGCGGCAACACTGGCCGCTGCTCGCGGCGGCGGGCTTCGCCTTCGCCGGCGACCTCGCCTTCTGGCACTGGTCGATCCAATTCACGTCGGTAGCGAACTCCACGCTGCTGGCTAATCTGGCCTCGATTTTCGTGACGCTTGCGGCGTGGATGCTGTGGCGGCAAAAACCAAGCGCGCTGTTCCTGGTGGGACTAGCCCTTGCGCTGGCCGGCGTTGGCCTGCTGGTGCGCTCCAGCCTCGATTTCTCGCCGCGTGCCCTGCTCGGCGACGGGCTGGGCGTGGTCACGGCGATGTTCTACGCCTGGTACCTGCTCTCCGTGAAGGGTTTGCGCGATCGCGGCGTGGCTACGCTGCAGTTGATGGCGGTGACTACCTCGCTGACCGCCGTCATCCTGCTGCCGGTGACGCTTGCCTCCGGCGAGATGGTGTTGCCCGGCGGCGCGTCCGGTTGGCTTGTCTTGCTCGGCCTGGCCTGGGTCTCGCACGCCGCGGGCCAGGGCCTCATCGCCTACGCGCTCGCGCACCTGCCAACGGCGTTTTCCTCGGTGGGTCTGCTGTTCCAGCCGGTGATGGCCGCGGCGTTCGCCTGGGTGCTGCTCGGCGAGCCGCTGGTGGCTCTGCAGGTCGCCGGCGGTGCAGTGGTGCTGGTGGCGATCTATCTCGCGCGCCGCGGTTCGAAAGGAGCAGAATAGCCGGTCGGATCAGGCGGCGAGCACCGCCAGGAGGGGCACATGGCAATCAAGAAGAAGGCGAAAGCGAAATCCAAGCGCAGGAAGGTGCCGGCCAGGCGGCCTGCTATCCGCAGGAAGATCGCGAAGCCTGCCAGGAAGCCTGCGCGCAAGGCACCGGTCAGGCGCGCCGTGCCGAAGGCAGCCAAGCCGTCCGTGCGCAAGCGGGCCGCGCGGCCGGCGGCCAAGCCGAAGCCAGCGAGCCCGCCCGAGCGGCCCGCCCCCGGCGAGCGCATCGGCGTCGTGACCCACTACTACGGGAATCTCCTGGTTGCCATCGTGAAGCTCGAATCGGGAACCCTGCGCGTCGGCGACACCATCCACGTCCGGGGGCACACCAGCGACTTCAGCCAGCGCGTGGAATCGCTCCAGGTCGAGCACGCCGCGGTCAACGAAGTCGGGCCGAACGACGAGTTCGGCATCCAGGTGGTCCACCACGCGCGCGAGCACGACATCGTCTACAAACTGCCCGCTAGCTGATCACGATTTCGGCTTCACCTTTTGCTTTTTCTATGGTTCCGATTTCGTAGACCGTTTCTCCCGTCGCGCGCAGCTTGCCGGCCGCGCGCTTCGCATCGGCGGCCGCGACCACGGCGACCATGCCGATGCCGCAATTGAAGACGCGGTGCATTTCCGCCTCGGCGACGGCGCCCTTGCGTTGCAGCCAGTCGAACAGCGGCGGCCGCGGCCAAGCGCTGCCGCGGATAACGGCACGCGTGCGCTTCGGCAGCATGCGCGGCACGTTGCCGACGAGACCTCCGCCCGTAATGTGCGCGAGTCCCTTTATGTGCACCGACCGCAGAAGCTTCAGGATCGGCTTCACGTAAATCCGCGTCGGCTCCATGATTGCGTCCATCATCGCGGAGTCCGGCGTGTCGCGCTCGAGGATCCTGCGAATGAGCGAGTAGCCGTTCGAGTGCGCGCCACTCGAGGCGAGGCCGAGAACGACGTCCCCCGGCTTGATGGAGCGGCCGCTGATGATGCGCTCCTTCTCCACCACGCCGACGCAGAAGCCGGCCAGGTCGTATTCGCCTTCCGCATACATGCCCGGCATCTCGGCGGTCTCGCCGCCGATCAGCGCGCAGCCTGCCAGCTCGCAGCCGCGCGCGATGCCCTTCACTACCTCCGCGGCCACCTTCTTGTCGAGCTTGCCGCAGGCGAAGTAGTCGAGGAAAAACAGCGGCTCCGCGCCCTGCACCAGCACGTCGTTCACACTCATCGCCACCAGGTCGATGCCCACCGTATCATGCCGGTTCAGGGCGAAGGCGAGCTTGAGCTTGGTGCCGACGCCGTCGGTGCCCGACACCAGCACCGGCTGGCGGTACTTCTTCGGGATCGCGCACAGCGCGCCGAAGCCGCCGATGCCCGCCAGCACCTCGGGGCGCATGGTGCGCCGGGCGTAGGGCTTGATGGCCTCGACGAGGGCGTCGCCCGCGTCGATGTCGACGCCGGCGTCGCGGTAGGAAAGCGGGTCGCTCATGCTAGAGTTTCGCGTTTGCAGCGCGATTTTACTTGAGATGCCCACCCCGTTCTCCGCCAATCCGCAGTTCTGGGGCTGGATCGCCGTCGCGCTGGTCGTCGGCGGACTGCTCTACCTCCTGTCGCCGATCCTCGCGCCGTTCCTGTTCGCCGGGATCCTCGCCTACATCCTCGACCCGATCGTCGAGCGCCTCGTCGGCAAGTACATGCCGCGCACGCTCGCTGTGCTGCTGGTGATGCTCGGGGTGCTGGCGCTGGTGGTGGCCTTCGCGCTGGTAGTGCTGCCGCTGTTCACCAAGGAGCTGCGCCTGCTCGCCGAGCGGCTGCCAGCCTTCATCGGCTGGCTCAACCAGCACCTCACGCCGTTTCTCGCCAAGCACCTGGGTGTGGAACTGCGCTTCGACGTGGAAACGGTGCGCCGGCTCGCCTCCGAGCTGGTGGCCGACAACCAGGACCTGGTGGCGAAACTGCTCGGCTCGCTCAAGATTGGCGGCCTTGCGGTGGTCGCGTTCCTCGTCAACCTGCTGCTGGTGCCGGTGGTGCTGTTCTACATGCTGCGCGACTGGCACGCGCTGCGCGGCCGCGCGGACCGCCTGGTGCCGCGCCACGTGCACGCCAAGGCGCGCGAGATCCTGGGTGAGGTGGACGCCGTACTGGCCGAGTTCCTGCGCGGGCAGCTGACGGTGATCCTGGTGATGAGCGTGTACTACGTATTCACGCTTTGGCTCGCCCGTCTCGAGTTCGCACTGCCGATCGGCCTGATCACCGCCGCGCTGGTGTTCATTCCCTATGTCGGCGCGCTGCTCGGATTCGTGCTGGGCAGCATCGCCGCGCTGATGCAGTTCGACAGCCTGTCGGGCCTCGCCTGGGTGTGGCTCGTCTTCGGCGTCGGCCAGGCGCTGGAGGGCATGGTGGTGACGCCGCTGCTGGTCGGGGAGCGCATTGGCCTGCACCCGGTGGCGGTGATCTTCGCGCTGCTTGCCTTCGGCCAGCTGTTCGGCTTCTTCGGCGTGCTGCTCGCCCTGCCGGCGAGCGCGGCGCTGCTCGTCGCGTTGCGCCACCTGCGCCGCGCCTACCTCGCGGGCTCGCTGTACGGCGGCGCGAAGTGACGCGCCAGCTCGCGCTGCCCATCTCGCCGCCGCCGCAGCCCACGCTAGACAACTTCGTCCCCGGCGCCAACGCCGAGCTGCTGGCGCGGCTGCGCGCGCTGCGCGCGGGGCAGCTGGCGGAGTCGGTGCTCTACCTGTGGGGCGAGCCGGGCAGCGGGCGCAGCCACCTGCTCGAGGCAAGCGCGCGCACCGGGTTGGCCGTCGCCGACGACGTCGAACGGCTGGACGAGCCGCGGCAGATCGAGCTGTTCAACGCCATCAACGCAGCGCGCGACTCGGGCGGCACGGTGCTCGCCGCGGGCAACGCCCCGCCCGCGCAGCTCGCGCTGCGCGAAGACCTGAAGAGCCGCCTCGCCTGGGGCCTGGTCTACCAGGTGAAGCCGCTCAGCGACGCGCAAAAGGCGCTGTACCTGCACGCCGAGGCGGCGCGCCGCGGCCTGAAGCTCTCCGACGAGGTGGTCTGGTACCTGCTCACCCACGCGCGCCGCGACCTGCACTCGCTCACCGGGCTGCTCGGGCAGCTCGACCGCGCCTCGCTCGAGCAGCACCGCGCCGTCACGCTGCCGCTGGTGCGCGAGCTGATCCGGAGCCTGGAACGATGAAGCTCGCGCTGTTCGACCTGGACAACACCCTGCTCTCGGGCGACAGTGACTACGCGTGGGGCCAGTTCCTGGTGGACCGCGGCGTGCTGGCGAGCGAGGACTACGAGGCGCAGAACGCCGCGTTCTTCGAGCAGTACAAGGCCGGCACGCTCGACATCCACGAATACCTGGGCTTCGCGCTGCGGCCGCTCGCCGCGCACACGCCGCAGGACCTGGCGCGCTGGCACGGCGAGTTCATGCGCGAGCGCATCCTGCCGATGATCGCTCCGGGCGCGCGCGCGCTGGTGCGCCGGCACCTGGAGGCGGGCGAG
>JBGQFF010000041.1:0-21474 GCA_041496745.1 Gammaproteobacteria bacterium
TCGGCCAGATTGCCGGCGCCTGGCTCTCCAGCCGCCTGGTGATGCGCGCCGGCATGGCGCGGCTGCTGCGCGCCGGGACCTTCCTCGCCTTCGCTTCCGGTCTCGCCGCTGCGCTGCTCGCCTGGGCCGGCGCGACCCATCCCGCTTCCGTGGTGCTGCCCTTCATGCTGTTCCTCTTCGCCTCGGCGCTGATCATCCCCAACGCCACCGCGCTCGCGCTGCAACCCTTCGCACGCACCGCGGGCACCGCGGCTTCGCTCATGGGCGCTACGCAGTTCGCCATCGGCGCGCTGGTCAGCAGCGCGCTCGGCGCGCTGTTCGACGGCACGCCGCGCCCGATGGCGACGCTGGCGGCGCTCGGCGGCCTGGGCGCGCTGCTGGTAGAGCGGAGGTTCTTGCGTGGACCGCGTTGACGCGGTGGTGATCGGCGCCGGGCTGCTCGGCCTGGCGGTGGCGCGCGCGCTGGCGCTCGCCGGGCGCGAGGTGGTGATCCTGGAAGCCGAGGGCGCCATCGGCATGCACACCAGTTCGCGCAATTCCGAGGTGATCCACGCCGGCATCTACTATCCGAGGGGCTCGCTCAAGGCGCGGTCCTGCGTCGAAGGCCGGCGGCGCCTTTACGCCTACTGCGCCGAGCGCGGCGTGCCGCACCGGCGCTGCGGCAAGCTGATCGTCGCCACCGACGCGGCGCAGCTCGCCGGGCTGGAAGGCATCCGGCACAAGGCGCACGCCAACGGCGTCACCGACGTGGCGCGCATCGGCCTCGACGAGGTGCGCGCCATGGAGCCGGAATTGTCCTGCGTCGCGGCGCTGCACTCGCCCTCCACCGGCATCATCGACAGCCACGCGCTGATGCTCGCCTTGCTGGGCGACGCGCAGAACGCGGGCGCGATGCTCGCGCTGAAGAGCCCGCTCGAGAAGGGCTTCGTGCGCCCGGAGGGCATCGAGCTGCACGTCGCCGGCGCCGAGCCGGTCCTCGCGCGCAACGTGGTCAACAGCGCCGGCCTGCGGGCGCCCAGCGTCGCGCGCCGGATCGAAGGCTTCCCGGCGCGGCTCGCGCCGCCCGAGCTCTACGCCAAGGGCAACTACTACACCCTGGCCAGGCGTGCGCCGTTCTCGCGCCTCGTGTACCCGGTGCCGGAGCCGGGCGGCCTCGGCGTGCACGTGACCCTGGATCTGGGCGGGCGCGCGCGCTTCGGCCCGGACGTGGAATGGGTGGACCGGATCGACTACACGGTGGATCCCCGGCGCGCCGAGCGCTTCTACGCCGCGATCCGGCGCTACTGGCCCGGCCTGCCCGAGGGCGCGCTCGAGCCGGGCTACGCCGGCATCCGGCCGAAGATCTCCGGCCGCGGCGAGCCGCCGGCGGACTTCGTCGTGCAGGGGCCGCGCGAGCACGGCGTCGCCGGGCTGGTCCACATGTACGGCATCGAGTCGCCGGGATTGACAGCGTCGCTGGCGCTGGCCGATCATGTGGCGGCGCTTCTCTCAGAATAATACCGGAGGAATCATGAAAGCGAAGTTCGCAGTGCTGCTCGCCGCGTCCGCCGCCTTTGGCGCGGCGCAGGCGCAGGCGCAGACCAAGTGGGACATGCCCACGCCCTACGCCGACGGCAACTTCCACACCAAGAACATCGTGGAATTCGCGCAGGAGGTGTCCAAGTCGACGGGCGGCAAACTCGTCATCACGCCGCACACCAACGGCTCGATGATCAAGCTCCCGGAGATCAAGCGCGCCGTGCAGACCGGCCAGGTGCCGATCGGCGAGGTGCTGATCTCGGCGCTCGCCAACGAGAACGCCATCTTCGCCTTCGATTCCAACCCCTTCCTCGCCAACAGCTACGCCAAGCAGCGCAAACTCTGGCGCGTGGCGAAGCCTTACGTCGAGAAGCTGCTCGAAGCGCAAGGCATCGGCCTGCTTTACTCGGTGCCCTGGCCACCGCAAGGGGTCTACGCGAAGAAGGAACTGCAGTCGGTCGCCGACTTGAAGGGCGCGAAGTTCCGCACCTACAGCCCGACGACGTCACGCTTCGCCGAGCTGATGGGGGCGATTCCGACCACCATCCAGGTGCCCGAGATTCCGCAGGCGTTCCGCACCGGGCAGGTGGATTCGATGATTACCTCGGGCGCCACCGGCGTAGACAGCCAGGCCTGGGACTACCTCACTCACTACCACGACACGCAGGCCTTCCTGCCGCAGAACATGGTGATCGTGAGCAAGGCGGCATGGGCCAAGCTCGACGCCGCGACGCAAAAGGCGGTGACCAACGCCGCCCAAGCCGCCGAAGCACGCGGCTGGAAGACCAGCGAAGCCGAGAACCAGCGCTATGTGAAGACCATGGCCGACAAGGGCATCAAGATCGTCACGCCTTCGGCCAGGCTCGCCGGCGAATTCGCGGCAATCGGCAAGACGATGTCCGCGGAATGGGCGCAGAAGGCAGGGCCCGACGGCGAGGCGATCATGAAGGCTTTCGGCCAGTGAGCGACAGCGCGGTGCGCCAGCCATGCGCGGCGCGCTGAATTTCGCCTACAAGACATCCGGCCTGCTGGCCGGATTTTTTTTGGTCGCCATCGCAGTTCTGTCGCTGATCCAGATCGGCGGCCGGCTGGCCGGCATCGCAGCACACTCGTACGACGAGTTCGCGGGGTACTGCATGGCGGCCTCCTCGTTTCTCGGCCTGGCCTGGACCTTCCGCTGCAACGAGCATATCCGCATGACCCTGGTTCTGCACCACGTTCAGGGAACGCTGCGCCGCGCAATGGCGCTGGCGGCGCTGGCAGCGAGCGCCTTCATCGTCGGGTTCTTCGCCTGGTGGACCGGAGACATGGTGTGGACCTCCTACGCACTGAACGACGTATCGCAGGGCCTGGTGCCGGTGAAATTGTGGATCCCGCAATCGGGCATGGCGCTCGGCCTGGCGATCATGCTGGTCGCGATGCTCGACGATCTGCTGCTCATGCTGCGCCTCGGCACGACCTCGTTTGACGCGGCGGAAGCCGCCAGGGCCGCGGACCAACCCGGCTTCGAGCGCTGAACCGGCGATGGACCTGAGCCTCATCGCGATCATCCTTCTGGCCGCGCTCGCGGTGTTCCTGATCGGCGGCATCTGGATCGCGCTGTCGCTGCTCGGCGTTGGATGGCTGGCGATGGTGCTGGTCACCGAGTCGCCGGCGGGCAAGCTGATGGCGACCACCGTATGGGGTTCTTCGGCGTCCTGGGCGCTCACCGCGCTGCCGCTGTTCATCTGGATGGGCGAGATCCTGTTTCGCACGCGCATCGCGCAGGACATGTTCCGTGGACTCGCGCCGTGGATGGAGCCGCTGCCCGGGCGACTGATGCATTGCAACGTCGTCGGCTGCGGCATCTTCGCCGCGATCTCCGGATCGTCGGCGGCCACGGCGGCCACCATCGGCAAGATCACGATTCCGGAACTCACGCAACGCGGCTACGACGAGCCGATGGCGATCGGCTCGCTCGCCGGGGCCGGCACGCTGGGATTGCTGATTCCGCCGTCGATCATCATGATCGTCTACGGCGTGGCCGCCGACGTCTCGGTCGCGCGACTGTTCGTCGCCGGCGTGCTGCCCGGTGTGATGCTGATGCTGCTGTTCTCCGGCTACATCGCCACGTGGGCCCTGCTCAACCCGGAGAGGACGCCACCGCGCGAATCCGTGACCACGTTCGGCGAGAAGCTCTACGCGGTGCGTTTCCTGATTCCGACGGTGCTGCTGATTGCCGCGGTCATCGGCTCGATCTACACCGGGGTGGCCACGCCGACCGAAGCCGCGGTGATCGGCGTCGTCGGCTCGCTGGCGCTGTCGCTCGTTTCCGGCTCGCTCAACTGGCAGGCATTCAGCGCCAGCGTGATGGGCGCGATGAAGACCTCGTGCATGATCGCGTTCATCCTCACCGGCGCGGCTTTCCTGACCGTCGCCATGGGCTTCACCGGCATTCCCCGTGCCATGGCCGCGTGGATCGCAACGCAGAATTTCTCGCCGTGGCAGCTGATCGCGGTGCTCACGCTGTTGTTCATCATCCTCGGCTGCTTTCTCGACGGCATATCGATGGTGGTGCTCACCTCCGCGGTGATCCTGCCTTCGGTCAGGGCCGCGGGCATCGACTTGCTCTGGTTCGGCATCTTCGTCGTGCTGGTGGTCGAGATGGCGCAAATCACGCCGCCGGTCGGCTTCAACCTGTTCGTGCTGCAGGGCCTCACCGGGCGCAATATGTTCTATGTCGCGCGCGCCTCGCTGCCGTTCTTCTTTCTGATGGTCGCCGCGGTGGCGATAATCTGGATTTTTCCGGAAATCGTGACCTTCCTTCCCGGCAAGATGTTCAGACTGGGATAACGACGACCGGCTGGCCTACTTCGCCTGCGCCAGCTCCTTCAGCGTGAAGGTGTAGCTGACGTTGTCCAGCGGCTTGTGGCAGGCGAGGCACTCGGCCTGGTTCACGCCGGGGCGCTGCTTCTTGTCGAGGGTGAACACGGCGTAGTTCCAGTTCTCGTTGCGCAGCATCTCGGGAATGTCCGCGCCCCAGCCCGCGTTGCGCGCCATGGCCGTGTAGAGCATGAGCTTCTCCGCGACGTAAAAGCCGTCGGGGCCCGTCACCGGCTTCTGCTCGGCGTCGAGCCTGGCCGCATACACCTCGGCGAACAGCATCGAACCGTCGGGCAGCGGCCTGCCTTGCTTCGCCGCCTGGACGGCGGCACGGTTGGCGAAGTAGTAGCGCACCTGCCGCGTGGCCGGGAAATTGATCGTGTGGTACTGCGTGAAGCTGTCGCGGTAGCCCTCCGGGAAGGCCACATGCGACTTGGCCACATTCGGCAGCAAGGCGGACTTGGCGCCCGCCACGGCGCCCGTCTGGGCGGAAAAATGCGCCGCGACGTTGGCGATGTCGTCGGCGCTCAGTTGGGCGGCGATCGCGTTCATCAAGGGGTTCTTGCGGTTGCCTTCCTTGAACGCCTTCAACTGCCCTTCCAGGTAGGCGGGGCGCTGTGCGGCAAGGTTCGGGATGGCGTCGCTTACGCTCACCCCCTCGGCGCCGTGGCAGGCCGCGCAGACAGCGGCCGCCTTGGCTTTGCCGGCGGCGACGTCGGCCGCCTGCGCAAACGGCGAAAAGGCGACAACGGCGGACAACGCGAGCAGTATTTTCATGGTGAACCTCCCTATGGCGGGCAAACATCCTAACGCCGGGGCGTATTCCATGCCCGTGTGACGGCATAATCGGGCTCTGACCCCGGTTTCGACATGTCCCAACTCATCTACCTGACGCGCGACATCCGCCGCATCGAAGAGGCGGCGAAGGACGTGCCGCTCATGCAGCGCGCCGGGGCCGCCGCGGCGGAACTCGCGGCGCGCCTCGCCTCCGATGCGGCGAAGGACGTGCTGGTGCTCGCCGGGCCGGGCAACAACGGCGGCGACGCGAGGATCGTCGCCGACCTCCTCAGGCAGAAGTTCTTCCGCGTCACCGTCGCCACCGCCGCGGACGCCGCCACGCTGCCGCTGGACGGGCGCTGGGGGCTGGTGGTGGACGGCCTGTTCGGCATCGGTCTGGCGCGCGACATCGAGGGCGATTTCGCCAAGCTGGTGACCTACGCCAACGCGCAGGACTGCCCGGTTCTCGCGCTCGACATCCCGAGCGGCATCGCCTCCGACACCGGGCGCGTCCTCGGGCATGCAATCAAGGCGACCCATACCCTCACGTTCATCGCGCTCAAGCCCGGCCTGCTCACGCTCGACGGACCCGACCACTGCGGCGAGGTGACGGTCGCCGACCTGGGGCTGGATGCGCGCAAGCTGGTGCGGCCGACGGGGTGGACGGCGGCTCCGCAGCTCTTCGCCGACGCGCTCAAGCCACGGCCGAAGAGTTTCCACAAGGGCCTGGCCGGGTCGCTGGCGGTCCTCGGCGGCGCGGCCGGCATGACCGGCGCCGCGCTGCTCGCCGGGCGCGCCGCGCTGAAACTGGGCGCCGGACGCGTCTACGTCGGGATGCTGGAGGAAATGTCGCTCGATCCCGGGGCGCCCGAACTCATGCTGCGCCACCCGGACGACGCGCTCGGCCAGGACCTCGACGCGATCGTCGTCGGGCCGGGCCTGGGCCCAAGCGAGCGCGCCGAGGCGTTGGTCGGCGCGGTGCTGGCGAGCGACATGCCCTGCGTGGTGGACGCCGACGCCCTGAACCTGATCGCGGACAACAAGGACCTGCGCGCGGCCTGCGCCCAGCGCAGGGCCGACACCCTGCTCACGCCGCATCCTGCGGAAGCCGGGCGGCTGCTGGGCGCGAAGACTGCGGAGGTGCAGCAGGATCGGCTGGCGGCGGCGCAGCGCGTGTCGCGCGAGCTCAACGCGAATGTCGTGCTCAAGGGCAACGGCAGCGTGATGGTGGCGCGCGACGGACACTGGTTCGTCAACTCCTCGGGGAATCCGGACATGGCCTCGGCGGGCATGGGCGACGTGCTGGCGGGAATCCTCGGCGCGCTGCTGGCGCAAGGGCTGTCGGGAGAAGCAGCACTGGTGCTGGGCGTGCATCTGCACGGCGCTGCGGCGGACGCGGCGGGAATCGGCGTCGGGCTCACCGCTTCGGAAGTGATCGAGCCCGCGCGGCGGTTGTGGAACTCCTGGCTGAAACAATAGGGACAAACAGCAACCGCCTCACGCCGCCTTGATCCGGGCCTTGGGTTCGGGATAGGGATACATCATGTTGAGCGCGATCGACTGGTGGTTGGCCTGCACGATGCGCACGTGCTCGCGGCGCAGCTCGCGCGCGTGCCGCACGCCGCAGCTGTGCGCGATCATGTCGATCTCGCGGTTCATGTTCATGGCGTAGTTGGCCACGCGCAGGTACTTCTCCTGCACCACCAGCGCGCGCTGCAGGCGCTTGTTGTGCGTGGCGACGCCGGTCGGGCAGGTGTTCTGGTGGCAGCGCAGCGCCTGGATGCAGCCCAGCGAGAACATGAAGCCGCGCGCGGTGTTGATGAAATCCGCGCCCACGCACAGCGCCCAGGCGGCGCGCGCCGAGGTGATGATCTTGCCCGAGGCCACCACGCGCACGCGCTGGCGCAGGCCGCCCTCGATCAGCGCGTCCACCACGCGCGGCAGCGCCTCGTCGATCGACAGGCCCATGTGGTCGGCGAGCGCCTGCGGCGCGGCGCCCGAACCGCCCTCGCCGCCGTCAATCACCAGGAAGTCGGGCGCGAACTCCAGCCCGCGGCGGTTCGCCGCCTCGCTCAGCTCGTTCATGAAGCGCCAGCCGCCGATGGCGGTCTTCACGCCCACCGGACGCCCGGTGAGGTCGCGGATCCACGCCACCTTGTCGAGCAGCTCGTTGATGTTGGCGATGTCGCGGTGCCGGTTGGGGCTGATCGAATCGCGCCCCTCGGGGATGCCGCGGATCTGCGCGATCTCGGCGGTCACTTTCTTGCCCGGCAGTATGCCGCCCTTGCCGGGCTTGGCGCCCTGCGACAGCTTGATCTCGAAGGCCTTCGCCACCCTGGCCAGCTCGAGCAGCCTCTCGGCGGACAGGTTGCCCTGCGCATCGCGCACTCCGTACTTGGCGGTGCCGATCTGCATGATGATGTCGCAGCCGCCCTCGAGGTGGTAGGACGAGAGCCCGCCCTCGCCGGTGGCCATCCAGCAGCCGGCGACCGCCGCGCCGCGCGAGAGGGAGCGCACTGCCGGCGCCGAGATCGCGCCGTAGCTCATGCCGCTCACGTTGACGATCGAGCGCGCGGTGAACGGCTCCTTGCAGTAGCCTTCGCCCAGCGAGAGCGACGGCGTGGGCAGCCGCTCCTCCTCCAGCACCGGGAAGGGGTGGTTGACGAAGATCAGCGCGCCCGGCTGGTGCAGGTCGTAGGTCGAGCCGAAGCCGATGGTGCCGCCCTCGTTCTTCGCCAGGCGGTAGACCCAGGCGCGCGTCGAGCGGTTGAACGGCATCTCCTCGCGGTCGCCGGAGAAGAAGTACTGGCGGAAGTATTCGCCCAGCTGCTCGAAGAAGTAGCGCAGGTGGCCGACCACGGGGAAGTTGCGCAGCACCCCGTGCTTCTTCTGCGTGATGTCGCTGATGAAGATGAAGGCGAGCGCCAGCACGATCGCGATGGCGATCAGCGTGCCGATGCCGTAGGACAGCACTTGCATCATCGGGCGGCCCCCATTCCCAGGCCGTGATGATAGCCCGTCAGGACTTCAGGCGCTTGACGACGTCGTAGATCTCGGTGGCGTGGCCGCGCGGCGCCACCCCGTAGTGCGCGTGCCGGATCACGCCCTGCTTGTCGATGACGAAGGTGGAACGCACCAGGCACTCGCGCCGTACGCCCTCGGTCTCCTTCTCCTGCAGCACGCCGTAGCGGCGGCACACCTCGCCTTCGGTGTCCGAGAGCAGGCCGATGGACACGCCGTGCTTGTCGCGGAACGCGGCGTGCGACAGGCAGTCGTCGCGCGAGATGGCGAGGATCACGCAGTCGTGCTTGACGAACTGGTCCTGGTGGTCGGAGAACTCGGAGGCTTCCAGGATGCAGCCCGGCGTGCCGTCGCGCGGGTAGAAATACAGCACCACGTGCTTGCGTCCCTTGAACTTCGACAGGCTCACGTTCTGCATGTCGGCGTCGGGAAGCACGAACACTGGCGCGGTTTGTCCCGGTTGCAGCATGACTCGGTTCGTCGCGGCCGATTCTAATGCACATCGTTTGCCGCAGGGCAAGCATGCAACGCGCGCTGTTTTATTCCGGCCACCTATAATCCAGCGATGAAGATTCACGCGCTAGGGGGCTTGTACGCGCAGGATTTTCTGCGCCGCCACTGGCACAAGAGACCGCTGCTGGTGCGCGGCGCGCTGCCCGGATTTCGCGGCGTGGCGTCGCGTGAGCAGCTGCTTAGGCTTGCGGCGCGGCCAGACGTGGAGTCGCGGCTTATCCGGCGCTCCGGCGCGCGCTGGAGCGTGGTGCACGGCCCGCTGGCGCGCACCACGCTGCGGCGCAACTCCACCCTGCTGGTGCAGGGCGTCAACCTGCACCTCGCCGCGGCGGATCGGCTGCTGAGGATGTTTTCCTTCCTGCCGCAGGCGCGCCTCGACGACGTCATGGTGAGCTGGGCCGCGCCCGGCGGCGGCGTCGGTCCGCATTTCGATTCCTACGACGTGTTCCTGGTGCAGGGCGCGGGCCGCCGCGTTTGGCGCCTGCAGCGCCCGCGCCGCTGGCGGCTGGTGGAGGGGGCGCCGCTCAAGCTGATCGAGGGCTTCGCTCCCGACGAAGAGATCCTCGCGCAGCCCGGCGACCTGCTCTACCTGCCGCCGGGCTGGGGACACGACGGCGTGGCGCTGGAGGAATGCGTCACCTGCTCGGTCGGCCTGCGCGCGCCGCAGGGCGAGGAACTGGCCGCCGCCTTCCTCGATTTCCTCCACGAGCGCGGCCTGCCGCGCGCGAACTACCGCGACCCGGGCCTGCGGCCGGTGCGGCGCAGCGGCCGGATCCCGCGCGCCCTGGCGGATCATGCGGCGCACACGCTGCGGCGCATCCGCTGGGGGCGCGGCGACATCGAGAGTTTCCTGGGCCGCTACCTCACCATGCCCAAGCCGCACGTCGTGTTCGCGCCGCCGGCGCGGCCTTTGGGCCGCGCCGCGTTCCGGCGCCGCCTGCGCCGCTCGGCCGTGGTGCTCGACCCGAAAACGCAGATGCTGTTCCGCGGCGCGCGCCTGTTCTGCAACGGCGAGGAGTTCAAGGCGGCACGAGCGCTGCGCTCGCTGGCCGACCGTCGCCGCGCGCTTGCAGGCCCGGCGCTCGCCGATTTAATCTACCACTGGTACCTGTCGGGTAGCCTGCACCTGGAGCGAGCGCCGTGAGCGAGGACACGCCGCAGACCGAATACGCGCAGTTCGAGACCGAGGCCGGATTCCAGGGCGCCCTCGACCGCCTGCTCGCCGCGCCGGGCCGCGAACTGCGCATCTTCGATCCGGACCTGTCGGCGCTGCGCCTGAACACGGCGCAGCGCGTCGAGCAGTTCAGGCTGTTCCTCGCCGCCAGCCGCACGCGCCGCATCTACATCGCGGTGCACGACCCGGACCACGTGACCAAGTACTGCCCGCGCATGATGGCGCTGCTGGCGCGCTTCGCGCACACCATCCAGATCAACTGCACGCACGAGGAAATCCGCAGCATCCAGGACAGTTTCCTGGTGCTCGACCAGCGCCACTACCTGCGCCGGCCGGTGGCGCAGTTGTTCCGCGGCGCGTTCGGCCTGCACGACGAGACCGAGGCGCTGGCGATGCGCGCCCGCTTCATGGAGATCTGGTCGGCTTCGTTTCCGGGCGTGGCCGGCACCACGCTGGGCCTGTAGGGTGGGCCATGGGCCCACCGTAAGGTGGGCCCATGGCCCACCCTACGCGAGCTCGCGCCAGGCGAAGCCTTCATCCTGGGTGGCGACGCCGACCCAGTCCTCGGTGCAGCCCAGAGCGCGCGCCAGTGCGGCTCGCGCGAGTGTCATAGTGTTGTTGTGCTGCGACAGGTGCGCGGCGATGACGTGCTGCAGCCGCGAGCGGTCGAGCGCCGCCAGCAACCGCTCCGAAGAGCCGTTGTCGAGGTGGCCGAAGGGCCCTGCGATGCGCTCCTTCAGCCACTTCGGGTACTCGCCCGCCCACAGCAGGTCGAGGTCGTGGTTGGTTTCCAGCACCAGCGCATCGCAACCGGATAGCGTCAGTTCCACGTGCGCGGTGGAAGCGCCCAGGTCGGTCAGCACGCCCAGGCGCCGCGCGCCGTCGCCGAGGACGAACTGCACCGGCTCGCGCGCGTCGTGCGGCACGGTGAAGGGTTCGACGCGGATCGCGCCCACCGCGAACGGCTCGCGCCCCTCGATCACGCGCAGCTCGACGCCCTCGGCGGACCTGCCCGCCTCCTCCTGCGCGCGGCGCGTGCCGTGCGTGAGGTGCACCGGGATGCCGTGCAGCGCCGCGAAAGCATAGGCATGGCCGGCGTGGTCGTCGTGCTCGTGCGTGACGAGGATGGCGTGGATGCCGGCGGGCTCGAGCCCCAGGCGCGCCAGGCGCCGCGCGGTCTCGCGCGGCGACAGGCCGCAATCGAGCAGCGCGCGGCTGCCCGCGGCTTCCGCCACCAGGCAGTTTCCCTTGCTGCCGCTGCCCAGTGAAGCGAAGCGCACTACTTCAGTTGCTCGTGGAGCAGCGTGAGGATGCGGTGCGAGGTGGGCGAGGACTCCGCCGCGCCGTTCTTGTCCAGGACCTGGACGCGGCTGTTGTCGGTCTCCGCGCTGACCGCCACGCGGTACTGCGCGGCCTTCACCTTCGGCTCGTCGCTGCGCCAGAACGCCAGCCAGGAGAACAGGCTCTTGTCGCGGTTCTTGCGCCCCATCTCGGCTTCCGGGTCCGCGTAGCGCACGAAGAACACGCCCTTCTGGCGGTCGCGGTCCTCCACCGTGAAGCCGACGCGATCCAGCGCGAGGCCCACCCGGCGCCAGGCGCGGTCGAAGGGTTCGAACACCTCGAGCAGTTCCTGGCCGTCGAGCCCTTTTTTCAGCGCCGCGCGCTGCGACGGCGCGGCCGTCGCCAGCATCGCCTTCGCCCTCTCTTCCGGCGTGCCCAGGCGCACCATCAGGCGGCGCAGAAACTCCGCTTCCAGCTCGGGATCCGCCGGGCGCGGCTGCCACATGGTCTGCGTCCGCTCCTCGCTCACATACAGCTCCATCATGCCGCGGTGGCTGATGTAGACCTCGGTGCCGCCGGTCGGCGTGCGCTCCAGCCGCGTACGGTACTTGTCGCGCTCGGGCGTGGAGTACACCTGATCGAGCAGGCCGCCCAGCGTGCGGCGCAGCCAGCCCTCCGGAATCTGCGCGCGGTTCTCGGCCCACTCGGTTTCCATGATGCCGGCCTCGGGCATCTCCTGGCGCAGCAGGAAGCCGCTTTCCTGCCAGAACTCCTTCACCAGCGGCCAGAGCTTCTCCGGCGGCTCGTTCACCACCAGCCAGCGCTGGTTGCCGTCGCGCTCCACGCGCACGCCCTCGGCGGCCGGCAGCACCGTGCCGCTGCCGGGACGCGCCTGCGCGCGTTCGGCCTGGTAGCCCGACAGGGTCGTCGCGGACCTCCCGCCCTCCGGCACCGCGTAGCGGTTGTCGCGCGAGGGCGCGGTCAGGTCGGGCGGGACGTCGAGCGGCGGCAGCTTGCCGGCGCTCTTGTACTCGACCTTGTTGCCTTCGAAGAACTCCCCCACGGAGCTGCAGGCGCCGAGCAGCGCCAGCGCTGCGAGCGCGGCCGCGCGCAGCAGGTTCATGCGCGCTTCTCCACCACGCGCAGTCCGGGGATGTTGATGCCGGCCTCGGCCAGCGCCTCGCGCACCGCGTCGTGGAATTTCTCCGACAGCGGCGTCAGCGGCAGGCGCAGCCCGGGCTCCATGCGGCCCATCTGGCCGAGCGCCCATTTCACCGGGATCGGATTGGCCTCGACGAACAGCTTCTGGTGCAGGCCGAGGAGCCTCAAGTTGAGCTCGCGCGCCTTCTTCACGTCGCCGACCAGGGCGGCAGCGCACATCTCGTGCATCAGGCGCGGCGCGACGTTGGCGGTGACCGAGATCACGCCGTGGCCGCCGAGCAGGATCAGCGCCAGCCCGGTCGCGTCCTCGCCGCTGTAGATGGCGAAGCCGCGCGGCGCGCGCTTCACCAGGTCGGTGCCGCGCTCGATGTTGGCGGTGGCGTCCTTGATGCCGATGACGCCCGGCACCTGCGCGAGGCGCATCACCGTGTCGTTCTGCAGGTCGGCGACCGTGCGGCCCGGCACGTTGTAGACGATCATCGGCAGGTCCACCGTCTCGGCCACCTTGCGGAAATGCCGGTACAGGCCTTCCTGCGTCGGCTTGTTGTAATAGGGCACCACCGACAGGCAGGCGGTGGCGCCGGCTTTCTTGGCGGATGCCGTCAGCTCGACCGCCTCGGCGGTGGAGTTGCCGCCGGTACCCGCGACGACGGGGATGCGCCCTTTCGCATGGTCCACGGCGACGCGGATCAGCTCCTTGTGCTCGTCGAAATCCACCGTCGGCGACTCACCCGTGGTGCCGACCACCACGATGCCGCAGGTGCCTTCGGCGACGTGCCAGTCGATGAGCTCGCGGAAGCGCGCCATGTCGAGGCGGCCGTCCTCGAACATCGGCGTGACGATGGCGACCATGCTTCCCGTGATCATGTGCGGCGCTCCTTGCGGCAAAGTGCCCGCGATTTTATCCGTTTCACGTCCGACCCGCGCAAAGCCGTTGCATCAGCGCCGGTTTCGGCCGCACCACGCTTCCCTGCTCGAATGCAATAACGTGCAGACTGGCGAATGCGTCCCACAGTTCCCCCGGGCAAAGCAGGTGCGCCGGGTTGGATGGCTTGCCGAAGCGTTCGTTCCCGAGCATGAAGGTGTCGTAGATCAGAACGCCGCCCGGGGCGAGCGAGTCCGCGAGGACCGGGAACAGCGGGCGGTGCAGGTAGTTGGTGACCACGATGCCCTGGAAGCGCTCGCCGGGGAACGGCCAGGGGCTGCCGTCTTCGAGGTCGGCCTGGATGAACCGCACGCCGGGGATGGATTGCGGCTCGCGATCCACGGCCGTGACCGAGTAGCCGAGTTGCGCGAGGAAACGGGCATGACGGCCGCTGCCGCTCGCCACGTCCAGCACTGCTCCCGACGGAATCAATAGCGCCCAGCGCGTGACCCAGGCGGAGGGCGCTGCAATCTCGTGGCCCGACATCCCGCCAAGTCTAGCGGGCCACGCGAAACTCAGTCGTTCTTGCCCTTGCCTTTGCCGGGTCCCTTGCCGGGATGCTTGTAGCCCGGCTCGTACTCCGCCGATTTCACGAAATACACCGGGTGGCCGCAGGCGTTGTACTTCTTGCAGTGCTTGGACCAGTTCTTGGCATGGCCGGGCGGCACGTGCATGTAGATCGGCGTCAACGGCGGCCCGGGCTTCGCCGGCCTCACGATGACCACCGGTTGCGGATAGAACACAGGCGGCGGCGGGCGGCCGCCGATGTCGACGCGGCCATACACGCCGGGCGCCACTTCGCCGGAAATGGTGACGCGGACATCCTGCGCGGATGCCGGCGCGATGGACAGCGCCAGCCCAACAGCGGCAACCAATTGAAATGTGCGTTTCATGCTGTGATGATGCACCCGAGGGGCACCCGCACGCAAGGACCCCGCTTAATGAATCTTCGTGACCTGCGGCAGGTCGCTGGCGAGGATCGCCTGGCGCAGCGCCTCGATGGCCTGCGGCCGCGGGAAACTCTTCCTCCAGGCGAGCACCACGCGCCGGTCGGGCACCGGCCTGGAGAACGGGCGGATGCGGATCAAGTCGCCGCCGCCGTCGCCCGGCCGCACCGCAGTCGAAGGCAGCACCGTGACGCCGACCCCGCTCGCCACCATCTGGCGGATGGTCTCGAGCGAACCGCCTTCCAGCGTGCGCGCCAGCGCGCCGCGATTGGCGCGCTGCACGTTGGAGCATAGGTCGAGCACCTGGTCGCGGAAGCAATGCCCGGAGCCAAGAAGCAGCAGGCTCTCCTTGGCCAGTTCGTCGGAAGAGATGTGCTTCTTCTTCTCCAGCGGGTGGCCCTTCGGCACGGCGACCAGGAAGGGCTCGTCGTACACGGGGCGCGTCGTCACGCCGGGCTCGGAGAACGGCAGCGCCACCAGGATCGCGTCCACCTCGCCCTGTTTCAGCATCTCGGCGAGCCGGTGCGTGAAGTTCTCCTGGATCAGCAACTGCATGGAGGGCGCGGTGCGGCGCAGCACCGGGATCAGCTTGGGCAGCAGGTAGGGCCCGATGGTGTAGATCGAGCCCAGCCGCAGCGTGCCGGCGAGCGGGTCATGGCCGGCGGCGGCGAGTTCCTTGACGCGCGAGGCCTCCTCGAGCACGCGCTGCGCCTGTTCCACCACCCGCTGGCCGATCGGCGTCACGCTCACCTCCCCCGGCCCGCGCTCGAACAGCGTCACGCCGAGCTCCCCCTCCAGCTTCTTGATCGCCACCGACAGCGTCGGCTGCGACACGAAGCAGGTCCGCGCGGCGCGGCCGAAATGGCGCTCGCGCGCCACCGCCACGATGTAGCGCAATTCTGTAAGTGTCACTGGCGCCGGGCGAGGAAGTACAGTGGAATGCCCAGCGCCATGACCACGATCCCGGCGAGCACTGCATTGCCGAAGCTGACGGCGAAGCGCACGTAGTTGATGCTCGAGTACAGCATGTAGACGCAGGTACCGCAAAAAACCAGCGGTACCAGAGGGAACAGCGGCACGCGGAACGTCTCCGGCCGCCCTTCGCGCGCACGGAACACGAACAGCGCGAACCCGCAGAGGAGGAAAAAGGTCCAGAACACGGGCGTAGTGTAGGCAACCATCGACGAGAAGCCGTCCAGCGTAAACGACCCGGCCAACACGAGCACAAGCGTGAGCGCGCCTTGCAGCAGGAGTGCGTTGGCGGGCGTGCTGCCGGCCTCCCGCCAAGTGCCGAGGAAACCCAGCACGCGAAAGTCGCGGCCGAACGCGTAGTTGGATCGCGCGCCGGTAATGATTGCTGCGTTCATAGTCGTGAGGGCGGAAACACACACCACCAGCGCGATCAGCGTCGCGCCGCCACTGCCAGCGGCGAGGCGAATGACGTCAACGGCCACCGCCTTCGAATCGCGCATGCCCGATAAGCCCAGCGCACTGTAGTAGCCCAGGTTGACCACCAGATACAGCGCGGTGATGGCCAGGGTGCCGCCTACCAGGATGCGCAGCATGTTGCGGCGCGGTTCGTGCACCTCGCCTGCGATATAGGCCGCCTCATTCCATCCGCCGTAGGTAAGTAGCACGAAAATCATCGCCAGGCCGAGGTCACCACCGCCGGGCTTGGCCGCTGCGGCGGCCGCCGGCGCCGCGGGCGCCAGCAACCCCGCCACGGCGATCGCGGCGAGCGCGACAAAAAGGGCCGCGCTGAGTACTTTCTGCACACCTTTGCCTTGCGGTGTGCCGGCGAGGTTCAGCGCGGTCAGTGCTGCGACACCTAGGGCGGCGTAGATCGCCGCACCCCGGGCGCCAAGCGGCAGGATCTGCTGCGCGTAGTCACCGAACACGAACGCCACCGCCGCGATTGCGCCAGTCTGCACCACAGTCATGCGCGACCACGCAAACACGAAGGAAGCGCCGCTGCCGTAGGCGCGCTGCAGGAAACGATACTCACCGCCGGTTTCCGGGAAGCGACCGGAGAGCTCTGTGTACACCAGCGCGCCGCAAAGCGAGGCAATGCCGCCCGCGATCCACACCAGCGCGAACTCGAGGCCACTGGAAACGTTGCCTGCCACGATCGAGGGCGCCTTGAAGATGCCCGCCCCGACTACCATGCCGACGACCAGCAGCACGCCGTCGGAGACCGTCATCAGTCGCCTCGGCGCTGCGCCTACGGAAGTCTTGTCGCGGTCCACGGATAGGTCCTTCGCTGGTTGCCGTCCGAAATGCTGAGCTGCCCCTCGATGCGGTTGCCGTCGATGCGGCCCTCGAACAGGTGGTTCCAGGCGTGCGTGCCGACGATGCCGGTGACTGCCATCTTGATCTCGGTGCCGCGCAGCCGGCTGTTGCGCACCAGCAGGTCCCTGCCCTGCGCGCCGACCTCGATGTCGAGTTCCTGGAAGCGCTGGCCGATGTCGAAGCGCCAGCGCCCGCCGTGCTGCGGCACTTCGCTCACCCAGGCGCCCTTCGCGTCCGCCGGCACGATCCACAGCTCCACGCGCGACACGCCGCCGACGCCGACCGCCTTCTCCGGGGCGCGCATTTCCAGGCGCTCGTCGGGCGGCCAGTCGCCGATGCCGCCGTCGTGCGACACGATGCGCGTGCCGGGCTTGAGCTGCAGCAGGCGCGGCAGCAGCTTGGCGTTGAACTCCGGCAGCAGGTAGAAGGCCACCACGCTCGCGCCCGCGAGGTCGGTGTCGAAGATGTCGCGCGTCTCGAAGCGCGCCAGGCCGGCGACGCCCGTCGCCTGCGCGTTCTCGGTCGCCAGGCGCACCAGGCTTGGGTCGATGTCCACCCCGAGGCCGCGCGCGCCGCGCTTGGCCGCCTCGATGACGATGCGCCCGTCGCCCGAGCCCAGGTCGATGAGGTAGTCGCCAGGTTTCACGTCGGCCATGCGCAGCATGCGCTCGACGATTTCGTTCGGCGTGACGACGAAAGGCACCGTGCCGTCGTCCCAGGCCCAGGCCTGCGCCGACGCGGCGCCGGCCACGCTGAAGAGAAGCGGAAGTAGGAGCAGTCTCAAGCTAGTAAAATCGTGCCGCGCGCCCCGGTAGCTCAGTGGATAGAGCAGCCCCCTCCTAAGGGGCAGGTCGCACGTTCGATTCGTGTCTGGGGCGCCAAGTATAGCCGCTAGAAGTCGGCGTCCTCGCCGGCGTCGGCGAGGCGTTTGCGCTGGCGCCGGTGCTGCCACAGCGCGAATAGCACCGAAGCGAGCGACGTGCCCAGGAGTGCACCCGAAATCGGCCGCGTCAGGAACAGCCAGGGATCCGCGTCGGTCATGATCGCGCGCACCAGGTTGATCTCGATCTGGTCGCCCAGGATCACGCCGAGGATGAAGGGGGCCAGCGGAAAGCCGAACTTGACCATGGCGTAGCCGAACAGGCCGAAAGTGAGCAGCACGTACACGTTCGACATGGTGTTGTTCAGGGCATAGGCGCCGATCACGCACAGCACCAGCACCACCGGGAACAGCACCGCCTTGGGCACCGTCGTCACGCGCAGCATCCAGCGGGATCCGGCCCACATGATCGCCACCATCAGCGGGTGCGCGACGAGGTAGGCGGCGAATATGCCGTAGGCGAGCTGCGGGTTCTGCAAGATGAACAGCGGGCCCGACTGGATGCCGTGGATGGTGAGCGCGCCCAACATCACCGCGGTGACCGCGTCCCCCGGGATGCCGAACGCCATGATGGTGACCAGCGAGCCGCCCACGTTGGCGTTGTTCGAGGACTCCGAGGCGATGATCCCTTCCGGGGTGCCGGTGCCGAAACGCTCCGGGTGGCGGGAGATCTTCTTCGCCTGGTCGTAGGCCATCATGCTTGCCGCGCTGCCGCCAATTGCCGGCAGGACGCCGATCAACACGCCGATGAATGCGAACCACAGCAGCTGGAAAGGCCGCGACACGATCTCCCAGATCACTCTGGCGTGCTTCACGCTGATTTCCGCCGCGCGCTCAATCGCGGCGGCGGGTTGCACGCCGACGCCGCGCTCGAGTTCCGTCATGATCTGCGCGAAGGCGAACACGCCGATCAGCACCGGCAGGAAATCGATGCCGCCGCGCAGGAACGGGATGCCCAGCGAGAGCCGCTCCTGCCCCATCACCGGGTCGCTGCCGAGGATGGTGACGATGCAGCCCAGCGCGCCCGAGATCAGGCCCTTCACCAGGGAAGCTTCCACCAGGCCCGCCACCATCGACAGCGCCAGGATGAACAGCGAGAAGAATTCCCACGGCCCGAACTGCAGCGCGATGCGCGCCAGCGGTCCCGTTGCGGCGATGAGGAACACGCCGCCGAGCAGGCCGCCGAAAAACGAGGCCCAGATGCCGAGCCAAATCGCGCGCCCCGGCTCGCCCTTCTTCGCCATCGGATGGCCGTCGAAGACGGTGGCGATCGCCGAGGGCGTGCCCGGTATGCCGAGCAGCACCGCGGTCACCAGGCCGCCGGCGGAGCCGCCGACGTAGACGCCAGTCATGGCGGACAGTCCCTGCAGCGGATCGAGTGCGAAAGTGAACGGCAGCACCACGATGATGGTCATGGTGATGGTCACGCCCGGCAGCGCGCCGCCCACGATCCCCGCCAGGGTGCCGAGCGCGAGCGGCAACAGGTACTTCACATGCATCAGGTTGGCGAGTCCCGCGCCGAGCAATTCGATCATGGCCTAGAAGCCGGTCCAGCTGCCGCGCGGCAGCAGCACCGTGAGGTAGCGTTCGAAGATGAAATAGGTGGCGGCTGCGGTCAACAGTGCGACGAGCGCAGTCCTGGCCCAGCCGCGCGCGCCGCGCGGCGGCGCGAGCAGCGCATTGGCCGCCGCGACGTAGATGAAAGTGGCGACGCGAAACCCGAGGAAGGGCAGCGCGCCGACATAGAGCCCGAACACGGCGAACATGGCGGCGACCATACCGTAGTTGACCGCCGGCGGCGGGCTCGGGCGCTGGCGCGAAAGCAAGTCGCTCACCAGCAGCCAGGCGGAAAGCGCGGCGGTGATGCCGAGGACGATGCGCGGGTAAAAACCTGGCCCGACCGGCACCAGCGGGCTGTCCTTCAGCCCAAGCGTGAGCCAGAAAAGAACGAGGCTCGCGATGAGGATCGCGAGCCCCGACCAGCCGTCCCTGCCGAGTTTCAACGCTTCAGCAGCCCGAGGTCCCTGGCCAGGCCCTTATTCAACTCGTCGTTCTGCTTCAGCCAGACCGCGTAGCTCTTGCGATCGAGGTAGCGCACCTCGGTAGCCTGCTTCTTCATCGAGTCCTCGAAGGCGGGCTCCTTCACCGTCGCCGCACAGGCCGATTCCAGCTTCGCCAGCACCGCCTCCGGCGTACCCTTGGGCGCGAGGATGCCGCGGCTGACCGTGTAGCTCACGTTCACGCCCAGCTCCTTCAGCGTCGGCACGTTGGGCATCTCCGCGCTGCGCCTGTCGGTGCCGATGGCGATGAACTTGAGCTGCCCGGCCTCCACCTTGCCCTTCTGCGTGAGGTTCGAGTCGGTGAGGTCGATATGCCCGCCGAGGATCGCGTTCATGCGCGGCGCGAGGCCCTCATAGGACACGTACTTGAACTTGATGCCGGCCGCCTTCTCGATCAGCGCCGGGAAGAAATGGCTGGTCGAGCCGAGCGTCGCGCCGACCGAGATCTGCCCCGGGCGCGCCTTGGCGTCGGCGAGCAGCCCCTTCCAGTCGTTCCACGGTGTCTTCGGGCTGGCCGTAAGCACCGAGGGGGTGGAGGACACCAGGCACACCGGCTCGAAGTCGGTGTAGTTCACGTCCGCGACCCCGGTGTAGTAGGTCGAATGGATGTAGTCGTGCACGCCGTAGATGGTGTAACCGTCCGGCGGCGAGTCCTTCGCCTCCTTCGCGCCCTTGGTGCCCGAGGCGCCGCCGACGTTGGCGATCACCACCGTCTCGCCAATGTGCTTCTGCATCAGCGGCGTGAACGGGCGGAAGATGTTGTCGGTGTCCCCGCCCGCCGGCCAGGGCACGATCAGCTTGATCGGACGGTCGGGATAAGCGGCGGATACGGCGAGCGGAATGGCCAGCAGCGCAAAGGCAAGTCCTGCGACGAGCTTTTTCATCATGGTCTCCTCCTCCAATGAGGTTGCATGATAAGTCATGTTTCCGGGCCGGCCTAGGTCCTGAAGCCGGCGATCCAGCGCCGGTCGATGCGGTCCTTCCAGCGCCAGGCCCAGGCGCCTTCCGCGCTCCAGCCGTTCCACTCGGCGATGGCGTAGCGCGCGCCGCAGCTGATCAGGGCAAGCGCGCGGCGTTGCGGCGTGTAGCTTCGCAACTCGCCGCCACGCAGGTTCTGCGCGAGCACCTCCCCATGCCGTACCGCGTACACGCCTGACTTTGGGTGCGGCGCATCGCGCAGCGTCGCGCAGTCCCCCGCGGCGAACACTTCCGGGTGCGAAACGCTGCGCAGCTTGTCGTCGACCAGCACGAAGCCCTGCGCGTCGGTGGCAAGACCACTTTGGCACAGCCACGGCAGCGGCGCGGCGCCGGCAGTCCAGATCACGAGATCGAAGGCTTCGCGGGCATTGCCGGCAAGCACCGCAGGCCCCGGTTCCACGGCCGTCACCGGAGTGTTGGAACGCAGCGTGACGCCGTTGCGCTGCAACGCGCGCGCGACGCGTGGCGCCACCGCAGGCCGGTCCGAATACAAAGTGACGTCCGCCGCGGCGCGGTACGCCGCTGCCATGGCGATTTCCACGCCCGCGGCGCCCGCACCCACCACGCCAACCTTCCTCACCCTGTCCTTGACCTCCAGCCAGCGCTCCATGAAATTCTCGAAGGGCTTTGCCGCCAGCGCGTGCTCCGCGCTGCCGGGGGCGGCCGCCGGGCTGGAACCAAGGTTGAGCGAGGCGATGTCGTACTGCAGTTCCCTGCCGTCCTCAAGCCGCGCCACGCGCTTCGCGGCATCGAGCGCGGCAACCCGGCCGATCACCAGCTTTACCCCGGCGCGCGCGGCCAGACTCGCCAGGTCGATGCGGATCTCGTCGAGCCGGTAATGCCCGGCGATGAATCCCGGCACCATGCCCGAATAGATGTGGTGCGGGAACGGGGTGACCAGGGTCACGTCGGCGCCGCAAAAATCGCGCAGCACGACGGCGTGCGCGTGCCCGCCGCCGAGCAGCAGGAGGCGCATCAGCCGCGCGCTGCTTCCCGCTTGCGCAGCTCCTTGCGCTGCACTTTGCCCGTGGTGGTCATGGGAAGCGCGTCGATGAACTCGATCTCCTTCGGGTACTCGTAGGGCGCAA
>JBGQFF010000042.1:0-21261 GCA_041496745.1 Gammaproteobacteria bacterium
AAGGCGGCCGAAGGCCACGACGAGAACATCTCGTTCGAGCAAGCGGAGAAGCTGATCGGCAAGGAATTGGCGGCGAAGGTGCGCGACGTGTCGATCCGGCTCTACAAGGAAGCCTCCGACCACGCCGCCACGCGGGGCATCCTCATCGCCGACACCAAGTTCGAGTTCGGCGTCGACGACAAGGGTAACCTGGTCCTCATCGACGAGGTGCTGACTGCAGATTCCTCGCGCTTCTGGCCGGCGGACTCTTATCGCGTGGGCATCAGCCCGCCCTCGTTCGACAAGCAGTACGTGCGCGACTACCTCGAGACGCTCGACTGGGACAAGACGCCACCGGCGCCGAAGCTCCCGCCCGAGGTGATCGCCAGGACTTCGCAGAAGTATCGCGAGGCGCTCGAGCGCCTCACCGGGAGAAAGCTCGCATGATCGGCATCGTGATTGGGTCGACTTCCGACTGGGTGACGATGAAGGCGGCGGCGAAGATGCTGAGGGACTTCGGCGTGCCTTTCGAGGCGAAGGCGATGTCGGCGCACCGCTCGCCGCGCCAGGTGACGAAGTGGGCGGAGGGCGCGTCCAAGCGCGGGGTGAAGGCCATCATCGCCGCCGCGGGCGGCGCGGCGCATCTGGCCGGGGTGGTGGCGGCGCACACCACTTTGCCGGTGCTCGGCGTGCCGATGCCTTCGCAGCACTTAAAGGGACTCGATTCGCTGCTTTCCACCGTGCAGATGCCCAAGGGCGTGCCGGTGGCGACGTTTGCGATCGGCGAGGCGGGCGCGGCGAATGCGGCGCTGTTCGCGGTGGCGATCCTCGCGCTTACTGATAAATCGTTGGCGAAGAAGCTCCTGAAGTTCCGTGAAAAGCAGACCGAAGCGGTCCTGAAAGCCGCGCCGCTCAAGCTGTGAAGCCTGAAGTCCGGCGCGCCGCCGAGATCCTGAAGCGCGGCGGGCTGGTCGCGTTTCCTACGGAGACTGTTTATGGGCTCGGCGCGGATGCGGCGAGCGCCGCGGCGATGGCGCGCCTTTACGCGGCGAAGCGGCGCCCGGCGGATCACCCTGTGATCGTGCACTTCGCCGATGCTGAGATTGCTTTCTCCTGGGCGCGCGAAGTGCCGCAAGGCGCGCGCAAGCTCGCGGCGAAGTTCTGGCCGGGGCCTCTCACTTTGATTCTCAAGAAGTCCGCGAAGGCGGGGGACTTCGTCACCGGAGGGCAGGACACGGTGGGTTTGCGCGTGCCGGCGCATCCAGTGGCGCAGGAGCTGCTGCGCGCGTTTGGAGGCGGCATCGCCGCGCCGTCGGCGAACCGCTTCGGGCAGGTCTCGCCGACCACCGCGGCGCACGTGCGCGAGGATCTGGGTGCGGATGCGGAGCTGGTGCTCGACGGCGGGCCGAGCGAGGTCGGCATCGAGTCCACCATCGTGGATCTTTCTGGTGGGGAGCCTGTGCTTCTGCGGCCGGGAAGAATTTCCGCGGCGGAGCTCGAGGCCGTGCTCGGTTCGCGCGTTCTCGCGAAGCAATCCGATTCTCCGCGCCACTCCGGCGGCCTGGAGCGCCATTACGCGCCGCGTACGCAGGCGCGCCTTGTGCCGCCGCACGAACTCGACCTCGAGATCGCGCGGCTGGGGGCAAAGATCGCGGTGCTCGCTTTTTCGCGTCCGGATGAGCGGGTGGATTACTGGCTGCGCATGCCGAGGGAGCCAAAGGCGTATGCGCAGAAGCTGTATGCGGCGCTGCGAGAATTGGACGGCGCGCGGCGTGAGATGATCCTCATCGAAGCGCCGCCCGAGGCTCCGGAATGGGCCGGAGTGAGGGATCGGCTGGAGCGCGCGACCGGATGAATCGTCTTCTTGTCCTGGTTCTTTCTTTGCTGCTCGCGGGCTGCTCTCACAGCAGCTTGGTCGTGAATTCGTCGGGCAACGCGGCGGGCGGCACTTCCTCCGTCGGCGCGCAGGTCAGCGCGGCGGGTAGCGGCGCTGCCGCGTTTGCGTTGTTCGCGCTCGCGGCCGTGGCGATTCACGGTACAACACGACCGGCGCCCGAGCTCGACAGCTCGCGCCGCGTCAATGAGCAGGATTGCTCGAAACCAATCCAGGATTGGTCTGCAAATCTGAAGTGCCGCTAGGCATGCGTTAGTCGTGCGGCCCAACCTCACCCTCTGTCTGAGGTCAAGGACGACTTGTCTCGCTTTCTGCGAGAGGCTGAGACACAGGACGTAGTGATCACACGCCACGGCAAACCCGCCGGCGTACTCATTGGGTTCAAGTCGGAGGATGACTGGTTCGACTATCGACTTGAAAACGACCCACGGTTTCTGCGGGGCGTCGAGCAGGCTCGCGCAAGCATCCGCGCGGGCCGAGGTGTCAAGCTGGAAGACATCAAGTAAAGTTGCGCTCTAACCATCGCGGAGCAAGATCCGCGGAGGAGGCCGGCCTTGAAGCTCGACATCTTCAATCACATCTTTCCGAGGGCGTTCTACGACCGGATGCTCAAGGTCGCGCCGAACGGCAAGGATATGCATCAGCGCGTGCGGGAGATTCCCTGCATCGTGGATCTGGACGAGCGTTTCCGCATCATGGACCTGTTCGGGGAGGACTACGCGCAGGTGATCTGCCTGCCTTCGCCGCCGATCGAGGTGTTCGGGCCGCCGCCGCTGTCCACGGACCTGGCGAAGCTCGCGAACGACGGCATGGCGGAGCTGGTGCGCAAGCACCCGCGCCGCTTCCCGGCGTTCGTCGCGTCGCTGCCGATGAACGACCCGGCGGGCCTGCTCAAGGAGGCGAGGCGCGCGGTGCGCGACCTGGGCGCGGTCGGCGTGCAGGTCTTCACCAACGTGCTGGGCAAGCCGCTCACTGCGCCGGAGACGATGCCGCTGTTCGACCTGATGGCGCAGCTCGACCGGCCGATCTGGCTGCACCCGGCGCGCGGCGCCGACACGCCCGACTATGCGGCCGAGAAGCGCAGCCATTACGAGATCTGGTGGACGCTGGGCTGGCCCTACGAAACCAGCGTGGCGATGGCGCACATCGTGTTCAGCGGGCTGTTCGACAAGTATCCCGAGCTGAAGATCATCACGCACCACATGGGCGGCATGATTCCCTACTTCGAGGGCCGCGTCGGCCCGGGCTGGGATCAGCTCGGCAAGCGCACTTCCGACGTCGACTACGCAAAGCTGCTGCGCAAGCTGAACAAACGCCCGCTCGACTACTTCCGCATGTTCTACGCCGACACCGCGCTGTTCGGCGCCTGGGAAGCGACCAAGTGCGGGCTGAAGTTCTTCGGGCCCGAGCGCGTGCTGTTCGCGTCGGACGCGCCGTTCGATCCCGAGAAGGGGAGCATGTACATCCGCATCACGCTCGAGATCATCGACCGGCTGGACCTCTCGCCGGCGGAACGCCACGCGATCTACGAAGGCAACGCGCGCCGCCTGATGAAGCTCGCCTAAAGGAAAGCCTCGGCGCGCTTGAGCAGCTCCTCCAGCCCCGCTTCGTTCGGATTCTTCGGCTTGCCGGGATGGATGATGGCGACCTGGCAGCTTTCGGCTGCTTCGACGAGCTGGCGGTAGGTGCCGGCACTCGGATCGACGATGCGCGCCTGCTTATTCGCATCGTAAGCGAACATCTTGTTGTTGATCTGGGTGCATTCGTCGCAGCTCGAGCAGCGCGGCGTCTCGATGTAGGGCTCGTCCGAGGGACGCTCTTTCTCCGCCTCGGCGGGCGCGGCGGGGGCCGCTGCCGGCGCCGCCGCGGGAGCGGCCGCTACCTCGACCGCGGCAGCGGGCGCTCGCACCTCGCTTTGACGTGCCGCGTCCCAGTTCTTGCGCTCGCGCGCAAGCAGCCTCTCGGCGTGCGAATTATGGATGCCGCCGAGCTCCTGCAGGTGGTGCCACATCTCGCGGCAGCGGTGCGCTTCCCGCACCAGCCGATCGTCCACGATCACCTTGTGCAGCAGGTTCTCGCCATCGACCATCAGCAGGCTGGGCAGCTTGTCGGGCACGCCTTTCGCCTCGCGGTCGACGCACTCGGCTGCCGGGACCAGCGCCCCGCTCCAGTTCGCCCGCGGCACTTTCGCGAAATCCCCGGCGTAGCGCAGGTCGCAGGCGACGAAGTCCACCAGGGTGAACGCCACCTCCGCCGCCACTCGCTGGTGCTCCGCGTCTTCGTACGCGAGCCGGTGCAGCGGCCAGTCGCGTTCGGCCTGCGGATTGTCGTCGAGCGCGAAGCGCGACGCCCAATCCGGGCCCGCCGCAGGGTCGTAGGTGAACGCCGGAAAAGCGCGCGACTCCATCGCCGCAGCCGCGACCAGATAGGGCGGCAGCTCGCCCGAGTGGCTGTTGGCGCCCGAGAAAACGCTGATCAGGGCCGGACCGGAGTAGCGCATCGCTTTGAGAATCCGCTCGCGCAACCTGGCCAGGTGCGAGCTGCTCGATTGCAGGACGTAGACATCGTTCATCCCGATCGCCATGCTGGCGAGCTGCCGGCTGCGCGTGCCGACGGCGAGGTGGCCGGTTCCCCGCAACGGTTCCTCCAGGATGTCGTCGCTTTGCACCAGGATCTTCATCGGCAAGCCGCCGGCGAGGATCTCCAGCAGCGCGTCCTGCTCGAGCGCGCGCACGTCGTCGACGCCCACGCATACCAGGTAGTCGGGAAACAGCGCCAGATCCCGCAGGTCGAGCCCGCTGGCGGCGAGTTTGTCGAACAACGCGTCATGCCTCAGCGCACTGAACTCGCCCTCGATCTCGAGCTCGGCGACCGTGATCGCCTTGGCCAGCCGGATCAAGTCCGGCACCCGCTCGCGGAACGCCCGCAGCGCGCTGGCGCAGCTGTCGAACTGGAATGCGAGCGCCTCGGCGCCCGGCGCCGCGTAAAAGCGCTGCGCCTTGAGGGTGGCAAGCGTGGACTCGATGCGGCGGCGGCGGCTTTCGCTGAGCGTGCCCTTGACCGAGACCGCCGCCAGGAAGCGCGACATCGTTTCGAAGTCGAATGCCTCGTCGTGGAGGGTTCCGACCGAGGCCTTGAGGCTGGCCGGGCTGCGTCCCGACTCCGAGCGCGCGAGATCCGCGCGCAGGATGTCCGCGAGCTTCACGATGAGCCGGTCGACGTTCTTGTGGAACGCGCCGGCCTTTTTCCGCTGCACCGCGCGCCAGGCGTGCGTGAGGAGGCGGGCAGGCATCGCCGCGCTGCAATCGACCACCTCGCCGTCCGCTTTTTCGAGGGCCGCGCGCAGGCGGCCGAGGCTCCCGGCGAATGCGTCGGTCGCTGCCACCGCTAGACGGCGTTCGGCATCGCTGATGAGCGCCGCGAGCGATGCGCTGGCGCCCGATGCGGCCATCGCGCGCAGTTCCCGTTCCAGCCGCAGGGCGTACGCCCTCAGCCGTTCGGCGTCGTTTCCTGCGCGGGCAACGTCTTCGAGAGCGCGGTCGATGAGCCCGGAAAGCGGCTCGAACACCCCGTCGTCCGATGCGTTCGCGCGCAGCACCAGCGGAAAGTCGTAGCGCAACCGGGTGAGATCGCGGTACGCGGCAAGCAGCGCCGGGCGCAGGCCGAGCCCCTCGAGCGCGCCCGGCGCCTCGACGGGGCTCCTTGCAGTCAGGTGAAAAGCGACGTTGGTCTGAATTTCCGCGTGCATGGCCGGTGGCTCAATGGGGCCAGACGGTGAACTTGTCGAACTCCGTCTCGAGGCCTTTCCTCACGTACTCGGTCGTGCGCAGCGCACCGCTCGCCTTCAGGTCCTCATAGCAGGGCACGCTCGGGTTGCGGTACAGGATTCCCACCGGGATCAGGTCGGTATTGGAGGCGATCTCGCGCGCGCGGTCGAGGTTCGAAGGGTCGTGCTGCGCCTGGTTCTTGTACACCTTGGCGAGGCCCGCGCTCAGTTGTATGCCCTGCTCGTGGTTCAGCATCAGGATGCGCTGCGGATCGTGCAGCCACGGGTCCCAGAGCTTCGGCAGCCACTCCGGGCAGCGCTGCAGGATGCGCACGAACGAAAGGCCCTTGTGGTGGTAGGCGGCCTTGACGATGTCGTAGAGCGATTCCGGGATCCAGTCGACCGCCTGCGCGACAAACGACACGTTCTGCACCCCGAGCGTGACGCTCAGCGGCTGCAGCGGCTCGAGGGCAGCGCCGCGCGGGGTGGTGTTGCTCTTCAGGCCCCGCGGCGAAGTCGGCGAGGCCTGCATCTTGGTGAGGCCGTAGATCTGGTTGTCGTGCAGGAACACCGTGAGGTTCATGTTGTAGCGGATGGCGTGGATCCAGTGCGCCGCGCCGATGCTGCAGCAATCGCCGTCGCCGGTGTTCACGAACACGGTCAGGTCCGGCCGCGCCATGCGCACGCCTTCGGCCACGGGAAGCGCGCGACCGTGGATGCCATGGAAGCCGTAAGTCCTCATGTAATGCGGAAACCGGCTCGAGCAGCCGATTCCCGACACGAAGACGGTCTTCTCCGGCCGCAGTCCCTCGTCGCGGCACAGCCGTTGCACCGCGGCAAGAATCGCGTTGTCGCCGCACCCGGTGCACCAGCGCGGCACGCCGCTCTGGTAGTCCTCGAGCTCGTAGCGCTCCTCGCACAACTGCAGCAGGCATTCGGTGGCGATCATCGTCATCGCGGGGGTTCCTTCATTGCGGCTTGAGCTTGTCGAGGAGCACGCGCCGGATGGTGCCCGGCTTGATCGGCTGGCCTTTCACTTCGCCCCAGCAGTCGACGTCGATCAGCGTGCGCGCGCGCAACAGCATGGCGAGCGCCGAGTAGCGCCGGTTGGCTGCGTCGATGATCGCGTCCCCGGGGCGGTCGCACCAGTTGCCCTCGACGGTGATCACCTTGCGGAAGCGCTGCATGATCTCCTTGATGCCGCCCGGCAGCGGCTGCAGGAAACGCAGGTGCATCGAGGACACCTTGCGGCCTTCCTCGCGCAGGGACGCGACCGCTTCCTCGATCGCCCCCTGGGTGCTGCCCCAGCCGATGGCGAGGACCTCCCCTTCGGGGCCGCCGAAGACCGGCGGCGTCTTCAGCGTGCGCTGCAGCGCCGCGAGCTTGAGGCTGCGGAAGTGGATGCTCTCCTCGTTGCTCTCGGGGTCGTAGGCGACGTGGCTCGAGCGGTCGTGCGCGAGCCCGGTCAGCGTGTGCATGCCGTTGGGTTGCCCGGGGATGAAGCGCCGCGCCAGTCCGGTGGCGGCGTTCCAGTCGTAGGGCTTCATGCCCTCGGGAATCGCGCTTTGATCCACGGGCGGCGCGATCCAGGACTCGCTGAATGCGGGACGCGCAAACGGCTGTTGCGACGTCGCCAGGCTCGCGTCCGAGAGCACCACCACCACCATGTTGAAGGTTTCGGCGATCTTGCGCGCGGTGATGATCGAGTAGAAGCAGTCCTCGATGGTGCTCGGCGCCATGACCACCTTGGGCGCGTCGCCGTGGCTGCCGAAGACGGCGGCGAGCAGGTCGCCCTGCTCGAACTTCGTCGGCAGCCCGGTGCTCGGCCCGCCGCGCTGCACGTTCACCACCACCAGCGGGATCTCGCCCATCACGGCGAGCCCGATCGCCTCTTGCTTGAGCGAATAGCCGGGCCCGGAGGTGATGGTCAGCGCGCACTTGCCGGCGTAGGACGCGCCGATGGCGAAGGCGCACGCCGAGATCTCGTCCTCGGCCTGGTGCACGACGCCGCCGACCTTCTCGAAAATATCGCTCAGGTAGTGCGACGCCGAGGTCGCCGGGGTGATCGGGTACATGGCGCAGATTTCCATCCCCGAGGCGAGCACGCCGAGCGCGAGCGCGGTGTTGCCGTTGACCACGATCTGCGGCTCGGTCGAACGCACCGCCGGGATGCGGTACTGGAAGTCCAGATTGGCTTCGGCCCAGCCGTGGCCCGCCTCCAGGAGCTTCAGGTTCTGCGCCACCACTTGCGCGTCCTTCTTGCCGAAAGCGAGCGCGATCTGGTCGCGCGCCAGCTGCAGGTCGAAGCTGTACAAATTGCACAGCATGCCCAGCGCGAACATGTTCTTGCCGCGGCGCGGGTCGGCGACGATGGCGCGGCATTCCTTGTCCATCGGGATCTCCAGCACGCGGTAACCTGCCTCGACCAGGCGGTCGTGCGTCTGGACATAGGCGGCCGCGATCGTCGGGTCGGAGTGGTTGCGCCACATGTTTTCGAGCAGGATGATGCAGCCCGGCTTGAGCTCGCCCGCCCGCACGCGGCCGAGCAGCACCTGCTCGTTGAAGGCGACGGCGAGATCGGTCTCGTCGCCGCCGTTGGTGACCCGTCCCGAGCCGATGCGGATGCGAATGCCGCTGGCGCCGGCGATGCTGCGCGCCGGCGGCCGGATCTCGGCCGGAATGATCTCGACCGTCCAGATGCCGTTTCCCATGCGCGCGGCGATCGTGCCGAGCGACTGCCCGCAGCGCTGTGCGCCTTCGCCCGAATCGCTGATCACCTCGACGATGTGTTCGGCGAGCGTGGTGGTGGTTTTTTGTGCAGTTTCCATGTTTGTTCTAGGCGACGCGGATGCGGGCGAAATTGCGCTCGCGCAAATCGATGCCGAACAGGGTGCCGCCCGGGTCGCCACGCTCCGGGTCGCGGATCCCGAGGTAGGCCTTCATGCTGCGCGCCGCCTTGCGGCCCGCGCCCATTGCCTCGATCACCGTCGCGGCGCCGGTGACGATGTCGCCGCCGGCGTAGACGCCGGCCATCGAGGTGGCGAAGTCCGCGTCGGCCTCGATGTAGCCGCGCTGGTTCAGCTTGAGCCGCGAGGTCTGGCCGATGATCGGGTTGGCATTGGTGCCGATCGCGTACACCACCTGGTCGGCTTCGAAGTCGAATTCGCTGCCTTTCACCGGCACCGGACGGCGCCGCCCGGAAGCGTCCGGCTCGCCGAGCTCCATGCGCATGCAGCGCATGCCGCGCACGCCGCCCTTGCCGTCATCGAGGATCGCCACCGGCGCGGTGAGCCAATGGAACTCGACGCCTTCCTCCTCGGCGTGATGCACCTCCTCCGCGCGCGCGGGGCATTCGGCGCGCGTGCGCCGGTAGACGCAGGTGACCTTTTCAGCGCCCAGGCGCAGGCAGACGCGCATCGCATCCATGGCGGTGTTGCCGGCGCCGATGACCGCGACGCGCCGGCCCAGCGGCAGCGGCGTGTCGAAGTCGGGGAAGTCCCGGGCGCGCATCAGGTTGCAGCGCGTGAGCAGTTCGTTGGCCGAGAGCACCCCGTTCAGGGAGTCCCCCGGCACGCCGAGCATCGACGGGTACCCGGCGCCGGTGCCGATGAACACGGCGTGAAACCCCATCTCGTCGATCATCTGCTCGATGGTGAACAGGCGCCCGACCAGGGTGTTGCACGCGAACTTGACCCCGATCTTGCGCAGGTTTTCGATCTCGGCGTCGATCACCGCGTTCGGCAGCCGGAAATCCGGAATGCCGTACTTCAGCACCCCGCCGGGCTGGTGGAACGCCTCGAACACCGTGACCTCGCAACCCGCCTTGGCCATGTCCGCCGCGCATGCCATTCCGGCGGGTCCCGAGCCGACGATCCCGACGCCAAAGCCGGTGGGCTCGATGTGAGGAACGTTGACCCAGCCGTCATGGATCGCGGCGTCGCCGACGAAGCGCTCGAGTCGCCCGATGGCCACCGGCTCGAGCGACTCGCCGACGGTGCAGACTTCCTCGCACTGGGTCTCCTGGGGGCAGACGCGGCCGCAGACGGCCGCGAGGAGGTTGGTCTCGGCGATGACATCGTAGGCGCCGCGATAGTCCTTCTCGCCGATCCTGCGGATGAATCCGGGAATGTCGATGCCGACCGGGCAGCCCTTGACGCAGGGCTCCTCCGGGCAGAGCAGGCAGCGCTCCGCCTCGCGCAATGCCTCTTCGACGCCGTAGCCGCAGGCCACCTCGGTGAAATTTTTCGCCCGCGCGCGAGGATCCTGCTCGCGCATCGGCGTGCGCTCCTGCGGAATGGTGCGGATGGTTTTCTTCTTGGCCATCTTCGCGCTATCCGCCCTTCACCTCATCGAAGGGATCGGCCAGTTCGAGCAGCTCGAGCGCGGGATCGACCGCATCGGCCAGGTCCTTCATGCGGCAGTTTTCCGACCAGCGCTGCGCTGCGGCGCGTTCTTCGCGCGCGTAGCGCCGCAGCCGCGACATCAAGTCGTCGAAATCCACCAGGTGGCCGTCGAAATCCGGTCCGTCGACGCAGGCGAACTTCACCTGACCGCCGATCCTGACCCGGCAGCCGCCGCACATACCGGTGCCGTCCACCATGATCGGGTTGAGGCTGACCACGGTCTTGATCTTGTGCGCACGCGTAGCTTCGGCGCACCCCTTCATCATCACCGGCGGGCCGATGGCCACGACTTCGTCGATATCGGCGTGCTTTGCGATCGAGCGCCGGATTCCCTCGGTGACCAGCCCCTTGATGCCGGCGGAGCCGTCATCGGTGCACAGGATGAATTCATCGCAGCAGGAGCGGAACTTGTCCTCCCAGAACACCAGGCTCTTGGTCCTGAAGCCGACGATCCCGATCACGTAGGCACCGTTCTCCTTGAAGCCCCGCGCCTGCGGAAACATCGGCGCGACGCCCAACCCGCCGCCGACGCACACGACCTTCCTCGCACTGCCGATCGGGCTCGGAATTCCCATCGGGCCGACCATCGCGTGCAGCGCCGCGCCGGGCTGGCAGGTTTGCTGCATCTCCCGCGTGGTCTTGCCGACCGCCTGGATGACCAGGGTGATGGTTCCCCTGTCGCGGTCGAAGTCGGCGATGGTGAGCGGAATGCGCTCGCCGTGCTCGTGCGACATGACGATCACGAACTGGCCTGGCCTGGCGGCCCTGGCCATCATCGGATGGCGGACTTCCAGCAGGTAAGTGACGTCCGAGAAGTCCTGACGGGCGACGATCTCGAACCGCGACAGTTCGTTGGGGTTCACGCTTGGGTTGTTCCCAGGCCACACGCTAGTTCCGGGCCCGATCCGGCCTTTGATCTAGAGCAAACGGACGGCGGAAAACACGAATTTGGCGCGCATTCTCATGCGGTTACGCCCGCTGCGGCCCGGCTTTCCCATCCTCCACCACGAAGGATGCCAGCGTGTTGCACGCCGCATCGCGCGTCTGCACCGACTCCATCGCGCGCAAGTCCGCGCGCATTCTTTTCGGAGTGATCTCCAAGCGCACGTAGCCGCGGTAGCGGCTGTCCATCAGCTTCATGTGCGGGTTGTCGGGCAGGAGCTGGTTGAGCCGCTCCTGCGCCCAGGCCTGCGAGGTGATCGAAGTGCCGACGAACTCGCTCGCCACCACGGGCGATGCCGGATCGTCGAAGTCGAGCTTGAGGTCGGCGACGTTGAAGGAGTGCACGTCGCCGCCGAGCACCACCGGGTTGGCGATGCGCTTCTCGGAAAAATAAGAAAGCAGCCGCTGCCGCGCCGCCGGATATCCGTCCCAGCCGTCGGTCCAGGCGCGCCGCCCGGGCCCCGGCTTCTGGTCGAATTGCGCCATGGTGGTCTGTTGCGCGAGGAGGTTCCAGCGCGCATGCGAGTCCGTGAGCGCTCCTTCCAGCCAGCGCTCCTGCGCACGGCCGAGCATGGTGCGGTTCGGGTTGAAAAGGCGCGGGCACTTCTCGATGTCCACCGTGTTCGAGCCGCCCTGGCGCCCCGGGCGCCGGCAGGAATGCCAGGAGCGGTACTGCCGGTCATCGAGTACATAGAAGCGCGCGAGCCGCCCCCAGTCGAGCTGGGTATGGATGCGCATGTCCGGGCCCCTGGGACGCATGCGCTCGGGCAACGGCATGTGCTCGTAGTAGGCCTGGTAAGCCGCTGCGCGACGCAGGAGGAACTGTTCCTTCGGCATGCCGTCCTCGGGCCGGTCGTCGGCGTAGTCGTTGTCCACTTCGTGGTCGTCCCAGGTGACGATCCAGGGGCAGGCGGCATGCGAAGCTTGCAAGTCGGGATCCGACTTGTAGAGCGTGTACCGCTGCCGGTAGCCCTCCAGCGTGTAGGCCTCGCCCGCTTCGTGCGAGCGCACGTGGTCCTTGCCCCAGGAGGATTCATAAATGTAGTCGCCGAGGAAGGCCACCAGGTCCGGCGCGTCTTCCGCGATTCTCCGGTGCGCGGCGTAGAAACCCTGCTCGTACTGCTGGCAGGAGGCGAAGGCGAAGCGCAGCCGCGCGACCGCGGCCTCTAACCGCGGCGCGGTGCGCGTGCGAGCGACCTGGCTCACGGCATCGCCCGCCATGAAGCGGTACCAGTACCAGCGGTCCGGCTCGAGGCCTTTCGCCTCAATGTGAACGGAGTGCGCCCACTGCGGCTCCGCCACCGCGCTGCCCGAGGCGACGATGGAGCGCATGGCCTCGTCCGATGCGACCTCCCAGCGTACCGGCAGCGCAACAGGGTCGAGGCTGCCGAGGAGCCGCGTCCACAGCACCATGCCGCCGGGATGCGGATAGCCCGAGGCGACGCCGAGGGCGAACGGATCGGCGGCGAAACGCGGTTGCGCGGTGAGCCGGGATGCAACTGCAAAACCGAGCGCGCCGGAGGCGCGCAGGAAGTCGCGGCGGTCGAACATCCGCATAGAATAGCGGCATAACGTCACGGAGAGAGCGATGATTCATTTCGTGGTGCACGAGGAAGGCGACGGCGTCGGCGTCGTCGTGGTCGAAGGCGTGAAGAAGGGCCAGGAACTCAACGGCTGGATCATGGAGGACGACAAGGACGTGAAGGTCGTCGCGCAAAGCGACATCCCCATCGGCCACAAGCTCGCGCTGAAGGACTACAGGCCGGGCGACACCGTCATCAAGTACGGCGTGGACATCGGCAAAGTGGTGGCGCCGATCAGGAAGGGCGAGCACACGCACATTCACAACCTCAAGACCAAGCGTTGGTGATCGTGGAACTCAACAAGGCAAGCTTTTTCGGATTTAAGCGAGAGAACGGCCGTATCGGCGTGCGCAACCACGTCCTCATCCTGCCGGTGGACGACCTCTCGAACGCCGCCGCGCAGGCGGTGGAGCACAACGTCAAGGGCGCGATGGCGCTGCCGCACCCTTACGGGCGCCTCCAATTCGGCGCCGACCTCGACCTGTATTTCAGGACGCTCATCGGCGCCGGCTGCAACCCGAACGTCGCCGCCGTGGTGGTGATCTGCATCGAGGACACCTGGGCGAAGAAGGTCGCCGACGGCATCCGCGCGAGCGGGAAGCCCGTGTCGCACTTCGGCATCGAGCAGCACGGCGACCACGACACGATTCACCGCGCCTGCAAGGCGGCGAAAGAATACGTGCAGTGGGCCTCCGAGCTGCGACGCGAGGAGCGCCCGCTGAAAGACCTGTGGGTGTCGACCAAGTGCGGCGAGTCGGACACCACCTCCGGCTGCGGCGCGAATCCCACCGTGGGCAACGCTTTCGACAAGATGTATCCGCACGGCGTCACCATGGTGTTCGGGGAAACCACGGAGTTGACGGGCGGCGAGCACCTGGTCGCCGCGCGCTGCAGGAACGACGCGGTGAGGAAGAAATTCCAGTTCGTCTTCGACCGCTACCAGCAGGTCATCGACCGCCACAAGACCAGCGACCTGATGGACTCGCAGCCCACCAAGGGCAACATCGAGGGCGGCCTCACCACCATCGAGGAGAAGGCCCTGGGCAACATCCAGAAGATCGGCCGCAAGTGCGTGGTGGACGGCGTGCTCGACAAGGCGGAGACCCCCACCGGGCCGGGCCTGTGGTTCATGGACTCCTCCTCGGCCGCGGCCGAAATGGTGACCCTGTGCGCGGCGGCCGGGTTCGCGGTGCACCTCTTTCCCACCGGCCAGGGCAACGTGATCGGCAATCCGATCCTGCCAGTCATCAAGCTCTCGGCGAATCCGCGCACGGTGCGCACCATGAGCGAGCACATCGACGTCGACGTCTCGGGACTGCTGCGCAAGGAACTGTCCCCCGACCAGGCGGGCGACAAGCTGCTCGAGTGCATGTTCCGCACCGCCAACGGCCGGCTCACCTGCGCCGAGGCGCTCGGCCACCGCGAGTTCGTGCTCACCAGGCTCTACGAGAGCGCGTGAGCGCATTGCGCGTGCGCGTCTGGCGGGGCGGCGCGGACGGCGCTTTCCGCGAGTACGAGGTGCCGCGCCGCAGCAGCCAGACGGTGCTCGACGTCGTCACCTACGTCCAGCGCCAGCTCGATGCGACGCTCGCCTACCGCTACTCCTGCCGCGTGGGCATGTGCGGCTCCTGCGCCATGACGGTGAACGGCGCGCCGCGCTGGACCTGCCGCACGCACGTGGACAAGGTGGCGCGCGGCGACCGTCTCGAAATCGCGCCGCTGCGGAACCTGCCGTTGATCCGCGACCTGGTCACCGACATGCGCGAGTTCTTCGACAAGTGGGCGCGCGCCAAGGGGCAGTTCCGGGGCGAGCGCAGCCGGCGCGACGCTGTTGCGCGCGTGTCGCCGGACTCGGAAAGGCGCAGGCTCGCCGACGTGAACATCGAGTGCATCGGCTGCGCCGTGTGCTACAGCGCCTGCGACGTGGTGGCCTGGAACCCGCAGTACCTGGGGCCCGCGGCGCTCAACCGCGCCTGGACGCTGGCGAACGACGAACGCGATACCGCGCAGGCGGAACGGCTGCGCGCCGTGGCGGGCGACGCCGGCTGCCATGCCTGCCACACCCACATGAGCTGTACCGAGCGCTGCCCGAAGGGCTTGTCGCCTACGGCCGGCATTTCCGGATTGAAGCGCGCGGTGGCGGTTGCCGCCCTGAAAGGTGAACTGTGAACGTGCGCGGAGAGACGCGCCTGTGGATCGCGCAGCGCGCGAGCGCCGCGGTGCTCGCGCTCTGCGTGCTGGTGCACCTGGCGACGATCATCTACGCGGTGCGCGGCGGGCTCACCGGCGCGGAAATCCTCGCGCGCACGCGCGGCAACGCCGCCTGGTTCGCGTTTTATGCGATCTTCGTGCTGGCAGTGACGGTGCACGCGCCCATAGGACTTCGCGCGGTGCTCGGCGAATGGCTCGGCTGGCGCGGCCGCTCGCGCGACATTGCGCTGGTGGTGTTCGCGATGCTGCTCGCCTGGCTGGGGATGCGCGCGGTGCTGGGAGTGTTCCGATGAGCCGCTGGGTGGCGCTGGTGCACCGGATCTCGGGGATCGCGCTGGCGATCTTCCTCCCGGCGCATTTCTGGGTGCTGGGGCAGGGCCTCGCGATGGATGGGTTCCTGAAGTGGACGGAGCAGCCGCCGGTGAAGGCGGCCGAATGGGGCCTGGTGGTGCTGCTCGCGGCGCACCTGGGGGGTGGGCTGCGCGTGCTCGCACTCGAGTTCCTGCCCTGGCGCGACTGGCAGAAAACCCTCGCGGCCGCGGCAGCGGCGCTCACCCTGGGATGTGGTCTCGCCTTCGCGCTCGCGCTGTAGAATGGTTTTCGAGGATCACAACCGGGGGTTGCAATGAGGCTGGCGACGATTCTGGCGGGTTTGGCGTTTGCCGCGGCGGCGCAGGCGCAATCCTGGCCGCAAAAACCGGTGCGCTTCATCGTGCCGTTCGCGCCCGGCGGCGCCACCGACATCGCGGCGCGGCTGCTCGGCCAGGAACTGCAGGACATGTGGGGCCAGACGGTGGTGATCGAGAACCGCGGCGGCGCCGCCGGCGGCATAGGCGCGGCGGAAGCGGCGCGCGCCGCGGCGGACGGCTACACGCTGTTCTTCCCCTCGGGCTCGGTGATGACCGCCAACCAGCACATCTACGCCAAGTTGAACTACGACCCGGAGAAGGACTTCGTGCCGGTGACCAACGTGGTATCGGGTCCCCAGGTGCTGGTGGTGAACGCCGCTTCGCCCTACAAGAGCGTGACGGAGCTGATCGCGGGCGCGAAGGCGAATCCGGGCAAGCTCAACTTCGGCTCGGCGGGCATCGGCTCGCAGACCCACCTCGCTGCCGAGAACTTCGTGTCGTCCGCGCGCATCGACGCCCTGCACGTGCCCTACAGGGGCGAGGGCCCGGCGCTCAACGACCTCGTCGCCGGGCAGATCAGCTTCCTGGTCACCAACGTGGCCGCCGCCATCGGTTTCATCAACGGGGGACGGCTGCGCGCGCTCGGCGTGACGAGCAAGGCCGGGTTCGAGCTGCTTCCCGGCATCCCGGCGATCGCGAAGACGCTGCCGGGCTTCGAGAACACCGGCTGGTTCGGCATCGTCGCGCCCACGGGCACGCCGCAGGAGATCATCCAGAAGGTGTACCGCGACACGAAGAAAGCGCTCGAGTCCTCGCGCCTGAAAGCGCGCTTCTACGTGCAGGGCCTCGCGCCGGTGGGCAACACGCCCGAGGAAATGGGCCGCGCGATGCAGGAAGAATCCAGGCTGTGGGCGCGCGTGGTGCGCGAGCGCAATATCTCCGTGAAGTGAAGATCGATCTGCAACAGGTCGAGGAGGCGGCGAAGGAGCTCTACATCCGCGCGCTCAAGCGCCTGCCGCCCGACGTGAAGCAGGGGTTCGACGCGCTGGCGAAGAGCGAAACCGACGCTGGCGCGAAGCGCATGCTCGGCACCATGATCCGCAACATCAAGGTCGCCGAGGACACCGACAACCTGCTTTGCCAGGACACCGGCATCCCGATCTACAACGTGTGCATCGGCCGCAACGTGCAGGTGGACGGCGTCGGGCTGAAGGAGGCGATCCGCAGTGGTTGCGCGCGCTCGACGCGCGAGTACTCGTTTCGCTCCTCCATCGTGCACCCGACCACGCGCCACAACGCGCAGGATTCCACCGGGCGCGGCATCCCGGTGATCCACATCGACTTCAGCGAAGAGGCGGACACCCTGAGCATCGAGATGGTACCCAAGGGCTCCGGCTCGGAGAACAACTCCTGGCTGAAGATGGCGATCCCCGCCGAGGGCGTGGACGCAATCAAGACTTTCGTCGTGGACTGCGTGCTGGAGGCGGGCGGCAAGACCTGCCCGCCGACTATCGTCGGGGTGGGCGTGGGCGGCACCGCCGACTTGTGCGTCCATCTGGCGAAGGTCGCGGCGACGCGGCCGCTCGGCTCGAATTGCGACGACCCGGAGGGCGCAAAGCTGGAGGCGGATCTCACCGCGGCGGTGAACGCGCTCGGCGTGGGGCCGCAGGGACTGGGCGGGGACTCCACCGCGTTCGCGGTGCACGTGGAGACCGCGGCCACGCACATCACCATGAATCCTGTCGCAGTGAACATGCAGTGCCACTCGGCGCGCCGCGCGCGCGCCACGTTCCGGCCCACGGGAGTCGAATATGGTTACTAGGATCCTGCTTGTTCTGTTGCTTGCGGCGCCTGCCTTCGCGGCCGAGGTCGCGGGCGTGAAGATCGAGGACCGGGCGCAGGTCGCCGGGACGGAGCTCGCGCTCAAGGGCGCGGGACTGCGCAAGCGCGTGTTCTTCCAGGTCTACGCCATCGGCCTGTACCTGCCGGATCGTGCCGCGGACCCGGTGACGCAGCCCGGCGCCAAGCGCGTGGCGATCCACATGCTGCGCGACGTTGACGCGGCGACGTTCACGCAGGCGCTGGCCGACGGCATGCGCCCCAACCACGACGAGGCGACGATGAAAGCGCTCGAGCCGCGCATCGCGCAGTTGAGCGACATCATGGCGGAGATGAAGGAAGCGAAGAAGGGCATGGCGATCGCGCTGGACTGGGTGCCGGGCAGCGGCACGCGGGTGACGATCGACGGCAAGCCGGCGGGCAAGCCCATCGAAGGCGAGGACTTCTACCGCGCGCTGCTGCGCATCTGGCTGGGCGAGAAGCCCGTGCAGGACGACCTGAAGAAGGCGCTGCTCGGCAACTAGCGATGGCGCACCACGAGTTCAGCATGCCGGTCAGCGAGGCGCAGGCGCGGATCCTCCGCGTGGACGATACGGTGACGCTGAACGGCACGCTCTACGGCATCCGCGACGCGACGCAGATCCACATGTTCGACCGCGGCAGGAAGACGCGCTTCGACCTGCGCGGCCACGCCGTGCTCCACACCGCGCCGAACGTGAAGAAAGTGGAGAAGAGCACCGCGCACCCCGCGGGCTACGCGCCGCTCTGCGTCGGCACTACCACCAGCGAGCGCATGGAACGCTTCACGCGGCCCCTGATGCAGCAGTGCGGCGTGCGCATCATCATCGGCAAGGGCGGTTTGCGCGAGCTGTCGGCGGCGGCGTTCGGCGAACTCGGCGGCGCCTACCTCGCCATCATCGGCGGCACTGCGGCTCTGGAGACCACCTGGGTCGAGGCGATCGAGGACGTGGACCTCGACGACCTCAATCCCGAATCGCTGTGGAAATTCCGCGTGCGGGGCTTCGGCCCGCTGCTGGTGGCGATGGACAGCCACGGCGAGAGCCTGTATTCCAGAGTGCGGGTCGCGGCGCGCGAGCGGCGCGCGGAGGTCTTGAAACGCCTCGGCGTGCGGTAGAATCCCCGCGCAAACGTTTAGGAGGAGGACACCATGAATAAACTCGTGCGCATGACTGCGCTCGCCGCCGGCCTCGCCGCCGCCGCCGCGGCCCAGGCCCAGAACATTTCCATCGCCACCGGCGGCACCGGGGGCGTGTATTACCCGCTCGGCGGCGGCATGGCGGCCATGCTTTCCAAGCACGTTCCGGGCATGCAGGCCACCGCCGAGGTGACCGGCGGCTCGGTCGCCAACCTGCAGCTGATCGGCACCGGCAAGCCCTACATCGCCCTGACCCAGGCCGATGCGGCGATCGACGCGGTCAGGGGGACGGACAAGTTCACCGGCAAGCCCATTCCCGTGCGTACGCTCGCGGTGCTTTACCCGAACCGCATGCACGTGGTCTCAATCGCAGGCACCGGCGTCACCAAGATGGCGGACATGAAGGGCAAGCGCGTGTCCACCGGCTCGGGCGGCAGCGCGACCGAGGTGTTCGCATTTCGCGTGATCGAAGCGGCGGGCCTGGACAAGGACAAGGACATGACGCGCGAGCGCCTGGGCGTGGCCGAATCGGCGAACGCATTGAAGGACCGCAAGATCGACGCCTTCTTCTGGGTCGGCGGGCTGCCCACCGCGGCGGTTACGGACCTCGCCCACTCGCCCGGAGTGACGATCCGGATGATCGATATCGCCGACCTGGTGCCGGCGATGACCAAGAAACACGGCAATATCTACATCCGGGACGTCATCCCGAAAGCGACCTACAAGGGCATGGAAGCCGACAACCGGGCGGCCACAGTGACAAACCTGCTGGTCGTGCACCAGAGCATGGACGACAAGACGGCCTACAACATCGTCAAGGCGATGTTCGACCATCGCGACGAATTGATCCGGGTGCACAAAGAGGCGGAGAACATCAAGCTCGAGAACCAGAAGACCGAGGCCTCCTCGATTCCCTGGCATCCCGGCGCGATCAAATATTTCGCGGAAAAGGGAATCAAGATCAACTGAGGCCCGTGGCGCCGAAGCCCCGTCCAGCCCGCTGGCGGGGCTTTTCGTTTAAGGCAGACCGATGAGCGAAGACGTCACGCTGCTGCACCAGCCCGCGGCGGAAATCAGCGCGGAAGCGCTGCAGCGGGCCGAGGAGATGATCGAGCGGGAAGAGGGCGTCCATAACAAGCTCTCGGGCTGGCTCGCTGCCTTGGTCACCGCGGTGGCGGTCGCGATGTCGCTGTTTCATCTCTACACCGCGTACGCCATCGTGCGGCCCGAGCACCTGCGCGCGATCCACGTCGCGTTCGTGCTGTTCCTGTCGTTCCTGATATTCCCCGCCGCCCGGCGCTTCCGCCATCGCGTCATGTGGTGGGATTGGCTGCTGGCGGCGGCGGGCGTGGCCACCACCGTCTACCTGATCGCGGGCGGCGACGACTTTTTCGACCGCTCGATCCTGCCGAACAACTGGGACATCGTTTTCGGCGTGGCGCTCGTGCTCCTGATCCTCGAAGCGATGCGACGCACCACCGGCTGGATCCTGCCGTTCATCACCGTGTGCTTTTTGCTCTATGCGTTCTTCGGCGAAATCCTGCCGGCGCCCTGGACGCACAAGGACTACGAGATCCCGCGCCTGGTCGGGCACATGTACATGACGCTGGAGGGCATCTTCGGCACCGCGATCAACGTCTCCTCGACGCTGATCATCCTGTTCACGATCTACGGCGCCTTCCTGCAGTTCTCGGGCGCCGGCAAGTTCTACATCGATTTTTCGTTCGCCGCCATGGGCGGCAAGCCGACCAGCGCCGGACGCACGGTGACGCTCGCCTCGTTCCTGCTCGGCGGCCCGTCCGGCTCGGGCGTGGCGACGACGGTGACGCTCGGCGCGGTGGCCGCGCCGATGCTCGCCAAGGTCGGCTACAGCAAGGACGAAGCCGGTGGACTGCTGGCTGCGGGCGGCCTCGGCGCCATCATCTCACCGCCGGTGCTGGGCGCAGCCGCCTTCCTGATCGCCGAATTCCTCAAGATCTCGTACCTGGACGTGGTCCTGATGGCGACGATCCCGACCTGCCTGTATTACCTGGCGCTGTTCATCATGGTCGAGATCGACGTACGCAAGTTCGGCATGAAGGACGTGCTGTTCGAGCAGGTGGAGTCGGCCTGGAGCCTGACCAAGAAGTACTGGTTCCATTTCCTGTCGCTGGTGTCGATTGTCGCTTTCATGTTGATGGGCTTCTCCCCCGAGCTGTCGGTGTTCTGGGCGACCGTGGTGGCGCTGGTCACCAGTTTCCTGCACCGGGATTGCGCGCTGCTCTCCTACGACCTGCTGCGCGGCCGCGAACCGTTCCTTCGCGGCTTCGCCGATTCCGGGTTGATCAAGGCGCTTGACGGCGGCTCGCGCGCGGTGCTCAACGTGGCGGCGACCTGCGCCGGCGCCGGGCTCATTGTCGGGGTGGTGACGCTCACCGGACTGGGGCTGAAATTCAGCTCGATCGTGCTCGCCTACGCCGGCAACTCGCTGCTGCTCACGGCGATCTACACCTCGCTCATCGTCTGGATCGTCGGCCTGGCGGTGCCGGTGACCGCGAGCTACATCATCTGCGCGGTGATCGCGGCGCCCGCGCTGATCGCGCTCAAGGTGCCGGAATACGCCGCGCACATGTTCATCTTCTATTACGCGGTGCTGTCGGAAGTTTCGCCGCCGACAGCGCTGTCGCCGTTCGCCGCCGCGGCGATCACCGGCGGCGACCCCTACAAGACCACCCTGCAGTGCTGGAAGTACACGGCCCCCGCCTTTCTCGTGCCGTTCATGTTCGTGCTCGATCCGAGCGGTAGCGGGCTCCTGCTGACGGGCTCGATCAAGACGCTCGGCAACGCCGACTGGGGCTCGATCGCGCTGGTGACCTTCAC
>JBGQFF010000043.1:0-20494 GCA_041496745.1 Gammaproteobacteria bacterium
CACCGCCCCCGTCACGTCGGTGGTGCGGAAGTAGAACTGCGGCCGGTAATTGTTGAAGAACGGCGTGTGCCGCCCGCCCTCTTCCTTGGAGAGCACGTACACCTCGCACTCGAACTTCGCGTGCGGGGTGATCGAGCCGGGTTTCGCCAGCACCTGCCCGCGCTCGACTTCCTCCCGCTTCGTCCCCCTGAGAAGGATGCCGACGTTGTCCCCCGCCTGCCCCTCGTCCAGCAGCTTCCTGAACATCTCCACGCCCGTGCACACCGTCTTTTGCGTGGGCCGGATCCCCACGATCTCGATTTCTTCGCCCACCTTCACCATGCCGCGCTCCACCCGCCCGGTCACCACCGTGCCCCGGCCCGAGATCGAGAACACGTCCTCCACCGGCATCAGGAACGGCCCGTCGATCGCCCTCTTGGGCTGCGGGATGTAGGAATCCAGCGCATCGGCCAGCTTCATGATCGACTTCACCCCGAGCTCCGAGTCCTCCCCCTCCAGCGCTTTGAGCGCCGAGCCGATCACCACCGGGGTCTTGTCGCCCGGGAACTCGTACTTGGAGAGCAACTCGCGCACCTCGACCTCCACCAGCTCCAAGAGCTCCTTGTCATCCACCATGTCGGCCTTGTTCAGGTACACCACGATGTAGGGCACCCCCACCTGGCGCGCCAACAGAATGTGTTCCCGCGTCTGCGGCATCGGCCCATCGGCCGCACTCACCACGAGAATCGCGCCGTCCATCTGCGCCGCCCCCGTGATCATGTTCTTGATGTAGTCCGCGTGCCCCGGACAGTCCACGTGCGCGTAGTGGCGCTTGGCCGTCTCGTACTCCACGTGCGCCGTGTTGATCGTGATGCCGCGCGCCTTTTCCTCCGGCGCCGCATCAATCTGATCGTAATTCTTCGCCTCCCCGCCATACTTCTTCGCCAGCACGTGCGTCATCGCCGCCGTCAGCGTCGTCTTGCCGTGATCCACGTGCCCAATCGTCCCCACGTTCACGTGCGGCTTGGTTCTCGCAAATTTGACTTTTGCCATGACGCTGTTCCCCGTGTCCTGTGGTTACTTGCTTCTTGCCGTGATCACTGCCTCGGCGACGCTCTTCGGCGCCTCGGCGTAATGCTTGAATTCCATCGTGTAGGTGGCGCGGCCCTGCGTCGCCGAGCGCAGCGCAGTCGAGTAGCCGAACATCTCGCCGAGCGGGACTTCGGCCTTGATGACCTTGACGCCGATGACGTCCTCCATGCCCTGGATGATGCCGCGGCGCGAAGACAGGTCGCCGACCACGTTGCCCATGAAGTCCGGCGGCGTCTCGACCTCGACCGCCATGATCGGCTCGAGCAGCACCGGGTTGGCGGCGCGCATGCCGTCCTTGAAAGCGAAGATGGCGGCCATCTTGAACGCGTTCTCGTTCGAGTCGACATCGTGGTACGAACCGTCGAACAGGGTGGCCTTCACATCCACCACCGGAAAGCCGGCGAGCACGCCATCCTGCAGCGCCTCATCCACGCCTTTCTTGACCGCCGGGATGAACTCGCGCGGCACGCGGCCGCCCTTGATGCCGTCCACGAACTCGTAGCCCTTGCCGGCGGGCTGCGGCTCGAGCTTCAGCCAGACGTGGCCATACTGGCCCCGGCCGCCGGATTGCTTGATGAACTTGCCTTCGGATTCGAGCGATTTCTTGAATGTCTCGCGGTAGGCCACCTGCGGCTTGCCGACCGACGCCTCGACGCCGAATTCGCGCTTCATGCGGTCGACGATGATCTCGAGGTGCAGTTCGCCCATGCCCGAAATGATGGTCTGCCCCGACTCCTGGTCGGTGTGCACGCGGAACGACGGATCTTCCTGCGCCAGGCGCCCGAGCGCCACGCCCATCTTCTCCTGGTCGACCTTGGTCTTCGGCTCGACGGCCTGCGAGATGACCGGGTCAGGGAACTCCATGCGCTCCAGCACGATGATCTTCTTCGCGTCGCAGATCGTCTCGCCGGTAATCACGTCCTTGAGCCCGACCACCGCGGCGATGTCGCCGGCGCACACTTCCTTGATCTCCTGGCGCTCGTTGGCGTGCATCTGCAGCAGGCGCCCGATGCGCTCTTTCCTGCCGCGCACCGAGGTGTACACCGTGTCGCCGGAGCTCAGCACCCCCGAGTACACCCGGATGAACGACAGCTGGCCGACGAACGGGTCGGTCATGATCTTGAACGCGAGCGCCGCAAACGGCTCGTCGTCGCCGGGCCTGCGCGAGTCGGGCTCGCCGTTCTCGTTGGCGCCCTTCACCGGCGGGATATCCATGGGCGAAGGCAGGTAATCGATCACGGCGTCCAGCATCGCCTGCACGCCCTTGTTCTTGAACGCCGAGCCGCACAGCATCGGCACGATCTCGTTGTTGATAGTGCGCAGGCGCAGGCCGCGCTTCATTTCCTCTGTTGAGAGCTCGCCGGACTCGAGGTACTTGTTCATCAGCTCCTCGTTCGCCTCGGCGGCGGCCTCGATCATCTTGTCGCGCCACTCTTTCGCCTGCGCCGCGAGCTCGGCGGGGATTGTCTTGCGTTCGAACTTCATCCCCTGGGACGCTTCATCCCAGTAGATCGCCTGCATCGTCACCAAGTCCACCACGCCGGCGAACTTTTCCTCGGCGCCGATCGGAATCTGGATCGGCACCGGGTTGCCCTTCAGGCGATTGCGGATGTGGTCGTAGGACTTGAAGAAGGTGGCGCCGACGCGGTCCATCTTGTTGATGAACGCCAGGCGCGGCACACGGTACTTGTTGGCCTGGCGCCACACCGTCTCGGACTGCGGCTGCACGCCCGCCACCGCGTCGTACACCATGCACGCGCCGTCGAGCACGCGCATCGAGCGCTCGACTTCGATGGTGAAGTCGACGTGTCCCGGCGTGTCGATGATGTTGATGCGGTGCTCCGGATAGGACTTGTCCATGCCCTTCCAGAAGCAGGTGGTGGCAGCCGAAGTGATGGTGATTCCGCGCTCCTGCTCCTGCTCCATCCAGTCCATCACGGCAGCGCCATCGTGCACCTCGCCCATTTTGTGCGACACCCCGGTGTAGAACAGGATGCGCTCGGTGGTCGTGGTCTTCCCGGCGTCGATGTGCGCCGAGATGCCGATGTTCCGGTAGCGTTCGATGGGGGTCTTGCGCGCCACGATGTTCACCAGAAGCCTGTTAGAACCTGTAGTGGGCGAACGCCTTGTTGGCGTCCGCCATGCGATGCACTTCTTCGCGCTTCTTCATGGCGCCGCCGCGGCCTTCCGCGGCTTCCTGCAGCTCCCCCGCCAGGCGCACGGTCATCGACTTCTCGCCGCGCTTCTGCGCCGCTTCGCGGATCCAACGCATGGCCAGCGCCACGCGCCGCACCGGGCGCACTTCCACCGGCACCTGGTAGTTGGCGCCGCCGACGCGCCGGCTCTTCACTTCGACCACCGGCTTGACGTTCTGCACCGCCTGCGAGAACACCTCGATCGGGTCCTTGCCGGACTTCGTCTTTATTGCGTCGAACGCACCGTAGACGATGCTTTCCGCGACCGACTTCTTGCCGCGGGTCATCAGCACGTTGATGAACTTGGCGACGTCCGGATGGTTAAACTTCGGATCCGGCAGGATCTCGCGCTTGGGGATTTCTCTGCGACGCGGCATGGGGGGTCTCGCTTTTTTTCTTTACGCCGACTTGGGCGCCTTGGCGCCGTACTTGGAGCGGCTCTGCTTGCGGTCCTTGACGCCCTGGGTGTCGAGCGAACCGCGCACGATGTGGTAGCGCACGCCGGGCAGGTCCTTGACGCGGCCGCCGCGGATCAGCACCACCGAGTGCTCCTGCAGGTTGTGGCCCTCGCCGCCGATGTACCCGATCACCTCGAAGCCGTTGGTGAGGCGCACTTTAGCGACTTTGCGCAGTGCGGAATTGGGCTTCTTGGGGGTCGTGGTGTAGACGCGAGTGCAGACCCCGCGTTTTTGCGGCGACTGACGCAACGCCGGCACCTTCGACTTGGCCCTCTTGGTCGAACGCCCGAAACGCACTAACTGGTTGACGGTAGGCATGTTTTTCAGTTTCCAGAAACGAACCGGGCGGCCACGTCCTGCGAACCGTAGCCGCCCAGGCGCAAAAAAGAGGCCGGATTATAAAGAGGAAACCAGGTCAGCGCAAGGAATTTGCCGGGGTGGAGACAAAGCCGAATCGCGTCTCAACCTCGCTCCGCGCCAGCCGCGGCAGCGGCTCGGCCGCATCGGCGTATCGCGCGAGGTCCCGATCGTCGAGCAAGCCAATGCCGCGCTGTCCCAGGACCAGTAACGAGCCTTCGTCGTCCACGTACGTCGCAGCCGCCTGCACCGGGCAGCCGCAATGGTCGACCAGCGCGTCGCCATCGAAGTGCAGGACCAGCGGCGTGTAGGCCAGCTTCACGTACACCCGCTGCGGACCGTTCTGGAAATACCAGCAGCCGCGCTCGTCCGCCGCGTAGTTGCGCGAAATGAAATCGCGCAATGCCGCGTTGCCGATGCGCCCGAAACGCCCGGCATCGGCCTCCTTCAACAGCCAGTTGCCGCGCCGGTCGAGCGCCAGCCAGCCGTAGACCGCCGGGAGGTCCGGCCATTTCGCCAGGCTACGCAGTACGGCTTGGTCCATGCCCGGGGCGCGCCGGCCCGGCCGGCCTCACTGCGACGCGGGCCGTTGCGCGATGGGCGCCGGCCGCGCAATGCCGAAGCCTTGTGCGTAGCCGACGTTCAGCGCCTTGAGGCGCGCAAGGATGTCGGTTTCCTCCACGCACTCGGCGATCACGCCGACGCCGATGGTCTCGCCGACGCGCACCACGGCCTTCAGCTTGTGCTCGGCGACGCTGCTGCGCAGCAGGTTGCGCACGATGGAGCCGTCCACCTTGACGAAGTCCACGCGCAGGGTCTTCAGCGGCGTGAACGACACCGAGCGCTGGCCGAAGCCGTCGATCGCGACCTTGCAGCCTTCGCTCTTCAACGCAGCGGCGAACTGCGACGCCGATTCGGTGCGCGCCAGCACCGAAGACTCCTCGATCTCGAAGGTCAGTGCCGCGGGCGGAACCTTCATGCCGCGCAGCTCGGCCGCGACGAAGCCGGGAAACTCCGGATCGCCGATGGTCTGCACCGAGATGTTGATGCTATAGCTGCGGAAACCGCCCGGCCGCGCGTCCGCCAGCCAGCGCACCACGTGGCTCGCGACCCAGCGGTCGAGTTCCGGCATCATGCCGTAGTGCTCGAACACGGGAAGGAAGTCCCCCGGCGGCAGCATCCGCGCCTCCTCCTCCCGCAAGCGGACCAGCACCTCGGCCATCACGAACCCGCCAGGAGCGCGCAGCGACAGGATGGGCTGGCAATACAGCTGCAGCTCGTCGCGGTCCAGCGCCTGGCGCAGGCGCGCGAACGGGTCGCTCCACCCGGTGAGCTCGCGGCTCATCTGGTCGAGGAACTGGTCTTCGCCGGGCTTGGCGCCCGCTTTCGGGTCGGTCGTCGCCATGGGCGCTGCAGTCCTATTCTAGCCGCGCGCCCTTCGCCGGTGGCGACGCCGCGATAACATGACGCGGTTTTTATCCAGGAGACCGACCGGATGCCCCGCGAGGATTTCGCCTGCACGCACCGCATGCGCGTGCGCTGGGCCGAAGTGGACATGCAGAGAATCGTGTTTAGCGGCCACTATCTCACCTACATCGACACCGCGGTCGCCGATTACTGGCGCGCCATCGGCCTGCCCTACCCCGAGGGCTACGTGGAGCGCTACGGCAGCGACATGTTCCTGCGCAAGGCCACCGTCGAGTACCTCGGCTCTGCGCATTACGACGACCCTCTTGAGGTGCTGTGCCGCACAGCGAAACTGGGCCGCAGCAGCATGACCTTCCTGTTCGAGATCTGGCGCGGCACCGACGACCTGCTGATCGCGGCCGAGCTGGTTTACGTGAACGCCGACCCGCGCTCGAAGACAGCCGTGCCCCTGCCCGAAGACCTGCGCCAGCGCGTGCTCGGCTACGAAAAGCTCGCCCCAGCGCAATGACGCTCTACTGGGAGGACTTCAAGGTCGGCGAGACGGTGGAGATGGGCCGGCACACGTTCACCGAAACCGAGATCATCGAGTTCGCCAAGCAGTTCGACCCCCAACCCTTCCACACCGATCCGGTGGCGGCGAAGGCCTCGTTCTTCGGCGGTATCATCGCCAGCGGCTGGCATACCTGCGCGGTGTGCATGCGCCTCAACTGCGATTCCTACATCAACCGCTCGGTGAGCCTGGGCTCGCCCGGACTCGACAACATCCGCTGGCAGAAGCCGGTGCGACCCGGCGACACCATCACCTACCGTCGCACCGTGCTCGAATCGCGTGCCTCGCAGAGCAGGCCGGGCGTCGGCCTGCTGCGCTCGCGCACCGAGGCGCTGAACCAGCACGGCGAAGTGGTGATGTCGATGGAGGGCTGGGGCATGTTCGGCCGCCGCCCCGCGGCATGAGCGCGTTCAGTGGTAGCGCTCGAAACCGGCAAACACGATCAGCGCACGCGCGATCCCGTATCCGACCCATGTCAGGACGCGCTCCCACAGCGGCTGGTGCTTCCACTGCTGCGGCGCCAACGGCCTTGCTCCTGTGCGCATCGCGTCCTCCAGACTCGCACGCAGTTCGGCGCCAAAGCGCGCATCCTCGACAAACACGTTCGCCTCGCGCGCCAGCAACAGACTGAACGGATCGATGTTGGAAGAGCCGACGCTGGCGCGGCAGCAGTCGAACACCGCCACCTTGGCGTGCAGGAAACTGCGCTGGTACTCGTGGATCACGACCCCCGCATCGAGCAACACGCCGTACAGCGCCCGCGACGCGTAGTGTTGCAGCGGGTACTCGACGCGCCCCTGCAACAGCAGCACCACGCGCACTCCGCGGCGCGCGGCGCGCAGGAGCGCCTGGCGAAAGCGCCGGCCGGGGAAAAAGTAGGCGTTGGCGATCACGATCTCTTCGCGCGCGGCGTCGATCATCACGAGATACGCCTGCTCGATGTCACGGCGGTGGCGCACGCTGTCGCGCACCACCAGCGCGGCGCGCTGCCCGTCTGCAAACGCGGCCACCGGTCCGCGTGACGAGACCGGTGGCGGCGTTGCCGCCCCCGGCGCAGCGACCCGCGCCCACAGGCGAGCGGCTGCATCCTGCACCTCGGCGCATAGCGGGCCCTGCACGCGCACCGCGTAGTCGTAGCGTGGCGGCGCCTCGCCCGGCGTGTCGAAGTCGTCGTTGATGTTGATGCCGCCGACAAACGCCACGCTCCCGTCGACGCTGGCGAGCTTGCGGTGCATGCGTCGCAGGCGGTCGCGGCGCAGCGTCCAGGGGCTGATGTCCGGGCGGTAGACCAGCACTTGCACTCCTGCCTCGGCGAGCATCCCCCGAAAGCGCGGTGCGAAGTCGCGCGCGCCGAATCCGTCGATGAGCAGGTGCACGGACGCACCGCGCGCCGCGGCGCGCGCCAGCGCATCGGCCACCAGGCTTCCGGTCTGGTCGTCGGCGAAGATGTAGGTCTCGAGAAACACCCGCTCGCGCGCCCCGTCGATCGCCGTGACGAGCGCGGGGAAGTACTGCTCGCCGTTGCGCAGCAGGGTGAGGCGGTTGCCGTCGACGTACCGCATGGCGCTACGCCGGCTTGAGCACGGCGCCCAGCGCCAAGTGGTCCGAGAGCAACGACCAGGGCGCGCCGATATGCACGCTCGCCTCGACGACGCTGAAGCCCCGCACGTAGATGCGGTCCAGGCGCAGCACCGGGAGCAGGCTCGGGAAGGTGCGCGCCGGGCGGTCCCCGTAGACCGCCGTCACCTCCTGCATGCCGAGCCGGTCCGCGAGCACCCGGGTGGCGCGCTGGCGCCAGTCGTTGAAGTCGCCCGCCACGACGATCGGCAGGCCGCGCGATGCCACCTCGCCGAGGCGCTCGACGATGGCGTCGAGCTGGCGCCGGCGCCCGCGCTCGTGCAGCGAAAGGTGCACGCAGACGCAATGCAGGTCGCGACGCCAGCCGGGAACGGCAAGCACGCAATGCAGAAGCCCGCGTCGCTCGAAGCGGTGGCTCGATATGTCCGCATTCTCCATCGACACGATCGGAAAGCGCGACAGCACGGCGTTGCCGTAGTGCCCGTAATGATGAACCCGATTGAGGCCGTAGGCATACTCCCAGCCGTCCTGCTTCAGGTACTCATGCTGCGGTGCGCTCGGCCAGGACCCGAAGCGCAGCGCGTGCCTCTCGTTCAGCCCCTGGACTTCCTGCAGGAACACGAGATCGGGTTCGAGAGAGTTCAACCCCTCGCGCAGCTCGTGGATCACCATGCGCCGGTTGAACTGCGACAGGCCCTTGTGAATGTTCAGCGTGATGACGCGCAGGGTCGCGCTCATGGCTGCGGGCACCTCGCGGGCAGCATGCGGATCGCGTCGCGGTTCGACCAGGAGAAGCATTTCTCCGCCGCTTCCCGCCACGGCAGCCAGAGTTGCGCGCGGTGCTCCTGCGGCGCCAGCGTGACGGCGACCCGGCCCGGCAGCCTGAGGCCGAACACGTGCTCGGTGTTGTGCGTGGTGCCTGGCGCGAAACGGTGGCGCCATTGCTTGTAGATCTCGAACGCGTTGGCGACATGCCAGCTTACGAATTGCGCGCCGGCCGCATCGATGCCGGTTTCCTCGCGCAGCTCGCGACGCGCCGCGTCCTCGAGCGGTTCGTCGAGCCGCTCCAGCGAGCCGGTGACAGACTGCCAGTAGCCGAGCCGGCTGGCACGCCCGAGCAGCAGCACGTCGAGCGCGGCGGTGTGGATCACCACCAGCACCGACACTGGAAGCTTCGCGCTCAAGTGGGCTTCCGGCGGAACAGCTCCGGCAGCGCCAGCGCGTGCCCGGGGTCGATGAACACGGCGAAGAACGGCTGGCCGCGCCCGGCCCAGTAGTCCGCAGCGGCGGCCAGCACGTCGAGGAGCACGCCCAGGTCGTCCGCCGGCAGCTCGCCATGTCCTTCGAGCAGCACCACGTGGCCGGTGCCGGCACGCCAGGAAAAGTCCGTGAGGCAGTCTTCCAGCGCATCCCAGTTGCCGCCGAACCAGGCGGGAAAACCCAGCGCCAGCGCCAGCCTCTCGAGCAGTGCCTCCTTGTCTGGCGCCCCGCCCAGGTCGACGCGCGCCAGGTCGAGGCGCGTGCCGCGCGCGGCGTCCGCGATCTCGTCGCTGCGCAGCACGCGGTAGACGCCGGAACGCGCCGCATCGGTCAGCCGTTGCGTGAGCATGCCCATGGATCACTCGCGGATGCGCTTGAACGAACGATAGTGGTCCGCCGTGTAGTAGGACTCGCCGCCGCTGCCGGCGACGATGCGCCGTGCGCCGCGGTCCTGCGCGCCCGGGGTCCTCACCGTGTATTCGCGATAGTAGCCGTGGTCGCGCCGCGGCAGCAGCTTCTCCCGGTTGCCGAAGGTCTTCCCGTCCTGCCGGTAGGGGAACGGGCCGCCGGCCTCGATCAGGGCGAGGGTGGCACGCGCCTCGGCCGGCAGGTCGGCGACCGAAATGTCGCCCGCCCAGGCATTCGTGGCGAATGCCAGTACCAAGACAAGCCGCTTCACTGCGGTGCGTTGCGCAGCCTGATGTGCAGCTCGCGCAACTGCTTCTCGGTCACCGGCGAAGGCGCCCCGGTCAGCAGGTCCTGCCCGCGCTGGGTCTTGGGAAACGCCATGACGTCCCGGATGGCCTCGACCCCCGCCATCAGCGCCACCAGGCGGTCGAAGCCGAAAGCGATGCCGCCGTGCGGCGGCGCCCCGTACTGCAGCGCGTCGAGCAGGAAGCCGAACTTGGCCCGCTGGTCTTCGGGGGTGATCTTCAGGCCGCGGAACACCTGCTGCTGGATCTCCTGGCGGTGGATGCGCACCGAGCCGCCCGCCACTTCCCAGCCGTTCAGCACCATGTCGTAGGCCTTGGCGTAGACCTTCTCCGGCGCCGACTCGAGGTACTGCTCGTGGCCGTCTTTGGGACTGGTGAAAGGATGGTGGCGCGCCTTCCACTGCTTGGCTTCGTCGTCGTACTCGAACATCGGAAAATCCACCACCCACAGCGGCTTCCAGGTTTTCTCGGCGAAGCCGCGCTCGTGGCCGATCCTCTGTCGCAGCGCGCCGATGCAGGCGTTGGCGGCTGCGGACCTGTCGGCGGCGAAAAAAATCAGGTCGCCGTCGGCGGCGCCGGTGCGCTCCAGGATCGCCGCGAGCGCCCTGGCGTGGAGGTTCTTCACGATCGGCGACTGCAGGCCTTCGGCGCCCTTGGCGCGCTCGTTCACCTTGATCCAGGCCAGGCCCTTGGCGCCGAGCGTCTTCACGTACTCGGTGCAGGCGTCGATTTCGCCTCGCGTCATTGCGCTGCCGCCGGGCACCCGCAGCGCGGCCACGCGGCCGTTCGCCATGCGGGCGGGCGCCGAGAACACCTTGAAGTCCACGTCCTGCATCACGTCGGTGAGTTCCGCGAGCTTGAGCGGCACGCGCAGGTCCGGCTTGTCCACGCCGTAGTCGCGCATCGCGTCCTCGTAGCGCATTACCGGGAACGGGTCGGGCAGCGAGACGCCGAGCACTTCCTTGAACATGTGCCGCGCCAGCCGCTCCATCAGCGCGCGGATCGCCTCCTCGCCGAGAAACGAGGTTTCGACGTCGATCTGCGTGAACTCCGGTTGCCGGTCGGCGCGCAGGTCCTCGTCGCGGAAGCACTTGACGATCTGGTAGTAGCGGTCGAAGCCCGCGATCATCAGCATCTGCTTGAACAGCTGCGGGCTCTGCGGCAGGGCGTAGAAGTGCCCTTCGTGCAGGCGCGAAGGCACCAGGAATTCGCGCGCGCCCTCGGGCGTGGACTTGTAGAGCACCGGCGTCTCGATGTCGACGAAGCCGTTCGCGTCCAGGAAGCCGCGCGCCGCGCTCGCCGCGCGGTGGCGCAGGCGCAGGTTCTTCTGCATCGGCTCGCGCCGCAGGTCGAGCACGCGGTGCTCCAGGCGCACCTGCTCGGACAGGTTGTCGTCGTCCACCTGGAACGGCAGCGGCGCGGAAGGATTGAGGATCTCCACTTTGTGCGCCAGCACTTCGACCTCGCCGGATTTCAGGTTCGGATTGGTGGTGCCCGCGGGACGCGCGCGCACCAGGCCGGTGACGCGCAGCACGAACTCGCCGCGCACGCGGTCAGCCGCCTTGAACGCCTCGGCGCGGTCCGGGTCGCAGACCACTTGCGCCAGGCTTCCGCGGTCGCGCAGGTCGATGAAGATCACGCCGCCGTGGTCGCGCCGGCGGTGCGCCCAGCCGGCAAGGGTCACGCTCTTGCCGATCAGCGCGGCGGACAGTTCGGCGCAGTAATGGGTGCGCATCGCGGCGCTACTGTCTGCCCTGGCCGTACTGGCCGGGCGCCACCACGCCCATGGAGATGATGTACTTGAGCGCCGCGTCCACCGACATGTCGAGCTCGATCACGTCCTTGCGCGCGACCATGACGAAGTAGCCGCCGGTGGGGTTGGGCGTGGTCGGCACGTAGACGCTGACGTAGTCGCCCCGCAGGTGATTGACGACATCGCCGCCCGGAGTGCCGGTGAGGAAGGCGATGGTCCACATGCCCTCGCACGGCCACTGCACCAGCAGCGCCTTGCGGAACGCCTGGCCGCTGGAGGAAAACAGCGTGTCGGAGATCTGCTTGACGCTCGAATAGATCGAGTTGACCACCGGGATGCGGTGCAGGATCCCGTGCCACAGGCGCACCAGCTGCGCGCCGAAGAAATTGGTGGCGAAGACGCCGGTGGCGAAAACGATCACCAGGGTGAGGATCACCCCCATGCCGGGGATGTGCACGCCGAGGAAGCTCTCGGTGCGCCACTGCTCCGGCAGCAGCAGCAGCGACTGGTCGAGGGTGTCGACGACGAGCTTCAGCACCCAGATCGTGATGACCAGCGGGATCCAGATCAACAGGCCGGTGATGAGATATTTCTTCACGCTTCCCCGGGAAACAAAAAAGCCCAGCTCGCGCCGGGCCGTTTGCGAGGCCCGCTAGGGCATCAGTGGGTGGTGGAGGCCGGCGTCGCCTCGCCCTTGGCCGGTTCGCTCTTCGAATCGGTCTTGGCTTCGACTTTCGATTCCGCCTTGCTTTCGCCCTTCGCCTCGCCCTTCGCCTCGCTCTTAGCCTCGCCCTTCGCCTCGCCCTTCGCCTCGCCCTTCGTGGCCGCGGGCTTGCTGCCGCCCTTGAAGTCGGTCGCGTACCAGCCGCTGCCCTTGAGCTGGAATCCGGCCGCGCTCTGCAGCTTCTCGAATTTCGCCTTGCCGCAGGACGGGCAGACCGTCAGCCGCGGCTCGGACACCTTGCGCAGGTACTCATCCTCAAAGCCACACTCCGAGCAGCGGTACTCGTAAATCGGCATGGTTGCGTTCCAAGTTCCTGAATCGGCGAGAATTATAGCGCCTTCGGCAACGCTAGAAGGGAATGTCGTCCGCCATGTCGTCGAATTTTCCCGCGGGCTTTTTCGCCGCGACCTTGGCCTCGGAGGCAGGTTCGCTGGCACCGCCAGCCGCGGGCGCGCCGCGCGGCTCGCCCGAGCCAGCGCGCGAGCCGAGCATCTGCATGCCATCGGCCACGATCTCGGTGGTGTAGCGGTCGTGCCCGTCCTTGTCCTGCCACTTGCGCGTGCGCAGGCGGCCTTCCACGTATACCTGAGAGCCCTTCTTCAGGTACTCGCCCGCGACTTCCGCCAGGCGGCCGCGGAACACGATGCGGTGCCACTCGGTATCTTCCTTCTTCTCGCCGCTCGCCTTGTCGTTCCACGCGAAGGTCGTCGCCAGCGACACGTTGGTGATCGCCGCGCCATCCGGCATGTAGCGCGTTTCCGGGTCGCGTCCCAGGTTGCCGACCAGAATGACCTTGTTGACCGATGCCATGGCTACCTCCCTTTGACCGTTCCTATCGTAAACGACTCGCCGCCGATCCGGTTGACCGGGCGCATGCCGATCGCGACGGCGAGCCACGCCAGCGCCAGCGCCGCGCAGGCGCCGAACACCGCGGCCGCGCCGTAGCGCCCGGCGATCCAACCCCCCGCCAGCCCGCCGACGAACAAGCCCAGCGCCTGCGTGGTGTTGTACACGCCGAGCGCGGTGCCCCGCGCGTGCGCGGGCGCGATGCGCGACACCAGCGACGGGATCAGGGCCTCGAGCACGTTGAAGGCGGCGAAGAACGCGAGCAGCAGCACCGTCATCAGGGCCAGGCGCGCGCCGGCCGCCGCGAATCCCGCCTCGACCGCGACCAGCAAGGCGATGGCGCCGATCATCACCGGCCGCGCCGCGTTGCGGCGATCGGCGTGCAGCACCGGGGGCAGCATCAGCGCGAAGGAGACCAGCACCACCGGCAGATAGACCATCCAGTGCTCGGGCAGCGGCAGGCCCGCGGCCACCAGCAGCGGCGGCACCACCACGAACATCGCCATCTGCGCCGTATGCAGCACGAAGATCCCGAGGTTGAGCCGCATCAATTCTGGATCGAGCAGCGCCATGCGCAGCGCGCCGCCGGCGCCTGCCGGCGGCGCGGCCGGCCGCGGCGGCGCGGCCGGCACCAGCACCGCCACCACGCCGATCGCGGCGAGGGCGAGGGCGCCGGTCAGCACGAACAGCCCCGCCATGCCGATCGCGCGATACAGCGCGGGGGCCGCCACCAGCGACAGCGCGAACGAAATCCCGATCATCGCGCCGATCATCGCCATGGTCTTGGCGCGGTGCTGCTCGCGCGTGAGGTCGGCGGCGAACGCGATCACCACCGAGGAAATGGCGCCCGCACCCTGCAGCGTGCGCCCCGCGATCGTGGTCCAGATGTCGGTGGCGGTGGCGGCAAGGAAACTGCCCGCCGCCAGGATCACCAGGCCGAGCACGATCACCGGCTTCCTGCCCCAGCGGTCGGACGCCATGCCGAACGGGATGTGCAGGATCGCCTGCGCCAGCCCGTAAGCGCCGAGCGCAACCCCGACCAGGGTCAGGTTGTCGCCGCCGGCGAGCTGCGGCGCGTGCACCGCGAATACCGGCAGGATCAGGAACAGCCCGAACATGCGCAGGCCGAAGATGCCGGCGAGCGATGCGCCCGCGCGCAGTTCCTGCGGGCTCATGCGCTGAGGATCCATCTGCGAGTGGAAAAAGGCTGGAAAGGAGGGCTGCCGACTCGCTATAGTAGCAAGTTTACTTTCGCCGACCGGCAGTCCATGGACTCGATCCGCATCCGCGGCGCGCGCACGCATAACCTAAAGAACATAAACGTTGAGCTGCCGCGCCACCGCCTGGTGGTGATCACCGGCCTGTCGGGCTCGGGCAAATCTTCGCTCGCCTTCGACACGCTGTACGCGGAGGGCCAGCGCCGCTACGTCGAGTCGCTGTCGGCCTACGCGCGCCAGTTCCTGCAGCGGATGGAAAAACCCGACGTCGACCTGATCGAGGGCCTGTCGCCGGCCATCGCCATCGAGCAGAAGGCGACCAGCCACAACCCGCGCTCGACCGTCGGCACGGTCACCGAGATCCACGACTACCTGCGCCTGCTGTTCGCGCGCGTCGGCACGCCCTACTGCCCGGAGCACAACCTGCCTCTTGCCGCGCAGTCGGTCGAGCAGATGGTGGACCACGTGCTGGCGCTGCCGGAGGACACCCGCCTGATGGTGCTCGCACCGGTGGTGGCCGGGCGCAAGGGCGAGCAGGCCGATCTGCTGGAGGAACTGCGCGCGCAGGGCTTCACGCGCGTGCGCGTCGACGGCAAGGTGCATGAGCTCGACGCGGCGCCGCGCCTGGCGAAGAACCTCAAGCACTCCGTGGAAGTGGTGGTGGACCGGCTGCGCGTGCGCGCGGACCTGAAGCAGCGCCTCGCCGAGTCCTTCGAGACCGCGCTGCGCCACGCAGACGGGCGCGCCATCGCGCTGGAGGCGGACACGGGCAAGGAGCACCTGTTCTCGGCGAAGTTCGCCTGCCCGGCATGCAGCTACTCGCTGGCCGAACTCGAGCCGCGCCTGTTCTCGTTCAACAACCCGATGGGCGCCTGCCCGCGCTGCGACGGCCTGGGCGCGATCGAGTTCTTCGACCCGAAGCGCGTGGTGGCGCACCCCAACCTGAGCCTCGCCAGCGGCGCGATCCGCGCCTGGGACCGCCGCAACCATTTCTACTTCGCGATGCTGCAAGCGCTCGCCAAGCGTTACGGCTTCGACATCGAGGCACCCTGGGAGGCACTCGCCGACGAGGTGCAGCAGCTGATCCTGCATGGATCCGGCAAGGACAAGATTGCCTTCTTCTACCCCAGCGAGCGCGGCCGCCCGACGGTCAAGGAGCACGCCTTCGAGGGCGTGTTGCCCAACCTCGAGCGCCGCTACCGCGAAACCGATTCCGTGGCGGTGAAGGAGGAACTGGCCAAGTACCGCAACACGCGCACCTGCCCGGAATGCGACGGCACGCGCCTGCGCCGCGAGGCGCGCCACGTGCGCATCGCAGGAAAGAGCATCCACCAGATGTCCTTCCTGCCTCTCGGGCAGGCGCTCGAGTTCTTCCGCGGCCTTTCGCTGCCGGGGGCGCGCGCCGCGGTCGCCGACAAGATCGCGAAGGAAATCGCCAACCGGCTCGAATTCCTCGTCAATGTCGGCCTCGACTACCTGTCGCTCGAGCGCTCGGCGGAAACGCTCTCCGGCGGCGAGGCGCAGCGCATCCGCCTGGCGAGCCAGATCGGCTCGGGCCTCACCGGCGTGATGTACGTGCTCGACGAGCCTTCCATCGGCCTGCACCAGCGCGACAACGCGCGCCTCATCGAGACCCTCAAGCGCCTGCGCGACCTCGGCAATTCGGTCATCATGGTGGAACACGACGAGGAGGCGATCCGCGCCGCGGACTACGTGGTCGACATGGGGCCGGGCGCCGGGGAGGCCGGCGGGCACATCGTCGCGGAGGGGCCGCCAGAAGCGATTCTCGCAAGTGAGTCTTCGCTAACCGGCCAGTACCTCAGTCGCCGGTTGCGCATCGCCGTGCCGAGCCTGCGCAACCGGCCGAGCGCCAAGCGGGCTTTGCGCATTCGCGGGGCAAGCGGTAATAATCTGAAGAGCGCCGAGCTCGAACTGCCGCTCGGCCTGTTCGTGTGCGTCACCGGGGTCTCCGGCTCCGGCAAGTCCACGCTGATCAACGACACCCTTTACCGCGCCGTGGCGCGCCATCTCTACGGCAGCACGGACGAGCCTGCGCCCCACGAGTCGATCTCGGGCCTCGAGCATGTCGACAAGGTGGTGAGCGTGGACCAGAGCCCGATCGGGCGCACGCCGCGCTCCAATCCCGCCACTTATGCGGGCCTCTTTGCGCCGATCCGCGAGCTCTACGCCGGCGTGCCGGAGGCGCGCGCACGCGGTTACGATGCCGGACGATTCTCCTTCAACGTCAAGGGCGGCCGCTGCGAGGCCTGCCAGGGGGACGGCCTGATCAAGGTGGAAATGCATTTCCTGCCCGACATTTACGTGCCCTGCGACGTGTGCCACGGCAAACGTTACAACCGCGAAACCCTGGAGATCAGGTACAAGGGGCGCAGCATCCACGAGGTGCTGCGGATGAACGTGCGCGAGGCGCACGAGTTCTTCTCCGCGGTGCCGGCCATCGCGCGCAAGCTGCAGACCCTGCTCGACGTCGGCTTGGGCTACGTGCAGCTCGGCCAATCGGCCACCACGCTCTCCGGCGGCGAGGCGCAGCGCGTGAAGCTCTCGCTCGAACTTTCCAAACGCGACACCGGGCGCACGCTCTACCTCCTGGATGAGCCCACCACCGGATTGCATTTCCACGACATCCAGCTGCTGCTCGACGTCCTGCACCGCCTGCGCGATGCGGGCAACACCGTGGTGGTGATCGAACACAACCTCGACGTCATCAAGACTGCCGACTGGGTGATCGACCTCGGCCCGGAGGGCGGCGACGGCGGCGGGCGCATCATCGCCCAAGGGACCCCCGAGGCCGTGGCCGCGAACAGCGACAGCCATACCGGACGCTACCTGAGGCAAAAGCTTGATCTGCCGCGCAAGCGCGCCGCTTGAGTCTCGCGAACGTTCGCTTTAAGCCTTCTTCATCCCAGGCTAGTGCCCTGCCAGGCGAGCCGGCGCGGATGGAACTCCGCGAGGCTCGCGCGATGGCCGATCGACACCACGGTCGTCCCTGGCAGGCGTTCCTTCAGCAGGCGGTAGAGCGCGGCCTGCGCGTCCTCGGGCAATGAGGCGGTGGCCTCATCGAGGAACAGCCAATCGGGCTTGTTGAGCAACGCGCGCGCGAACGCCAGGCGCTGCTGCTCGCCGCCGGAGAGCAGCTGCGCCCAGTTCTCCGACCGGGCGAGATCCTCCGCCAGGTGTGCCAGGCTGACCGCGCGCAACGCCGCGCTCGCGTCGCTGTCCTGGAACGCGCCGGCGTCGGCCGGATAGCATACCGCGTGCTTCAGCGCTCCCACGGGGAGATAGGGCTTCTGCGGCAGGAACAGCAGGCGCGCGCCTTTCGGCAGCAGGATGCGGCCCGACCAGTAGGGCCAGATGCCGGCGAGCGCGCGGAACAGCGTGGACTTGCCGGCGCCCGACGCACCGGACACCAGCACGGCTTCGCCGCGCTTGAGCTGCAGCGTCGTCGGCGCAAGGAGTGCTTTACCCTGGGGAAGCGACAGAGTGAGCTCTTCCAGAGAGAGAGCGTCCGTAGCAATCTCCTCGCGCTCCCCGTCCAGGCGTTCGGCTTCCCCGCGCACACGCTCGAGCGCCGCGCTGAAGCCGGTCAGGCGATCCACGGTCGCCTTCCACGAGGCGAACTGCGTGTAAGCGTCGATGAGCCAGGACATCGCGCCCTGCACCTGGCCGAAGGCCGATGCAATCTGCGTGTAGCCGCCGAGGGATATTGCGCCCGAGAAGTAGCGCGGCGCAGCGACCAGATAGGGGAAGATGATCGCGATCTGGCCGTAAAAATTGGTGAACCAGCCGAGCTGCTTCTGTTTCTTCATGATCGACCACCAGTTGCCGATCACGCTGCCAAAGCGCGCGCGGAGGTTGGTGAGCTCCTCGCCCTCGCCGCGGTAGAGGGCCACGCCCTCGGCGTTCTCGCGCAGGCGCACCAGCGAGAAGCGGTAGTCGGCCTCATAGCGCTGCTGGCCGAACTCCAGCGCGATCAGCGGCCTGCCGATCAGGTGCGTCAGCCAGGTTCCGGCGATGGCGTAGAGCAGCGCGCACCACACCATGTACCCCGGGATGGAGACGCCCCACAGCTCGAGCGCCCCCGAGAGGGTCCACAGGATGGTGATGAACGATAGCAGCGTCACCACGGCCGACAGCAGCCCAAGCGAGAGTGACAGTGTCGCATCGACAAACATGCGAAGGTCGTCGGCAATCCGCTGGTCGGGGTTGTCGGTGCCTTTGTCGAGGAGCTGCAGGCGGTAGTAGGCGCGCTCCCCGAGCCAGGCGCCGAGGTAGCGCTCGTTCAACCAGGTTCGCCATTCGATCTGCAGCATCTGCTGCAGATAGACGCGGTACACCGCCGCGGCAATGAAAGCGAAGGCGAGCAGCGTGAACTTGCCCAGAAGGCGATAGAAATCGTCAATTCTCTTTTCCTGGATCGCGTCATAGAACGCGCGGTTCCAGTAGTTCAGTTCGACGTTGATCCAGACGATGCCGAGCGTGAGCCCGACCACCGCGGCGAGCAGCGCGATGCCCTTGGCGCGCTGCTCCGACACCCAATAGGGCTTCGCCAGCTGCCAGAACGCGCGGAAGAAACTCGGTTTTTGCATGCCACACCCCTGTCTGCGCAAAGCCGGGGCAGTTTACAGAACGGCGTGAATGGGGCGAGAATGCCCGCGCACCCCCGATCCCGCATGCCCGGCAAGATCTTCCGCTTCGGGCCGACCCCGGAGCATCGCGCCCAGCACCTGTTCGTGTTCCTGCACGGCAGCGGCGCCACCCCGAAGTCCATGATCCCGATCGCCTTCCGCTTCCAGGCGCGCTTTCCCAGCGCCGCGCTGGTAGTGCCGAGCGGCTTCGCTTCCTCCGAGATCGACGCCGAGGGGCAGCAGTGGTACTCGAGTCGCGGCCTCACCGACGACAACCGCGTGGCGCGCATCGAGGCGATCCTGCCGCGCGTCGAGGCGCTGGTGCGCCGCGAGCAGACCAACTGCGGCGTGCCGGTGGAACGCACCGTGCTGATCGGCTTCTCGCAGGGCGGCACCGTGGCGCTGGAAGCAGTGAAGCAGCTGCCCAGCCTCGCCGGCGCGGTGGTGGCCTACTCGGCGCGCTTCGCGCGCCTGCCGCAGAACGGCGCCCGCCTCGGCTCGCGCATCCACCTGGTGCACGGCGAGTACGACGCGGTGGTGTCGCGCGTGCACTCGGAGCGCGCCGCGCGCGTGCTCGCGGCGCTGCACGTCCCGGTCACGCTCGACATCGTCGAACACCTCGGCCACGCTCTCTCGCACCACGCCATCTGCCTGGGCTCGCTGCGCCTGCTGCAGGGCATCTACGAGGGGCGGCGCGCCACGTTGCATTGAAGCAGGCGCTCGTCCTGCTCGCGCGCGGATAGAATCCCCCCATGGGCACGGTCGTGGCACTGGGCGGTCAGGTCGGCGGCGCCAAGCTCGCCGAGGGCCTGCTTCGCCTGCGCGGCAAAAACCTGGCCGTGATCGTCAACACCGGAGACGATTTCGAGTACCTCGGGCTGCAGATCTCGCCCGACGTGGACACCATGCTGTATGCGCTGGCCGGCATCGCCGACGCCGCCAAGGGCTGGGAGCCGGCAGGCGAGAGCTTCGCCTGCCACGGCATGCTCACGCGCCTGGGCGGCCCGGTCGAGGTGCCTCTCGGCGACCGCGCGCTCGCGCTGCAGCTGCTGCGCGCGGAAGCCCTGCGCGCGGAGCGTCCGCCGACCGCGATCACGCTGGAGCTGTGCCAGCGCCTGGGCATCGAGGCGCGCGTGCTGCCGATGAGTGACGACCCGGTGCGCACTATCGTCAACACCGAATTGGGCGCGATGAGCTTCCAGGACTACTTCATGGAGCTGAGGTGCGAACCCGCGGTGCGCAGCTTCCAGTACGGCGGCGCGGACGGCGCGCGGCTCTCCGACGAGGTGCTCGACGCGCTGCATGCGCGCGATCTGGAGGCCGTGGTCCTGTGCCCCTGCAATCCCTACCACACCATGCAGCCGATCCTCGCGGTGAACGGCATGCGCGAAGCGCTGCGCAAGCGCGGCGCGCCGGTGATCGCGGTGAGCCCGATCGTCGGCGGCCGCGCGCTGCAGGGCTCGGCGGCGAAGATCATGCAGGAGCTCGGACGCGAGGTGTCGCCGCGGGCGGTGGCGATGGAGTACTACAAGCTGATCGACGGCATCGTCATCGACAGCGCCGATGAGGCGCTGGCCGAGGGCATCAAGGCGAGCGGCTTCGAGGTGCTGGTGGCGCCGACTTTCATGCGCAACGCCGACGACCGCCTCAAGCTCGCGCGCGCGGTGCTCGAGTTCGCGCGCGCCGTGCGCCTGCGCA
>JBGQFF010000044.1:0-20350 GCA_041496745.1 Gammaproteobacteria bacterium
GTCGCTCGCCGAGTTCGGCGAGAAGCTGAGCGCGCTGTCCCGCGACGTGGAGAACCGCACCGACATGCTCGGCGTGCTCGATGCGCAACTGTTCGAGCAGGCGATCAAGAAGAAAATGATGCCGACGATGATGCCGGTGAACGCGCCGTTCAACGCATCCGGCTTCGGCATGCGCATCGATCCCTTCACCGGCCAGCAGGCGATGCACGAGGGAATCGATTTCCTGGCCGATCTCGGCTCGCCGATCGTCGCCGCGGCCGGCGGAGTGGTGATCTTTGCCGGCTTCCATCCGCAGTACGGCAACGTGGTGGATGTGGACCACGGCAACGACCTGGTAACGCGCTATGCCCACGCCTCGAAGCTCTACGTGCGGGAGGGCGACGTCGTGCAGCGCGGACGCAAGATTGCCGATGTCGGCACCACCGGCCGCTCGACCGGGCCGCATCTGCATTTTGAAGTTCGCTTTAAGGGCGCGGCGCAGAACCCCGCGCGCTTCGTGCTCGCCTCGCAGGCCTCGCAGCAGTCCGCGCGCGCCGGCAAGTAGCGGCGCACCGGGGCGCCACCCCGGCATGCTAAAATTTTGAGTTTTCAGGGTATTCCCGCGCGCCCGCGACGACAGCGGCGCCACCGATGATCGCCAACGTCCTCACCAAGATCTTCGGCAGCCGCAACGACCGGCTGCTCAAGCAGTATTCCCGCGTCGTCGCCCGCATCAACGCGCTGGAACCGGGCGTTGCCGGCTTGCCCGACGCGGCGCTGAGCGCCAAGACCGGAGAATTCAAGCAGCGCCTCGCCGCGCGCATCGCCGCCGCGCCAGCGGAACAGAAGGATGCCGCCGAGCGCGAGGGGCTGGAGGAACTTTTGCCGGAGGCGTTCGCCGTGGTGCGCGAAACCGGCAAGCGCGCGCTGAAAATGCGCCACTTCGACGTGCAGCTGGTCGGCGGCATGGTTCTGCACGATGGCAGAATCACCGAGATGCGCACCGGCGAGGGCAAGACGCTGGTAGCGACGCTTCCCGCTTACCTCAACGCGCTCGCCGGGCGCGGCGTGCACATCGTCACGGTGAACGATTACCTCGCCAAGCGCGATGCCGAGTGGATGGGCAAGATCTTCGGCTTCCTCGGCCTTACTGTGGGCGTCAACATCCCGCAGATGGAGTCCGATGAGAAGCGCGTTGCCTACGCTGCCGACATCACCTACGGCACCAACAACGAGTTCGGTTTTGACTACCTGCGCGACAACATGGCGATGCGCGTCGAGGAGCGCTTTCAGCGCAGCCTGCGCTACGCCATCATCGACGAGGTGGACTCGATCCTGATCGACGAGGCGCGCACGCCGCTGATCATTTCCGGCCAGGCCGAGGACCGCACCGAGATCTACGCACGCATGAACGACGTCGCGCCCCTGCTCACGCGGCAGAAGGACGAGAATGGCGAGGGCGACTTCTGGGTCGACGAGAAGAACCACCAGATCGTCCTGTCGGAGGCCGGCCATGCCAAGGCCGAGGAGGTTCTGGCGCGCGTCGGCCTGCTGCCGCAGAATGCGAGCCTGTACGAGCCGGCCTATGTAAATTTGGTACACCATCTCTACGCGGCGCTGCGCGCGCACCACCTGTTCCACCGCGACCAGCACTACGTGGTGCAGGACGGCGAGGTGATCATCGTCGACGAGTTCACCGGCCGCATGATGCACGGCAGGCGCTGGTCCGACGGCCTGCACCAGGCGGTCGAGGCCAAGGAGAAGGTGGCGATCCAGAACGAGAACCAGACGCTCGCCTCGATCACCTTCCAGAACTACTTCCGCATGTACCGCAAGCTCGCGGGCATGACCGGCACCGCGGACACCGAGGCCTACGAGTTCCAGGAGATCTACGGCCTGGAAACGATGGTGATCCCGACGCACCAGCCGATGATCCGGGACGACCGGCTGGACCTGGTGTACCGCACCGCCAAGGAGAAGCACAAGGCGATCGTCGACGACATCAAGGACTGCCACGAGCGCGGCCAGCCGGTGCTGGTCGGCACCACGTCGATCGAGGCCTCCGAACTTCTTTCCTCGCTGCTCGCCGGGGACAAGCTGCCGCACCAGGTGCTCAACGCCAAGCAGCATGCGCGCGAAGCGGAGATCGTGGCGCAGGCCGGCCAGCCGAAAATGGTCACCATCGCCACCAACATGGCGGGGCGCGGCACCGACATCGTGCTCGGCGGCAACGTGGAGAAGCAGTGCGAGCTGATCGAGGCGACGGCCGACATCGCGCCCGAGGACAAGAAAGCGCGCATCGAGAAGCTGCGCGGCGAGTGGCAGCAGCTGCACGACCACGTGATCAAGGAAGGCGGCCTGCACATCATCGGCACGGAGCGGCATGAGTCGCGGCGCGTGGACAACCAGTTGCGCGGCCGCTCCGGGCGCCAGGGCGATCCCGGCAGTTCGCGCTTCTACCTGTCGCTTGAGGACCCGTTGCTGCGCATCTTCGCCGGCGAGCGCATCAACAAGATCATGCTGATGCTGCGCATGCCAGAGGGCGAGGCCATCGAGCATGCCATGGTGACGCGCTCGATCGAGAGCGCGCAGCGCAAGGTCGAGGCGCGCAACTTCGACATCCGCAAGCAGCTGCTGGAATACGACGACGTCGCCAACGAACAGCGCAAGACCATCTACGCGCTCAGGAATGAGCTGCTCGAGTCGCAGGACGTGTCGCCGCGCATCGTTGACCTGCGCGCCGGGGTGATCGTCGACGTGTTCCGCACTTTCGTGCCGGAGGAAAGCGTCGAGGAGCAGTGGGACGTGAAGGGGCTCGACGGGGCGCTCAAGGCGGAGCTCAACCTGTCGCTGCCGATAGGCAAGTGGCTGGAGCAGGAGCCGGAGCTTGGCGACGACGCGCTGCTCGAGCGCATCACGCAGAAAGCGCATGAAGCCTACCGGGCCAAGATCCCGCCCGGCGCCGAGGATTCGTTTCACCAGTACGAGCGTTACATGATGTTGCAGATCCTGGATTCGCACTGGCGGGAGCACCTGGCGGCGCTCGATCACCTGCGCCAGGGCATCCACCTGCGCGGCTATGCGCAGAAGAACCCCAAGCAGGAGTACAAGCGCGAGGCCTTCGAGCTGTTCGGCGCCATGCTGGAGGGATTGAAGCTGGAGGTGACGCGTACGCTGGTGGCAGTCGAAATCCGCGCCAGCGACGAGGTGCCCAAGGCCGACGTTGAGCAGCACGTGGAGAACGTGCGGCTGCAGCATGCGGACTACGACACCGCGCTTGCCGAGGGCGCGGAGGAGAAGAAGCCGCAGCCGACGGTGCGCCAGACGCAGAAAGTCGGCCGCAACGACCCCTGCCCCTGCGGCTCGGGCAGGAAGTACAAGCACTGCCACGGCAAACTGAGCTGAAGCGATGGCGGTGAATCTGCGGGCGCCGGATCCGGCGCAGCTCCATCCGGTCGCCGGCGTCGAGCTCGGCGTCGCGATGGCGGGCATACGCAAGGCCAACCGCAAGGACCTGCTGGTCGTACGGCTCGCGCCCGGCTCCACGGCGGCTGGCGTATTTACGAGGAACCGGTTTTGCGCCGCGCCCGTGCTGCTGGCGAAGAGGCATCTATGCAATCCGGTGCGGGCCCTGGTGGTGAATACCGGGAATGCCAATGCAGGAACTGGTGCCGATGGGCTGCGGCGGGCCTTGACCGTGTGCGGGGCGCTTGCCTCGTCGCTCGGTTGCAAGGCTTCCGAGATTCTCCCCTTTTCGACCGGCGTGATCATGGAGCCGCTGCCCGCCGAGCGCATCGTCGCCGGGCTGCCGCAGGCGATCGCGGACCTGGGTGCCGGCAATTGGTTTACTGCGGCCGAGGCGATCATGACCACGGATACCGTGCCAAAGGCTGCGTCAGTCCAGGTCAAACTGAGTTCCGGTCGCGCAACCGTCACGGGCATCGCGAAGGGAGCCGGCATGATCCGCCCCGACATGGCGACCATGCTCGGGTTCGTGGCGACCGATGCGAAGATTGCGCAGGGTGTGCTGCAACGAATCACGCGGCAGGCCGCGGATCAATCGTTCAACGCCATCACGGTGGATGGGGACACCTCGACGAACGACGCGTTTGTATGTCTCGCGACCGGGAAGGGCCCGGTCGCGAGATCGAAGAAAGACCTCGCCGTCGTCGCAGACGCCGTGACGCAGGTCGCAAAGACTCTCGCCCAGGCCATCGTGCGCGACGGCGAAGGCGCCACCAAGTTCGTCACGGTGCGCGTGGAGCGCGGCCGCAGCACCGCCGAGTGCCGCAAGGTGGCCTACGCCATCGCGCATTCGCCGCTTGTGAAGACCGCGTTTTTCGCTTCCGACCCGAATCTGGGGCGTATCCTTGCCGCGGTCGGCTATGCCGGCGTGGCGGCGCTGGAACCCTCGAAGGTGGATCTCTACCTCGACGAGGTGCTGGTGGCGAAGGGCGGCGGCAGGCATGCCGGCTACCGCGAGGAGCAGGGTGTGGCCGCGATGAAAAAGCCGGAGTTCACCGTGCGCGCGGTGCTCAACCGCGGCAAGGCGGCAGCCACCGTATGGACCTGCGACCTGTCGTTCGACTACGTGAAAATCAACGCGGACTATCGATCGTGAGCAAGGACATCAGGGAACTTCTCGAGCGGCTGGAGCAATTGCTGCCGCCGGCCCCGCCGCCCACCGACTGGACCGCGAGCATCGCGTTTCGCTGGCGCAGGACCGCGGGCCTCAATGCGCGCGGCTGGCTGCAGCCGGTGCGTCACGTGCACCGCATGCGCCTGTCCGACTTGCAGGGCATCGACGGACAGATTGCGAAGGTCGAGCAGAACACCCGCCAGTTCATCGAAGGCAAGCCGGCCAACAACGTGCTGCTCACCGGCGCGCGCGGCACGGGCAAGTCCTCCATCGTCAAAGGCCTGCTCAACAAGTACCACAAGCAGGGCTTGCGCCTGATCGAGGTGGAGAAAAACGACCTCGTCGACCTGCCGGAGATCACCGACCAAGTCGCGGGGCGCGGGGAGCGGTTTCTCGTGTTCTGCGACGACCTCACATTCCACGGCGCGGAGGACGGCTACATCGCGCTCAAGGTGGCGCTCGACGGGTCGATTTCGACCACCTCGGAAAACCTGCTGATCTACGCCACTTCCAACCGCCGGCACCTGATGCCGGAGTACATGCAGGAGAACCTGGAGACCAAGTACGTGGGCGACGAGATCCACCCCGGCGAGACAGTGGAGGAGAAGATCTCCCTGTCGGAGCGTTTCGGGCTGTGGGTGTCGTTCTATCCATTCGACCAGGATGAGTACCTGGAAATCGTGGCGCACTGGCTGAGGATCCTTGGTTGCGCGGCGAAGGAAGCCGAGGCGGCGCGCGAGGATGCGCTGCAATGGTCGCTGCAGCGCGGCTCCAGGAGCGGCCGCGTTGCCTACCAGTTCGCGAGAGACTGGGCCGGCCAGCACCCGAAGAGGAAGTAGATGGCGGTCGAAGTCGCCGCGGCGGTGATCCAGCGCGCCGACGGCGCTTTCCTGCTGGCACGGCGGCCTGCCGGCAAGGTCTACGCCGGCTACTGGGAGTTCCCCGGCGGCAAGGTCGAGGCGGGCGAAGCGGCGGAGCGGGCCCTGGTGCGCGAACTGCGCGAGGAGCTCGGCATCGACGCGTGCACCGCCTTTCCATGGATCACCCGCGAGTACACGTATCCGCACGCCGCAGTGCGGCTCAACTTCTTCCGCGTCACCGCCTGGAAGGGCGACCCGCATCCAAAGGAGAACCAGACCATAGTCTGGCAGCGCATTGGCGCTTCGCTCGCCGGGCCGATGCTCCCCGCCAATGCGCCGGTGCTGGCGGCGCTGGAACTGCCCCACGTGTACGCGATCACGGACGCGGAACACCGGGGCCGCGGGCTGATGCTGGCAAGCATCCGGGAGCGCCTCGGCGCCGGCCTGAGGCTGATCCAGGTGAGGGACAAGGGTCTGCCGCGCCGCGAGGAGTTCGCGCGCTCAGTGCTGCGGCTTGCCCGTCGCCATGGCGCGCGAGTCCTGCTCAACGGCGGTCCGGCGATCGGCGATGGCGTTCACTACACCGCGGCGCAACTGATGGATCTGCGCGAGAGGCCGCGGGGCATTCTCGCCGCGGCCTCCTGCCACAACGCAAACGAACTGCAGCGCGCAATGGCGCTGGAACTGGACTTTGCGGTGCTCGGGCCGGTAAAGCCCACGGCATCGCACACTGGCGCGCCCACACTGGGCTGGGAGGGTTTTGCGCGTCTTGCGCACGGCGCGAGCATCCCGGTCTACGCCATCGGCGGCGTGAAGCGCGCGGACCTGGAAACCGCGTGGCGCGCGGGCGCGCACGGCCTGGCGATGATCAGCGGCGCCTGGAGCTAGTCGCGCTCGTCGTCGGGCTTGGCCGGCGCTTCGGGCACGCGATAGTTTTCCGCGGCCCAATTCCCCAGGTCGATCAGCCTGCAGCGCTCGCTGCAGAACGGGCGCCATATGTTGGCTGCAGCGAACGGCGCTGCCGTCCCGCAACGCGGGCAGGAAACCGTCGCTACAGGTTGCAAAACGTAAGCTCGAAGCCGATGTCCCAATCCGCGGTGCGCGGCCTCGGGTCCTCCCCGCTCTGGGTGAGGAAGCGGATGTTGAGCACGTACTTGTTAGCGCTGATCTCGGGCACGCAGTTCAGCGCCGGATCCAGCCGCACGCGCATCATCTGGGCGGTTTTGCCGCCGAGCATCTGCTGGAACGTTCCCTGCGGCGCCGACATGCGCTGCGGCTTGCCGGACTCGCGCAGGATGCGCAGGATGATCGCCGAACCGTCGCGCAACGGAAACAGCGGGCCGGTCCAAGCCGCAAGCTGGCCGATGCGTTCTTCGGCTGGACGGTGCAGCCAGTAGTGGTAGGAAGGCAGGTCGAACTCGCAGGCGCCGCCCGGGATGCCGGTGCGCTGCTTGATCGACATCAGCCAGTCGTTCTCGCGCAGGTACTGGCCGATCCTGCCGGTCATCGAGAACAGCGCCGCGGCGGCCTGCTCGATGTCGCGCAGCACGCTGTTGAGCGCCTCCTCGGAGATCTCCGGATTGTTGCGAAACGACAGCAACACCTGCTTCTGGCGCTCGAGTTCCTGCAGGAGGTCCGACTTCAGGTCCGCGCGGCTCGCCACCTCCAGGATCTCGAACAGGGTGAGCAGCGCAACATGGTGGTCCAGCGGATCAGTGCGCGCGATGAAGTGGCGCGAGCGCTCAAACAGATCCTCCAGGCGCAACAGCGTGCGTATGCGCTCGTTGAGCGGGTATTCGTACGTGATCACGTCCGCGCCCGGCTGGTCGAAATCTGGCGAATTCTGAGTGATTTGCGCGGGGATGACAAATTCAGCCTCGAGATCGGGACTGCGCCAGGTAGCGCGCATGCAGTTCGCGCACCTGTTTGTGCAGTGCGGCAATGGAACCTGAATTGTCGATCACATCATCCGCCGCAGCGAGCCTGTCTTCCCTCTTGCTCTGGGCTTCGATGACGCGCCTGGCTTCCACTTCGGAGAGACTGCTGCGTCGCCGCACCCGCTCGACCTGAATGCTCTCCGGACAATCCACCACCAGCACGCGCGCAACGCGCTGCCGGTATGCGGGAGATTCGACCAGCAGCGGCACCACGTGGATCACGTAGGGTCCGCTCGCCGCCGCGATGCGCCGCTCGGATTCGGAGCGAATCATCGGGTGCAGGAGTTCCTCGAGCGTCTTCCTGGCTGCGGGGTCGCGAAACACCAGTGCGCGCACCTTGGCGCGATTCATTGCGCCTTCGGCATCGATATACTCGTCGCCGAACAGGCTGCGCACCTGCCCGATCGCCGCGCCTCCCGCCCGCGTGAGTTCGTGCGCGATCGCGTCGGCGTCCACCACTGTCGCACCGAGCCGTCCGAACTCCTCGGCCGCGGCGCTCTTGCCGCTGCCGATCCCGCCGGTCAGGCCGACGACGAACCCCATCAACCGAGGATCGGCAGCCAGCGCCGGGCGATCTCGTCGCCCCAGAACAGCGCGATCGCCCCGGCGGCGGCGAGGTAGGGACCGAAAGGAATCGGCTTCTCGCGTCCATGGCGCGCGAACAGCATCAGGCCAATGCCGACCACGGCGCCGACCGCGGAGGACAGCAGGATCACCATCGGCAGCTCCTGCCAGCCGAGCCAGGCGCCGATGGCGGCGAGCAGTTTGAAGTCGCCATAGCCCATGCCCTCCTTGCCGGTCGCCAGCTTGAAGCCCCAGTACACCAGCCACAGCGCCAGGTATCCCGCCACTGCCCCGATTACCGCCGAGCGCAGTGGCGCGAACGTGCTGCCCAGGTTCAGCAGCAAGCCGGCCCACAGCAGGGGCAGCGTGATGTCGTCGGGCAGCAGTTGCGTATCGAGGTCGATGGCCGCCAAGGCCAGCATGGCCCAGCAAAAGAGCATCGCGCCGAGGGCAGCGAGCGACGGGCCATAGCGCCACGCGGCATACGCGGCGATCGCGCCTGCGGCGGCCTCGACGATCGGGTAGCGCGCAGAGATCTTCATGCCGCAGGCCGAGCACTTGCCGCGCAGGGCAAGCCAGCTGACGAGCGGGATGTTCTCCAGGGCCGTAATGCGATGGCCGCAGCCCGGGCAGGCTGAACGCGGAACCAGAAGGTTGTAGCGGCCCTGCTCCTTCTTCGCTGGGGGAAGGGGCGCGGGGGGACCTGCGTCAGGATCCGCTGTCCCCGCCGCCAGCTCGGCGCATTGCTCGCGCCACTCGCGCTCCATCATCTTCGGCAGACGATGGATGACGACGTTCAGGAACGAACCGATGCACAGGCCGAAGGCCAGCGCCACCCAGGGCAGGACCGCAGGCTGGACCAGCCAGCCGAAGACCGCCATCTAGACGGCTTGGCCAATCTTGAAGATCGGCAAGTACATGGCGATCACCATGCCGCCGATCAAGGTGCCGAGGACCACCATGATCATGGGTTCCATCAGCGAGGACAAGGCCTCGACCGCGTCGTCCACCTCGGCCTCGTAGAAGTCCGCCACCTTGCTGAGCATCGAGTCGAGCGCGCCCGTTTCCTCGCCGATCGAGCACATCTGCAGCACCATGTTCGGAAATACTCCCGAGTTTTGCATCGCCAGCGTCAGCGAGGTACCGGTGGATACCTCTTTCTGGATCTGCTTGGTGGCCATGAGAAACACGTAGTTGCCGGATGCACCGCCCACGGAATCGAGCGCCTCCACCAGCGGCACGCCGGCGGCAAACATGGTCGCCATCGTGCGCGTCCAGCGCGCGATGGTCGACTTCTGCACCAGGTCGCCGAACACCGGCAGCTTGAGCATCAGCCGGTCCATGAAGATCTGCACCGGCAAGGAGCGCTTCCAGGCCTCGAGGAAGCCGATGACCGCGCCGATGACCACCGGGAAAATGATGTACCAGTAAGCCACGAACCAGTCCGAGACTGCCATCACGAACAGCGTCGGGGCGGGCAGGTCGGCGCCGAAATTGGTGAACACTTCCTTGAACGCCGGGATGACGAAGATCATGATCACCGCGGTGATGATGAACGCCACCACGACGATGGCGATGGGGTAGAACAGCGCCGACTTGATCTTCGACTTGATGGCGAGGATTTTCTCCTTGTAGGTCGCCAGGCGGTCGAGCAGCGTTTCCAGAATACCCGCCTGCTCGCCGGCCTGCACCAGGTTGCAGAACAGCGCGTCGAAGTACAACGGATACTTGCGGAACGCCTGCGCCAGAGAGGAGCCGGTTTCAACCTCCGTCTTGATCTCGAGCAGCAGCCGCGACACCGCGGCATTCGACGCACCCTTGCTGACGATGTCAAAGCATTGCAGCAGCGGTACGCCGGCCTTCATCATCGTCGCCAGCTGGCGCGTGAACAGCGCGATGTCCTTGTCCCTGACCTTGCCGCCGCTGCCGTACTTCTGCTTCTTGACCTTCTGGACGATGATTCCCTGGCGGCGCAGCGTGGCGTTCACCGCCGCTTCGCTCACCGAGCGCAACTCGCCGCGGATGACCTTGCCGCCCTTGTCGCGTCCTTCCCAGAGGAAGTTGAATTCCTTGGGCCCGGCGGCTCTTGCCGCTGCTGCCGTTGCCATAGCGCGCTCCCCGGTTCCGTTCCCGTCGCTGCAGGACTGACTGGCGATGATGCCCTGAGCGGAGTTTTTTGTAAAGCCTCAGGTTTCCCGCCTAAACCGCTGAAGTGGCTTGGTTTTGAGGGGTCAAAAGAAGCGCAAAAACAGGCTCCCGGGCGGCCCGATCACGCCTCTTCCTGGGTTTGCTCCTCCGGCTTCGCGGGACGGAAGATGCGCACCGTTTTCACCGTACGGCCCTGCGCATGCACGATCTCCATCGGCACGTCGCCGATCTTGATCGACACGTCGGCCTCCGGGATGTCGCGCAGCTGCTCCAGGATCAGGCCGTTCAGCGTCTTCGGCCCCTCGGTGGGCAGCTCCAACCCAAGCGCCCGGTTCACCTCTCGCACCGGCGTGGCGCCGTCGGCGGTTGCGCTGCCGTCCTCGCCCCAAGCCAGTGTCTGCACCGACGAGGGCATCGAAGTGGTGAATTTGCCGATGATCTCTTCGATGATGTCCTCCAGCGTCACCAGGCCCATCAACTCGCCGTACTCGTCCACCACCAAGGCGATGCGCTCGCGGTTCTCCTGGAAGTACTGCATCTGGGCGAGCGCCGAGGTCGAGGCTGGAACGTAGTATGGCTCGTCGAGCACCTCAACCAGCGCTGTCTGGTCGAGCTGCCCGGCATGCAGCGCGCTCAGGATTTTTCTCAGGTGCAGCACGCCGGCAAGATCGCCCTTGTGGTCGCGAAATACCGGCAGGCGCATGTGGTAGCTGGTGGCGAGCTGGCGCGAGACCGTTTCCATTCCGTCCCCCAGGCACACCGACTCGATGCGAGCTCGCGGCAGCATGATGTCCTGCACGGTGACGTTGCCGAGATCGAAGAGGTTGAGCAGGATCGACAGGTGCTTTTTCGGCATGAAGCTCGATGACTCGAGCACCAAAGTGCGAATTTCCTCCGGGGAGAGTTTGGGAGTCTCCGCCCCCTCGCCGGGGCGAATCCCCACCAATCGAAGAAGCGGCCGCACGAAGATTTCCACAAACCAGGCCGCCGGAATCAGTAACCACAGGGAAATTCTTAGAGGTAGAGACAGCAGCAGGGCAGTGCGCTCAGGATGCGTGGCACCCACCACCTTGGGCGTGATCTCCGAAAACACAATGATTAGAAATCCAACGACGAGCGGGCTGATGACATAAACCAACTTGTCTTCGCCGAACAGGCGTACGGCGACCACGCTGGCGATCGTGGTCGCGCCGGTGATGACTAGAGTATTGCCGATGAGGATGCCGCCGAGCAGGCGGTCGGTGCGCCTGAGGAGTTGCGCGACCCGCTGCGCGCCGCGATGCTCCTGCGCCACCAGGTGGTTCAGCCGGTAGCGGTTGATCGCCATCATGGCTGTTTCGACGATCGAGAAGAAGGCGGACAGGACCAGCAGCGCGAGCAGCGCGCCGATTTCCCACCAGAGCGAGTGCTCTTCCATCAGCTGCGCTTGAGGACCACTTCCAGCACGAACGCGGTGCCGATGTTGGCGAGCACCACCATCACGAATCCGGTGATGGTCCAGCGCAGAGCCGTGCGACCGCGCCAGCCGTAGAGCCAGCGCCCCGCCAGCAGCCAGCCGAAGGTGAGCCACGACAACACCGCAAACACGGTTTCATGATTGAAGCGCAATAGGTGCCCGAACATCGTGTCGGTCAGGACCATGCCCGTCGCGAGGGTAAGCGTTAGGAACAGGAATGCCACACCGATGATCCTGAACAGCGATTGCTCAAGCGTCAGCAGCGGCGGCAGGTGGCCGGTCGCCTCGGCGCTCTTGCGGTGCAGGCGGCGCTCGACTAGTGCCATGAGCGTCGCGTGCAGCAGCGCAATGGTGAACAGGCTGTAGGCGAGCATGGCCAGCACGAGGTGGACCTTGAACTCCGGCGAAGAAGCATAGGCGCCACTCGCGCGGCCCGGGAACAGCAGCGGCAGCGGCGTGGCGAGCGCGGCCAGGCCGAGAGCGGGTGCCTGTATGCCGTCGAGGCCGTAAAACAGGCTTTCCATCCAATAGAACAACACCGCGAGCCAAAACATCGTCGAGAGCGCGTGCGCGAAGCCAAAGCGCAGTTCGGGTGCCGCAAACAAGCTGGAGTAGAGCAGGTAACCGTGCAGCGCGAGCGGTGCGAGGATGACGGCGCGCTCCCAGGGCCGCAGCCCCGCCGCGGAGGCGACGGTAGGTCGCGTCTGCCAGCGCGTGTTCCAGAAGTGCCACGCCAGCCCCGCATAGGCAGCCGCGGTGAGCGCGTGAATTACAATGTCGGGCACCGTTCCAGTTTATCACCCGTGCTCGACAACCTGACCACACGCCTCGCCAAGATCGTCAAGACGATCCGCGGCGAAGCGCGCCTCACCGAAAGCAATATCCAGGACGCGCTGCGCGAAGTGCGGATCGCGCTGCTCGAGGCAGATGTCGCGTTGCCGGTGGTGCGGGATTTCATTGCCGCGGTGAGGGAGAAGGCGCTCGGCGCCGAAGTGGTGGGAAGCTTGACACCGGGCCAGGCGCTGGTCGACGTGGTGCATCGGGAGCTCGCGCGCCTGATGGGTGAGGCCAACGTCGGGCTCGACCTCGCGGTGCAGCCACCGGCGGTGATCCTGATAGCGGGTCTGCAGGGTTCGGGCAAGACCACCACCGCGGCAAAACTTGCGCGCTTGCTGCTGGGGCAGAAGAAGAAGGTGCTACTGGCGTCCTGCGACGTCTACCGCCCGGCGGCGATCGAGCAGCTGAAGACGGTGGCGGCGCAGGTGGGCGCGGATTTCTTCCCCTCCGCGGCGAGCGAGCGGCCGGTGGAGATCGCGCGCCGCGCCCTCGAGCACGCGAAGACGCGCTATTTCGACGTGCTGATCGTGGACACGGCAGGGCGGCTCGCCATCGACGAGCCGATGATGCAGGAAGTCGCCGCGCTGCACGCAGAGCTCAAGCCGGTGGAGACGCTGTTCGTGGTGGATGCGATGCAGGGCCAGGATGCGGTCAACGTGGCGCGTTCTTTCGGGGAGCGGCTGCCGCTCACCGGCGTGATCCTCACCAAGCTCGACGGCGACGCGCGCGGCGGCGCGGCGCTGTCGGTGCGCCAGGTCACGGGCCAACCGATCAAGTTCGCCGGCGTGGGCGAGAAGCTCGACGCGCTGGAGCCCTTCCATCCCGAGCGCATGGCATCGCGCGTGCTCGGCATGGGCGACATCCTGTCGCTGGTCGAGGAGGCCCACAAGCAGGTGGACCTCGTGCAGGCGCAGCGCGTCGCGGAGAAGATGCGCAAGGGCAAGGGCTTCGACCTCGAGGATTTCAAGCAGCAGATCCAGCAGATGAGGAAGATGGGCGGGCTGTCCTCGATGTTGGACAAGCTGCCGGCGCAGCTGGCCGGCCAGATCAACCCGGCGCAGTTGCAGGACGACCGCCAGTTCCGCCGCACCGAGGGCATCATCAATGCGATGACGCTGGCTGAGCGCGTCAATCCCGACCTGATCAAGGCGTCGCGCAAGCGGCGCATTGCCGCGGGCGCCGGCGTGCCGGTGCAGGAAGTGAACCGCCTGCTCAACCAATTCGAGCAGATGCAGAAGATGATGAAGATGATGAAAGGCGGCAACCTGGCGCGCATGATGCGCGGCATGAAAGGCATCCTCCCGGGAACGCGGTGAACGCGCGATCCGTGGCCTGAAAAAGAAAAGGCCCGCCATCCGGCGGGCCTTCCCCTTACCTACTTCCGTTTCTTCGCAGCCTTGCGTGCCGGGCTGCGCTTGGCGCTAGATCGGACCTTGCGGCCCGGTTTGGCGCTCAGGCGAACTTTTTTGCCTTGGCGAGGCCTTTCACGGTCTCGGTCGCGGCGGCGACGTTGGCTTCGGCGATTTCGGTCGCCTGCTTAGTCACCTTGGTGAAGTTGTCGTAGGCCGAGTTGGCGGCGGCGAGCATCGACTTGATGCCGGCGACGGCGACGTCGGAACCGGCCGGCGCGTTCTTCACGGCTGTGTCCAGCAGGGCGGTGAAGTTCTCGTTCCAGTCGGCGACGCGCTTTTCGGCGGCCTTCGACAGTTCAGCGTTGGTTCCCGTCGCCACTTCGTAGACGCTCTTGGAGTAGGCGATCGCCTTCTCGATCGCCGGGGTGGCGAAGGAGTTCTGCAGGCTGACGAACTCCTGCACGTCTTTCGCGCCAAACAGCGCGCGGGTGTTGTTGAGGCTGTCTTCGAACGCGGTCTTCACGGCGTTGGCGTTCAGGGTGGCGAGCTTCTCGATCGCGGCGAATTGCGTCGCGGCGAGGGAGAGCATCGTGTCCACGTTGGCCTTGCCAGCTGCTTGAATCTGTTCCGGGGTTACGTACATGGTGTTGCTCCTTGTCTAAGTAAACAAATTCGGTTTGGGGTTCGTCGGTGCACTTTTGTGCACTGCAACAACACGCACTTTAGCCTTTTGGCTTTGAAAGTCAAACAAATTTTGCAGTGCACCATAAGTACTTGATACGGTGTGGAATCCGATCTCGGCTGGGTGACGGTGATGTTTCAAACGACGCTTAAGGCCCAGTCAAAACACTTAAACGGGAGGCAGAGGCGACGACGACAATGGCGCCCCATGAACACAGCGCTCGCGACTCCCGATCCGGTCCAGAGGGCGGCCTGGGTGTTTCCTGGGCTGTTCGTGGTCCTCTGGAGCACTGGCTTCATCGGCGCGAAGTTAGCGCTCCCTTACGCGGAGCCAGCCACGTTCCTGGAGATCCGCTTCCTTGCGGTCCTGATGGTGCTGCTGCCGCTGTGCTGGGTCATGCGCGCGCCATGGCCGCAGGCGCGCGCCGAGCTCTGGAATATGGCCTTCGCCGGGGCGCTGATCCAGGGCGGTTATCTGGGCGGCGTGTTCCTGTCGTTGTCGCGCGGCATGCCGGCGGGAGTTTCCTCCCTGATTACCGCGCTGCAGCCGATCCTCGCCGCGGTGCTGAGCGGCTGGCTGCTGGGCGAGCGCACCAACGCGCGCCAGTGGCTCGGCCTCGCGCTCGGCATTGCCGGCGTGGCGTTGGTGGTGCGCGAGAAATGGGTGCTGGAGAGTGTGGGCTTCGCCGCCACTGCGCTGTCGGTGCTAGCGCTGGTCAGCATCAGCCTGGGCGCCATCTGGCAGAAGCGCTACTGCGCGCGAGTCGACCTGCGCACCGGCGCCGCGATCCAGTTCGTCGCTGCGGCGCTGGTACTGGCGCCCTACGCTTGGTTCTTCGAGTCGCACAGCGTGACCTGGAGCGCCGAGCTGGTCCTGGCCATCGTCTGGCTGGTGTTCGCGCTGTCCCTGGGCGCGGTGTTTCTGCTCTTCTGGCTGATCCGGCACGGCGCGGCCACCAAGGTGGCAAGCCTGATGTACCTGGTACCTCCGTGTACGGCGCTGATCGCCTGGCCGCTGTTCGGAGAGACCTATACTGCGTTCTCCGCCGCCGGCATGGCGCTCGCCATGCTGGCCGTGTGGCTCGTGAGCAAGGGATGAATCTCGAGTACCGACCAGACGACCCGGCGTTCCTCGCCGACCCATTTCCGATGTTCCGCCGGATGCAGCACGAGGACCCCTGCCATTGGAGCACGCGGCTGAAAGCCTGGGTGCTGACGCGCTACGAAGACGTGCGCCACGTCTGCCTGGACAAGGACATGTCCTCGGACCGCCTGCGGCCGTATTTCGCCACTCTGCCGCCGACGGAGGCGCAGCGCATTGCCGAACTGATGCGTTACCTGACGCTGTGGATGGTATTTCGCGACCCGCCGGAGCACACGCGCCTCCGCCGGTTGACAAGCAAGGTGTTCCATGTCAAGTCGATGCACGCCATGCGCCCGCGCATCGAGGCGCTGATGCAGTGGCTGTTCGAGAGCATCGGCGGGCGCGCCGAGTTCGACTTCGTCGGCGATTTTGCCGGGCCGCTGCCCGCGCTGGTGATCATGGACATGCTGGGCGTGCCGCGCGCCGAGCTCGGCAAGGTGAAGCGGCTCTCCGATGACATGGCGCTGTTCATCGGCAGCTCGCGCATGGCGCAGGAGAAATACGACATCGCCGAGGCCGCGACACGCGAAATGGCGGAGTTCTTCCGCGGCATGATCGCCGCGCGCCGCGCCGCCCCGCAGGCCGACCTGCTCTCCGAGCTGGTGCACCTTGAAGACGCCGGCGACCGCCTGTCGGACGATGAGCTGGTGGCAACCTGCATCCTGCTGCTCTTCGCCGGGCACGAGACCACCACCAATCACATCGCCAACGGGCTGCTCGGGCTGCTGCGCTTTCCGCAGGAGATGACGAAGCTGCGCGAGGATCCGACGCTGGCTGCCGCCGCGGTCGAGGAGTTGCTGCGCTACGACGGTCCGAACGGCGCGCAGGTGCGCATCGTGCAGCAGGGATACGACCTACACGGCAAGCAGCTGAATCGGGGCGAGCGCGTTTTCATCCTGTTGAACGCCGCCAACCGCGACCCGCGCGCCTACGAGGATCCCGACCGGGTGGACATCGCGCGCAACGGTCCGCCGCACCTGGCTTTCGGCTTCGGCCTGCATATCTGCCTGGGTTTCCCGCTCGCGCGCCTGGAAGGCCAGATCGCGCTGCCGGCGGTGCTGGCGCACTGGCCCGGCATCGAGGTGGCGAGCGGTCACCTGGAGTGGCTCAACTCGATGGTGTTCCGCGGTATGAAAGCGATGCCGGTGCGGGTGCGCGCATGAGCGCACCGCACGGCGAGCATCTGCCGCGCAGCCTGTGGTGGGTGCTGATCGGCATTACGCTGGTCTGGGGCTTTAACTGGACGGCGATGAAGGTCGCGATCTCGGAAGTCGCGCCCTTCACCTTCCGCACGTTCTGCCTGGCGGCCGGATCGGGGGTGCTGTTCGCGGCGCTGCGCGCAAGCGGGCAGCCGCTCGCCATCCCGCGCGACCAGTGGAAGCGCCTCGTGCTGATCGCCTTCTTCACCATCACCTGCTGGAACGTGCTGGTGGTGTTCGGGCTGCGGCTGATCCCCTCGGGACGCGCCGCGATCCTCGCCTACACCATGCCGGCGCTGGCCATCCCGCTGTCGGTATGGCTTCTCAACGAGCGCATGAGCGGCAGGAAGTTCCTCGGCCTCGGGCTCGGCATGGCCGGCATGGCGCTGCTGCTGTTCGAGGAGTTCGCCACCCTCGCGGGCGCGCCGCTGGGCGCGCTGCTGGTGCTGGGCGCGGCTTCGACCTGGGCGCTCGGCACGGTACTGCAGAAGAAATTCCCTGTGCGGGCGCCGGTCGCGGCGCTCACCGCCTGGATGATGCTGCTGGGCGGCGTGCCGATCTACATCGGCGCGCTGCTGTTCGACGACTTCGCCGCCCTGCGGGAAGTGAGTCTGTGGCCGGCCCTGGCGGTGGCCTACAACGTGATCTTTTCGTTTGCCTGGGCGCACTGGGCCTGGATCAAGCTCGCCACCTCGGTGTCGGTGACCACCTTTTCGCTCGCCATGCTGATGACGCCGGTGGTGGGCGTGTTCTCCGGCATGCTGTTCCTCGGCGAGCGGCCTGGAAGGCTCGAGTTCGGCGCGCTGGGCCTGGTGCTGGCGTCGCTCGCGACGGTGGTGATACCCGTCAGGAAGTAGGGACCGGCCGACTGCGCGCGCGCGGCACGCGCGCGAGGTCCCAGCCGTCCTCGTCCTGCCCGAGAAAACGCCGCGCGCGCGCCAGCTCGCGCTTCGGGTCCGTCAGGTCGAGCGGTTGCGCGCCGGTTTGTTTGGACAGCTTCTCGCCTGCACCGTTGATTGCCACCGGCACATGGGCGTAGCGTGGAGTTGGCGCGCCGAGGATGCGCTGCAAATGGATCTGGCGCGCGGTCGAGTCGAGCAGGTCGGCGCCGCGCACCACTTCAGTTACGCCCTGGTCGAGATCGTCCAGCACCACGGCGAGCTGGTACGAGTAGATGCCGTCAGCGCGCAGCAGCACGAAATCGCCCACTTCTTTCTCGACACGTTGCTCGATCCTGCCCTGGATGCGGTCGATGAAGCCGATGGGCGCCGCATGCGTGCGCAGGCGCACCGCGCGCGCGCTCTTGCCCGCGGCGAGCCCATGGCGACAGGTGCCCGGGTAGATGCGCGAGCCATCGATGGCGAGGGCCGAGTCTTCCAGTTCCTTGCGGGTGCAGCCGCAACCGTAGGCAAAGCCGCGGCGTGCCAGGTCCCCGATCACTGCGCCACAGCGCTCCACGCGCGCGCTCTGCTGCAGGACCGGGCCGTCCCACTCGAAGCCGAGCCTGTCCAGCGCGCACAGGATCTGGTCGGCGGCGCCCGGCTGCTCGCGCGTCGCGTCGAGGTCCTCGATGCGCAGCAGCCACTTGCCGTTGGCGGTGCGCGCCTCCATGTAGCTGGCAAGCGCCGCAACCAGCGAGCCGAAGTGCAAAGGCCCTGTCGGCGAGGAGGCAAAGCGGCCCACGTAGTCGCTCATGCGGACTAGGTTACACTGCGCGGCAGTTTGGAAATTGCGAAGAAAGGCGGCCCATGGCAACGGTCGAACTGACCAAGGAAAACTTCGAGAAGGTGATCACCGAAAGCCCGATGGTGATCGTGGATTTCTGGGCGCCGTGGTGCGGCCCCTGCCGCGGCTTCGCGCCGGTCTACGACAAGGCGGCCGAGGCACATCAGGACGTGGTGTTCGGCAAGGTGAACACCGACGCCGAGCAGGAACTGGCAGGCGCCTTCAGCATCCGCTCGATCCCGACCCTGATGGTGTTCCGCGAGAAGGTGGTGCTGTTCCAGCAGGCCGGCGCCCTGCCGGCCTCGGCGCTGGAGCAGGTGATCAGCCAGGCCAAGTCGCTCGACATGGCCAAGGTGCACCAGGAAATAGCCGCGCGCGACGCGCAAGGCGAGCGGAAGCAGGCCTGAGCCGGGCGAAACTTGTGCGCCGGATTGCGATCCAACGCACTGCATCGAGGAGACCAACATGACCGAACTGCGACCCGCGGGCGAGCGCGGCTACGCCGACCACGGCTGGCTGAAGTCGTACCACAGCTTTTCCTTTGCGGATTACCACGACCCACGCCACATGGGTTTCGGGCCGCTGCGCGTGATCAACGAGGACCGAGTCGCGCCGGGTACCGGCTTCGGCACGCACGGGCACCGCGACATGGAGATCATCAGCTACGTGCTGGAGGGTTCGCTCGGCCACCAGGATTCGATGGGCAACGGCTCGACCATCGTGCCGGGGGATGTGCAGCGCATGAGCGCCGGTAACGGCGTGCGTCACAGCGAATACAACCACGAGAAGGCCGACACCACGCATTTTCTGCAGATCTGGATCGAGCCCACCGTGACCGGCATTACGCCCTCCTACGAGCAGAAGCATTTCGACGCCGCCGCCAAGCGCGGTCGGCTGCGCCTGATCGCCTCGCCCGACGGCGCCGAGGGCTCGGTCACCATCCATCAGGATGCGCGCGTCTATGCGGCGCTGCTCGATGGCGCGGAGCGTGCGGTGCACCGGCTGGAAAAGGGGCGCCGCGCCTACCTGCACGTGGCGCGTGGCGCACTCAAGGTGAACGGGCAAGCCCTGGGGCCGGGCGACGCGTTGAAGACCGGTGACGCCCCCGAAATAGCGCTCGAGCAGGGCGCCAATGCCGAAGTGCTGCTGTTCGATCTGCCCTAGGCGAGAACCATGGCTGCAAACCTCGATATGATGCGCAGCGACGCGGCGCCGCGCGCGGTGACGCGCGTCATCGCCTCGCATTTCACTCCGGTCACGCCGACGCTGCTGGTGCGCCGCGCGCTGCCCGACGCCGGTCTGCGCAACGTCGGGCCGTGGATCTTCCTCGACCATTTCGGTCCGCTGCAGGTGGCCCCGGGTGACCGCGGCACGCCGCCGCACCCGCACGCCGGCATCGAGACGGTGACCTACCTGCTGGATGGCGGCATGCACCATCGCGATTCGCAGGGCCATGAGGGCGCGGTCGGCGCGCACGGCGCGCAATGGATGACCGCCGGGCGCGGCATCGTACACGCCGAGCGCCCTGCCGAGGGCACACTGCACGGGCTGCAGCTGTGGACCAAGCTGCCGCGCGCGATCCAGTTGACCGAACCGGCCTACCGCAACCTCGGCGCCGAGGAGCTGCCGGTGTTCCGCGCCGGCGAGGCGCAAGTGCACGTGGTGGGCGGCGAACTGATGGGGCACAAGAGCCCCGCGCAGACGCGCTGGCCACTGTTGCTGGCGCACGTCTCATTCACGGCGCGCGGGCGCGCGAGCCTGGAGGTGCCCGCCGGATTCGACCTTGCGGCCTACGTCGCGCTCGGCCAAGCGCGTTTCGGCGAGGTCGA